>DASQEZ010000074.1:0-2512 GCA_035633415.1 Ornithinibacter sp. | reverse complement strand
AGCACGACGTTGTTGCGGTTCTTGTCCAGCTCGATGATCTTGGCCTCGAGCTCGCGGCCGACGTAGGGCTGGAGGTCGCGGACCCGGCGCATCTCGACGAGGGAGGCGGGCAGGAAGCCACGCAGGCCGATGTCGAGGATGAGCCCACCCTTGACGACCTCGATGACGGTGCCGGTGACGACGCCGTCCTCCTCCTTGATCTTCTCGATCGTGCCCCAGGCGCGCTCGTACTGCGCACGCTTCTTGGACAGGATCAGACGACCCTCCTTGTCCTCCTTCTGGAGGACCAGGGCCTCGACCTCGTCGCCCACGGAGACGACGTCGTTGGGGTCGACGTCGTGCTTGATCGACAGCTCACGCGAGGGGATGACACCCTCGGTCTTGTAGCCGATGTCGAGCAGGACCTCGTCGCGGTCCACCTTGACGATGCGACCGGCGACGATGTCGCCGTCGTTGAAGTGCTTGATCGTCGCGTCGATGGCGGCGAGGAGGTCTTCCTCAGAGCCGATGTCGTTGATGGCGATCTGAGGGGCGGTCGTCTCGACCGTGCTGGCAGTCATGTAGTAGGAACTCCGATGTGGACAGATGGATTCGATGGAAGGGTACGAGCGCACGCGTGACCGCAAGCAGCCACACGGGTGCCCGCACAGCCTACTCGTGCACGCACACACGGGGCAAAACGTCCCGGATGCCGTCCCCGCAGGTCACGCGGTGAGCTCGGACGCCGCGCGCCGACCGGTCGGGGGCGACGAGACGCGGGCCGCCAACCGGGCCTGGTGGGACGGCGAGGCCGACGACTACTACGCCGAGCACGGCGCCTTCCTCGGCGACAGCGACTTCGTCTGGGGTCCCGAGGGCTGGACCGAGGCCGAGCTCGACCTGCTCGGCGTGCGCGACGGGATGACGGTCCTCGAGATCGGCGCCGGCGCCGCCCAGTGCTCGCGCTGGCTGGCCCGGCACCACGACGTGCGAGTGGTCGCCAGCGACCTGTCGATGGGGATGCTGCGCACCGCGGCCACCATCGAGGCGGCCGCGGCGGATGCCGGCCGCCCGGCATCCGCGGCGCACCCGCGCCCGCTCCCCCTCCTCCAGTGCGACGGCCTGGCGCTGCCGCTGGGCGACGCGAGCGTGGACCGCGTGTTCACGGCCTACGGCGTGGTGCCGTTCGTCGCCGACAGCGGTGCGGTGCTGGCCGAGGCCGCTCGGGTGCTGCGGCCGGGTGGGCGGTTCGTGTTCTCGACGTCGCACCCCGTGCGCTGGGCCTTTCCCGACGACCCCGGGCCGGGCGGGCTCACGGCGACGTCGTCGTACTTCGACCGCACGCCGTACGTCGAGAGCGAGGCCGGGATGGTGACCTACGCGGAGCACCACCGCACCCTCGGCGACCTCGTGCGGCAGGTGGTGGCCGCCGGGCTGGTCCTCGTCGACCTCGTGGAGCCGGAGTGGCCCGCGCGCAACGAGCAGGCCTGGGGAGGGTGGTCGCCCCTGCGCGGGGCGATCCTGCCGGGCACCGCGATCGTCGTCGCCGACCGGCCGTAGGCCCCGGGCCAGGCACGTCCGGCACGCGAGAGGGGCCCGGCCGTCGGCCGGGCCCCTCTCGAGGTGGTGTCAGACGGATGCCCTGGCGCGCCGCCCGGTGGGCGCCGCTCCGTCGTCGGTGGCGTCCTTGCGGCCCGCGAAGGTGAGGAACAGGCCGCCGACGAGCGCCAGGAGACCCAGGATGCCCAGGATCGGCGGGGCCGCACCGACCAGGGAGAGCTGCGAGTTGTTGGCCTTGGCGTCCTCGACGTTCGCCGCGACCGTCTCGTCCGTGAAGCTCATCTCGAGGTCGAGCACGGCGGTGCCGTTGTCGAGCCTGCGGATCTGCTTCTCGGACTGGTCGATGATCGATCCGGTGCCCTTGTCGACCCACATCGTCTTGTCGTCGGAGTAGGTGCCCGAGATGCCGCTGCTGATCTCGGCCGGCTCGTCGACGAGGGAGATGTTGAACTTGTAGACCGCGATACCGTCGATCTCCTCCTCGCCCTGGAAGGTGGCGTCGACCGCGCGACCGACGAGGCCGTCCCAGAACGGGTAGGTCTTCTGCTCGACCTCGAAGGGGAACTTGTTGACCAGGCCGTCGTGCGGCTCGGCGCCGACGCCGACGTACTTCTCGTCGTTGACGGCCAGCGCGGTCGTCCGGTCGGTCGCGAACCGGTCGGTGCCCGCGGTCACGAGGCGGCTGCCGGGGTCCTGGTCGTCGACGCAGTCGGGCGCGGTGCCGTCAGGGTCCTTGATGAGGCAGGAGAAGGTGTCGAAGACGATGACCGAGCCGTCGGATGCCGATCCGTCCGCGACCGTGCGGCTGACCGCCTTGACCGGAGAGCCGCCACCGGTCGGAAGGGCCGTGGCCTCGCCGGTGAGGCGGGTCGTGCTGTCGACGTCGAGCGGTGTTCTCATCACCTGGCCCGGGACCCAGAGGAGCACCAGGAGTGCTGCCGTGATGAGGAAGGCTGCAAGCCCGAGGAGGACG
>DASQEZ010000073.1:0-4074 GCA_035633415.1 Ornithinibacter sp. | reverse complement strand
TGCGCAAGCAGGGCCACGACCCCGGCTTCGTCGCCGCGCTGCTCACCCAGCAACGGCTGCGGGCGCGGGCCGTGGCCAAGTTCGGCGAGTTCGCCGACGACATGCTCTACACCGCCGACGGGCTCGAGCAGGCCTCGCGCCTGGAGGTCGCCGCGACCCACGCCGGTCGGTTCTACAACGCCTCGCTGGCCACCGTGCACGACCTCGGCTGCGGCATCGGGTCGGATGCCGTGGCGATGTCGGCGCTCGGCGTCACCGTGCAGGGGGTCGACATCGACCCCGTCACCGCCGCCATCGCCGACATCAACCTGCGCCCGTGGCCGGACTCGCGGGCCCGGGTGGGGCTGGCCGAGGAGTTCGAGGCGCCGCGCGACCCGCTGCGCTCGCGGGTGGGCGTGTGGCTCGACCCGGCCCGCCGGGTGCCGGGGCTGACCGGTCGGCACGGGCGGATCAAGCGGGTCTTTCGGCTCGACGAGATCCAGCCGACGTGGGAGTTCGTGCTCCAGGTGGCCACGGCGGTGCCCGCCACCGGGGCCAAGCTCTCGCCCTCGATGGCGCACGACGCCATCCCGCTGGGCACCGAGGCGCAGTGGACCTCGTACGGCGGCGACGTGCTCGAGTGCGCGGTCTGGTGGGGGCCGCTGGCGCAGCGCCCCGGCCGCAGCGCCCGCATCCTGGGCCCGGACCGGTCACCGATCGAGGTCGACGAGACGATGGCCGAGCCGCAGATCCCGACCGTCGAGTCGCTCGGCGCCGTCGGCCCGTGGCTCTACGAGCCCGACCGCGCGGTGACCCAGGCCGGGCTGCTGGGCGCGGTCACCGCCGCGACGCTCGGCAGCGAGGTCGACACCGGGCTGGGCTACGTCGTCAGCGAGGCCCACGTCGACGTGCCCTTCGCCCGTCGCTACGCCGTGCGCGAGGTGATGCCGTTCGGCGTGAAGTCGCTGCGGGCCTGGCTCAAGCAGCGCGGCGTCACCGGGCTGACGATCAAGAAGCGTGGGGTGCGGCTCGACGACGACGAGCTGCGCCGCCAGCTGAGGATCGGCCGCAAGGCCGGCGACGGCGCCCAGGCGACCGTCATCCTGACCCGCGTGGCCGGGCAGCAGGTCGTCCTGGTCGTCGACCCCGCCTGAGCTCCTCGCGCGCCCCACCGGCTCAGAGGGTGGGGTCGAGCTGGGCCCCCGGATGCCGGACCGCCGCGGCCCCCGCCGCCAGGGCCGCGTCCAGCGCCTCCTCGCGCTGTGCTCCCGCAGCCAGGGATGCCGCGAGCGCGCCGCAGAACGCGTCACCGGCCCCCGTGGTGTCGACGACGTCGGCCGCCGCGACCGGGTGGGCCGGGGCGGTGACCCCGTCCCAGGCCGCCCCGTTGGCGCCGAACGTCACGAGCAGCGATCGCGGCTCGGCGCCGGCCTCGGCGAGCGCGGCCATCTCGTGCTCGTTGGCGACCACCGGGTCGGCGAGAGCCACGACGTCGGGCGGCAGGGCGGCATACGGCGCGGTGTTGAGCACGATCCGCGCACCACGGCCGGCCGCGCGCCGCACCGCCGTGCAGACGACCGCTCGGGGTACCTCGAGCTGCACGAGGAGCACGTCGCCCGGGCGCAGTGCGTCGACGGCGGCGACCTCGCGTTCGTCGAGGCGGTCGTTGGCGCCGGGGATGACCACGATCGAGTTCTCGCCGTCGTCGGAGACGGTGACCACCGCGTGCCCGGTCGGCACGCCGGGGCAGACGCGCACCCCGGTGGTGTCGATGCCCCGGGCGGCGAGCCGGGCCAGGTAGGCCGACCCGCCGGCGTCGTCGCCGACGCACCCGACCATGGCGACCCGGGCGCCGGCCGCGGCCGCCGCGACCGCCTGGTTGGCGCCCTTGCCCCCCGCGAGCTGTTCCAGCCCGTCGCCGAGCACGGTCTCCCCCGGGCGCGGATGCCGCTCGACCCGGGTCACCAGGTCGACGTTGAGGGACCCGAGCACGAGCACCCGCCCGTTCATCGCGCCTCCCCCCGCACCGTGCGCACCCACAGGTCGGCGATCCGGGGCCCGTCGATCGTCAGGGCCACGTCGACCATCGTCGCGGCCAGCCCGTGCGGGTCGTGGGCGAGGTCGCCGCTCCAGTCGCGGCGGTCGACGACCGTGCGGCCCCGGGTCCACGTGCCGGCGAGCTCGATGCGCACCGGCAGCCGCTCGGTGCGCACGGCACCCGGCTCGACCAGGATGCCGACCGCCCCGGCGTCGCCGATCGTCGCCCCCGCGTTCGCGAACCGGCGGTGGTGGAACGAGATGAGCCCGGCGGCGAGGTGGGCGACCGGGGTGTCGAGCTCGCGCAGGTCGGCGACCTGGACGTCGGTGACGAGCGGGTCGTAGAAGACGTCGAGGCCGTACATGGTCACCGGCACGTCGTGCTCGGAGCAGGCGGCCAGCACGATGGCGGCAGCCTCGGGGTCGTGGAAGACGTTGAACTCGGCCGCCGCGGTGGCGTTGCTGATCTCGACGCCGCCGCCCATGAAGACGATCCGTCCGATCCGGCCGAACGCCTGCGGGTGCACGCGGGCCAGCAGCGCGAGGTTGGTCATCGGTGCCAGGGGAACGACCGTCACCGGCTCACCGGCGGACGCCGCGGCGTCGATGGTGTCGCGCAGGAGGTCGATGGCCGGCCGCGGGTCGGGGCGCAGGGTGGGGGGCGGCATCCCGAGGTCGGCCATCCCGTCGCCGCCGTGCACGTGGCGCGCGTCGACCGGTTCCTCGAGCAGGGGGCGTGCGGCGCCGACGCCGACCGGGACGTCGGCCCGGCCGGCCGTCTCGAGCACGACGAGCGTGTTGCGCACGACGTCGACGAGCGGGGCGTTACCGCCCACGCAGGTGACCGCGCGCAGGTCGAGCCCCGGGTGCAGGGCCGCGAGGAGCAGGGCACAGGCGTCGTCGACCCCGGTGTCGACGTCGAGGACGACGGGGATGCTCGGCATGGGGTCGATTCTGGCGGATCCCGCGGCATTCGGTCGTTGGCGGGGCGGTCACGTACCGTCGTCGGGTGCTCTTCGCGACGCCTCGACCCCCGACGACCCGCCGCCTGGCGGTGACGACCTGCGCGACCGCGGCCCTGCTGGCGGTGCCGCTCGCCGGGTGCGCCGGAGACCCCGCCGCCACCGGGACCACCGCCGCGAGCCCGTCGCCGGCGACGTCGAGCGCCACGCCGACCACGCCGTCCCCCTCTCCCACCCGCACCGCCGATGCCGCGACGGCCTGCGTGACCTCGACCATGGAGTCGCTGACGCCGGAGCAGCAGCTCGGCCAGCTGCTCATGGTCGGGTTCGACACCAACGCGTCGCTGCGCTCGCTCGACGACCTCGTGGCGTCGTCGCACGTCGGCAACGTGATCTACCTCGGCGGGTGGGACGGCGCGGACAAGGTCAGCCGCACCTCGGAGCACCTCCAGGGGCTGGCGTCGGCCACCAGCACCGGCGACGTCGGCCTGCTCATCGCCGCCGACCAGGAGGGCGGCGAGGTGCACCAGCTGCGCGGCGAGGGGTTCACCCGCCCCCCGTCGGCCAAGAGGCAGGCCGAGATGTCGTCCGCGGCGCTCACCAAGGCCGCGACCGGGTGGGCGCGCGAGCTCGCAGCCGCGGGAGTGAACGTCAACCTCGCCCCGGTCACCGACACCGTGCCGGCCGACATCGGCCGGGCGAACGAGCCGATCGGCCGCTGGGGGCGGCAGTACGGCTCCGACCCCGAGACGGTCGAGCGGGCGTCGACGGCGTTCCTCGAGGGGATGCTGGCAGGGGGTGTCGAGGGCACCGTGAAGCACTTCCCGGGGCTGGGCCGGATCCGCAACAACACCGACTTCAGCAGCACCGGCATCACCGACGACGTCACCGACGCCGACGACCCGTTCCTGAAGCCGTTCAGCGCGGGGGTGAAGGCCGGGGCGGGCCTGGTGATGGTGGGCTCGGCCCGCTACAGCAAGCTCGACCCGAAGGTGCCCGCGATGTTCTCGGCGCCGATAGTCACCGACCTCCTGCGCGGCGACCTCGGCTACGACGGCGTGGTGATAACGGACGACGTCAACGCCAAGGCCGTGGC
>DASQEZ010000072.1:0-20956 GCA_035633415.1 Ornithinibacter sp. | reverse complement strand
TCGAGCTCGGTGGACAGCCCGGCGACACGGCGCAGCGAGGCGCGCTCCTCGCGGTCGAGCTGGTCGCCGTCGAAGGAGGCGTCGTCGTCCAGCACGAAACCGGAGTCGTCGAAGGTGGCGTCGTCGGCGAGCGCTTCGGCCCGCCCGGAGAGGATGTTCTTGGCAGTCATGTTCTCCCTAGGGTCTCACCGCGCAACGCCGGGGGGCGAACCGTTTCTTCCGGACGCCGCTAGCGTGGCCCGTGATGAGCGAGCACGACCACTACTTCACGGCCGCCCCGGCGAGTGCCGACGAGCGCCGGCGAGTGCGCGTGCGGCTGGCCGGGCGCGACGTCGAGGTCGAGGTCGCGCCGGGCATCTTCTCGCCGGGCGGGCTGGACAAGGGCACCGCCGTGCTCCTCGACGAGGCCCCCGCTCCCCCGGCCACCGGGACCTTCCTCGACCTGGGCTGCGGCTGGGGACCCGTCGCGCTGGCCCTGGCCCTGCGCTCGCCCGCCGCCACCGTCTGGGCGCTCGACGTCAACGAGCGGGCGCTCGACCTCACCCGGCGCAACGCCGAGGCGCTGGGGCTCGGGGGCGTGCGCGCGACCACCGCGGACGGCATCCCTGATGACGCGCGGTTCGACCTCGTCCGGTCCAACCCCCCGATCCGGGTCGGGAAGGCGGCGCTGCACGACCTGCTGCGCGCCTGGCTCCCCCGGCTGACCCCCGACGGTGTCGCCCACCTCGTCGTGCAGCGCAACCTCGGCTCGGACAGCCTGCAGACGTGGATCCAGGGCGAGCTCGCGATGCCGTGCACCCGGCTGACGTCGAGCAAGGGCTTCCGGGTGCTCGAGGTGAGGCAGCCATGACCGCGTCCACGACCCCCGCACTCGGTGTGGTGCTGGTTCCCACCCTGCCGCCGGAGGCACTGCGACCGCTCGCGGCTGCCGCCGACCGGCACCTGGACGAGCTGTGGCTGTGGGAGGACTGCTTCAAGGAGAGCTCGGTCGCGGCGGCAGGGGCGGCACTGGCCTGGACCGAGCGGGTGCGGGTCGGTATCGGCCTGGCTCCGGTGCCGCTGCGCAACGTCGCCCTGTTGGCCATGGAGCTCGCGACCCTGCACCGGCTCTTTCCCGGCCGCCTACTGCCCGGCATCGGGCACGGCGTGCAGGACTGGATGGGCCAGGTGGGCGCCCGGGCCGCCTCGCCGTTGACCCTGCTGCGCGAGTACGCCGAGGCGTTGCGCGCACTGCTCGACGGGCGGGAGGTCACCGTCTCCGGGCGCTACGTCACCCTCGACCGGGTGCGGCTCGACTGGCCGCCCGAGCCCGGCACACCCCTGCTGGTCGGGGGTACCGGGCCGCGGACCCTCGCGCTCGCCGGGGAGGTCGGCGACGGCATCCTGATCGGCTCGGTGACGTCCGAGGCCGAGCTCACCGACTCGGTGGCCGCCGCGCGCACCGGCTGGGTGGCCGCCCGGGGCGCGGCCGCAGGCCCGATGCCGGTCATCACGCACCTGATGGCGGCGACCGGGCCAGGATCCGAGCAGCGCCTCGCCGACGAGCTGCGCCGCTGGGACCGCGCCGACGGGGCTGCGGGGCGCGGTGTCGTGGGCGACGCCCGGGCCGTGGCGGATGCCGTGCGCCGCCTCGCGGAGATCGGCGCCACGAGCGTGGTGCTCCAGCCGACCGAGGACGAGCCCGACCTCGAGGGCTTCGTGGAGTTCGTCGGCCGCGACGTCAGGGCCGAACTGGCGCGCGCGGCGCGGTGACCTGGCTCAGTTGAACCTGACCGTGAGCCGGGCCGAGGCGGTGGCGACCCCGGTCGTCGTCCCCGTGGCGTCGATCGTCCTCGTCGTGGAGGAGTTCGGCGGGGTGTAGGTCAGTGTCCCCGAGGTCGCGACACCGGCGCCGAGCGTGAGGGTCGTGCTGGACATGGTCCCGCTCGACGGCTTGAGCGTGACGGTGACCGGGGCCTCGAGCAGGCTGTTGCCGTACTGGTCGGTCGCACGGCGGGCGATGACGAAGGTGACGTTGGCGGACCGCGGGACGCGGGTGCTCGCGGTCTTCGAGTTCGCGGGGCAGCTCACGCTCGACCCGGAGCACGAGGTGAAGTAGAGCTGGCCCTGCGCCCTCGGGGCGACCACGACCGGGGCGCTCGTGCCCTGGCTGCCGTCGGACGTCGTCACGACGGTGATGGACTGCGGGCCGGACCGTGTCGCGGTCAGGGAGATGGTCGCGACCCCGCTGCTGAAGGAGGCGCTCGTCCGCAGCGTCGGCGAGGTGCCGTCGGGGCTCGACTGCAGCCCGGTCACCGCCACGGCCTTGGTGCCGGAGACGGTGGAGACGGTGCGGATCGTCACGGTGAACGACGTGCCGGCGACGGCGGTCGCCGGGGCCGTGACGGTGAGCGTGACGTTCTGCACCGTCACGGGCACCGCGGCGGTGGTCGTCGTGGTGCCGGCGACGTCGGTGCCCAGCGCCCGCAGGGTGTACGCCCCGTTGGCCAGGCCCGTGGTGGCCCAGGACGTCGACCACGTGGAGGCGCCGGTGGTGATGGCGCTGCCGAGATTCGTCCAGGCGCCGCTGCCCTGCTGGACCTGGGGCTGCACACCCGCGAGGCCGGAGCCACCGGTGTCGGCCGAGGTGCCGCTCACGGTCACCGTGCCGCTGACGACGGCACCGGAGGACGGGGCCGTGACGGAGCCGTTCGGGGCCGCGGCGTCGATCTTCAGGGCAAGTGAGACCGGGGTCTCCGCGTTGCCACGGGTGTCGACGGAGAAGAAGCGCACCGTGGCCGTGGAGGACACGGTGAACGGCCCGGCGTACCGGGTCGACGCGGTCGTCGGGGTGCTGCCGTTGCTCGTGTAGTAGGTGTTGGCGACCCCCGAGACGTCGGTGGCCGAGAGGGTGACGGTCACGGCGGTGCTGTTCCAGCCGGCGGCGTCGGGCGCGGGCGAGGCGTGGGCGACGGTCACCGGCGCGTTGGGGTCGAGGGCGGGGACGACCACCGTGACGGTGCGGGGGCTCGGCGACTCCCAGGTCGTCCCGGTGAGCCGCGCGTACACCGCGTACGTGTTCGTCGTGCCGGCGACCGGTGCGGAGTCGGTGCACGAGCCGGACGAGCCCGAGACGGTGCAGACCGACGAAGCGGCGGTCGGAGTGGTGCGGGCCACCCGGTAGGCGGTGGGCGTCGGGCCGCTCGCGGGTGCGGCGATGGTGAAGGTCACGCTGGTCGCGGTCACTCCTGCGGTGGTCACGCCCGGCGTGCCGAGCACGGCTGCGGCCGTGGTTCCCGTGGCGTCGGTGGACAGCACCGAGAACAGCGCCCAGGCCGGCGCCGCGAGGAGCACCGCGACGGCCGCCACGATGGCAGCGGTCAGGCCCGGCCGGCGCAGGTGGAGGCGGGGGGTCATGAGGTGCCCCCCGAGAGGGTGACGGGGATGGTGAAGGTGGCACCCTGGCAGCCGGAGGCGGCCGACGCGCCGAGGGTCACCGCGGCCGGCACGGTGACCGTCGTGGTGGAGTCGGCGGCCAGCGAGAGGCTCGTCGTCGCCTCGACGGTGAGCGGGGGTGCGACGCAGGCGCCGGCACCTCCGGAGACCTGGACGTCCCGATCCGGGTCGAGCTGCACGCTCGTGACGACGACCGGCATCGGGTTGGGGTTGGTGACGGTGATGACGAGCGCGGCGGACCCGGTGGGCACCAGGGTGGCACCTGACGGCGTCGAGGCCGTCGTCGTCAGGGCGACCACCGAGCCGGTGGAGGCCGAGCCGGTTCCCGTCCCGGTCGATGACCAGAAGGCGTAGGCGGTGGTGGCGGCGAGGACACCCACCGCGAGGACGGCGACGACGGCGACGAACGCGACGTGCGAGAGGCGCGGCCTCGGACCCCGGGTCATCGGTTCGTCGCCGATGCCGGGAAGCCGGGAAGCCGGCCGGCCACGGCGACCACGAGGAGCGTGTCGAGCAGGACCGGGGCAGCGGCTGCCCGGATCAGAGCTCGTACGTTCATCGTGGTCCCCTGTGGTCGGCCGGCTACCCGGTCCGGGAATGGTCAGTGGTGGGAGCTCACTGGGCGGTGTAGGAGAAGACGAGCGTCGCGCCCTTGCAGGCGTCCTGGTTCTCGCCCTTGTTGAAGAACTGCACGGTGTTGGTCGAGTCCTGGTTGGCCTCGGCGTCGAGCTCGACGGCCTTCCAGTTGAGGGAGACGATGCCCTCGGCCGGCAGCTGCTTGCCGTTGACCTGGTAGTCGCTCGGGTCGCAGATGCCCTTGGCGCCCTCGGCCATCTTGACGGTGGGCACGACGCTGACGCCGGCGACCTGGACCATGTTCGGGCCGGGGTTGGTGACCTTGACGACCAGGTCCTGCGCCTTGTCGCCGGGGAACATGTCGGTGACCTCGGTGGTCTGCTCGACGACGAGGGTCGTCGCCTCGGCGGCGGTGGTGGCCGAGCCGGAGCCGGTGCCCTGGCTGGTCCAGTAGGCGAACGCGGCGGTGCCGGTGCCCACGAGGACGGCGGCGACGGCGCCGGTGACGACGATCTGCTTCTTCGAGAACTTACGCATTTCGGTAGTACCTTCCCCTGCACGTTGATCCGCCGGAACGTGTTTCCTGCGGCTACGGAAAAGATTGCCGCATCGACGCACTACTTCGGAATCGGTTGTTCGGACGCCGCCCTGCCGACTTTTGGCGCTGTCGTCGAGACAAAAGCGGGACCACGCCTAGTCCCTTCGGGGGAGGACATCGCGTGACTGATGGGTCAGAACAACTCTCTAGGGACAGGTGTGACGAATGTGACTGGTGTGACACCTGAGCAGCAACCAAGCGGCAACCGAGCCGCAACCGAGCCCTGACCGAGGTCAGCGTGTGCCGTGGGTCACACCGGCAGGAGCGAGAGGTCCACGACCCCGTCAGCAACCAGGACGGCGGGGCCGGCGAGCTCGACGCCGTGGCCGGGCAGCAGCCTCACCGTCAGCCGACCGCCGGGCACGTCGACCAGCCAGGTGGCCCCCGTGTCGAGCGAGCCGGCCCAGAAGCTCGTGGCGATGGCGGCCGCGCAGGCCCCCGTGCCGCAGGACCGGGTCTCGCCGACACCACGCTCGTGCACGCGCATGGCGATGTGACCGGGCCCCATCGGGCGCACGAGCTCGACGTTGGTGCCGTGCTCGGGCTCGGGGCGCACCACCGGGGCGCGGGTGAGGTCGAGTCCCTCGAGGTCGAGGGCCTCCGGGAGGGCGACGACCGTGTGCGGGTTGCCGAGGTCGACGCGCAGCGCCGAGCACGGGTCCCCGTCGTCGTCGAGGTGCACCAGCGCGTCGAAGCCGTCGCGCTCGGCCGTGTCGGGGTCGGTGAGCCGCCACGGGCCGAGGTCGACGGCGAACCCGTCACCGTCGGCGCGCACCTGCTTGACCCCCGCTCGCGTGGCGATGGCGAACTCGTCGGCGGTCTCGAGCCCTTCCCGACGCAGGTACGCGGCGAACACGCGGGTGCCGTTGCCGCACATCTCGGACAGGCTGCCGTCGGCGTTGCGGTAGTCCATGAACCACGTGGCCGAGCCGGCCTGGGCCCGAATCGCGGGGTCGTCGGCGAGGTCGGCCGGGGTCACCCGGATGACGCCGTCGCCACCGATGCCGGCGCGCCGGTCGGCCAGCGCGGCCGCCCGAGCGGCCGTGAGGCCGAGGACGCCGTCGAGGTCGGGCACCAGGACGAAGTCGTTCTCCGTGCCGTGTCCCTTCGTGAAGGTCAGCCGATCAGCCATGCGCACCATTGTGGGTCACGTGGTCGACGACGCGGTCGACGAGGTGGTCCCACGGACCTGCGACGGGGTCGAACCAGGTGACCCGCGGGTCGGCGCCGAACCACGACTCCTGCCGGCGCACGAGGCGGCGGGTGCGCCGCGCGGTCTCGGCGACGGCTTCCTCCACCGTGATGGTGCCGTCGATGACGGCCAGCGCCTGGGCATAGCCCACGGCCCGGCTGGCGGTGCGCCCCTCTCTCAGCCCGAGGTCGACCAGGCCACGGGTCTCCTCGACCAGCCCCGCGTCGAACATCCGCCGAGCCCGGCGGTCGACCCTGACGTCGAGCGCCTCCCGGTCGGTGCGCAGGCCGACGAGCACGGTCGGGCGCACGAACTCACGGGTGGGCATCGTCGCGCTGAACGGTCGCCCGGTCAGGGCGATCACCTCCAGGGCTCGCACCACCCGCCGGCCGTTGTTCGGCTCGATCGCGTCGGCAGCCCGTGGGTCCGCCACCCGCAGCTCGGCGAGCAGGGCAGCGATGCCTTCGTGGTCGAGGCGCTCCAGCAGCGCCGCGCGCACCTGCGGGTCGGTCGGGGGGATCTCGAGCCGGTCGAGCGCCGCCCGCACGTAGAGCCCGGAGCCACCGGCGACCACCGGCAGGGCACCGCGCGCCAGCACCGAGTCGATGTCCGCCCGGGCGCCGCCCTGGTACGCGGCGACGCTGGCCTCCTCGGTCACGTCGAGCACGTCGAGCTGGTGGTGCGGGATGCCGTCGCGTTCCTCGAGCGGCACCTTCGCCGTACCGATGTCCATGCCGCGGTAGAGCTGCGAGGCGTCGGCGCCCACGACCTCACCGCCCAGCCGCAGGCAGAGCGCGATCGCCAGGTCGGACTTGCCGGTGGCGGTGGGGCCGACGACCCCGACGACGACGCCTGCGGCGGGCGGGCCCGACGCGCGCAGGATCGCCTCGAGGTCGGTGCTGTCCACGTCAGTCGCTGCGCTCGTCCTCGGGCGTCTCGTCGTCGTGGCCGAACGGGTCGCGGTCCTCGCCCGGCATCCACGACAGGCCGGGCACGCCCCAGCCGTAGCCCTTCACGGCCTTGCGGGCCTTGCGCGCCCACTTGCCGGTGAGCCGGTCGACGTAGAGGAAGCCGTTGAGGTGGTCGTACTCGTGCTGCAGCATCCGCGCGAACCAGCCGGTGGCCTCGTAGCGGATCTCGCTGCCGTCGATGTCCTGCCCGGTGAGGGTGGCCGTCTCGCCGCGGCGCAGCGGGAACGACTCCCCCGGAACCGACAGGCAGCCCTCGACCTCCTCGTTGGGGTCGGGGTCACCGACCACCGGTTTGGCCGAGGTGAGGTAGGGGTTGAGGACGGCACCGCGGGGTGGGATGCCGTCGTCGTTGGTCAGCTGCCAGGTGAAGATCCGCAGCCCGACGCCGACCTGGGGAGCGGCGAGGCCGACGCCACGGGCGGCATCCATCGTCTCGAACATGTCGGCGACGAGCTCGCGGATGTCGTCGTCGATGACCTCCACGGGCTTGGCGCGCTGGTGCAGGACGGGTTCTCCGGTGATGACGACGGGTCGGATGGCCATGCGGGAGATTCTGGCAGAGGCAGCGGGAGACTCCGGACGGGGACGCGACGGCCCCGACCCTCCTACGATCGTGCGATGAACCCCGCCATCGTTCTCGTTGCCCCCGAGCACGCCGCGGGCCTCACCGGCGAGTTCGGGCGCTACCTGCGCGACTACGACGTGCTGACCACCACCTCCGTCGACGAGGCCGAGGACGCGGCGCGCCGAGTCGTCGCGTCCGGCGGTCAGGTCGCCATGTTCGTCTCGGAGTCGCAGCTGCCCGGCTGCCACGTGCTCGAGGCCTTCGCGCGCTGGCGCACCGTGGTGCCGACCGCCCGGCGGCTCGTCGCCGCGCACTGGTCGCACTTCCTCGCCGACGCCTCCGCCCTGCGCAGCGGGCTGGCCACGGGCAAGTACGACGCCTTCCTCCTCATGCCGCGTGGAGTGCGCGACGAGGAGTTCCACACCGCGGTGTGCGAGCTGCTCTCGGACTGGGGCTCCACGGTCGCGAGGCCCGAGGTCGAGACGGTGCGCATCATCACCCCCACCCCCGACGCGCTGACCCTGGCCATCCGCGACCTCCTCGACCGGATGGGCATGCCGAACGGCACCTACCCACCCGACAGCGACCAGGGTCGTGACGTGCTCGCGCGCGCCGGCGCCGGCGCGTCGTTCCCCGTCGTGGAGGCCGTCGACCGTGAGATCTTCTCGCCCACCAGCGTTCGTGACGTGGCCGTGCGCGTCTTCGGTACCCCCACCGACATCGAGCTGGATGCCGTGGTCGACCTCGCCGTGGTCGGCGCCGGGCCCGCGGGCCTGGCCGCCGCGGTGTACGCGTCGTCGGAGGGGCTGACGACCGTCGTGCTCGAGTCGGAGGCCGTCGGCGGGCAGGCCGGGACGTCGTCGATGATCCGCAACTACCTCGGCTTCCCCCGTGGGATCTCGGGAATGCGACTGGCCCAGCGTGCCCGCAACCAGGCGATCCGCTTCGGCACCCGCTTCTTCACCGGGTGGTCCGTCACGGCGCTCGAGCCGGGCGCGGACGGGCAGCCGTTCGTGGTGCGCACCGACGGTGGCGCCGTTCGCGCCCGCGCGGTCGTCGTGTCGACCGGGGTCACCTACCGCAAGCTGGGGGTGCCCTCGGTCGAGGCGTTCGTCGGGCTCGGCGTCTTCTACGGCAGCGCGATGACCGCCGCCCGCGAGATGGAGGGCTACGACGTGGTGGTCGTCGGGGGCGGGAACTCGGCCGGGCAGGCCGCCATCCACCTGGCGCGCTTCGCGGAGTCGGTGGTCGTCCTGGTGCGGCGTGACGGGCTGGAGGAGACCATGTCGTCCTACCTCGTCGACGAGATCTCGCACAACCCGCGCATCACGGTGCTGCCCCGCTCCGAGGTCGTCGACGGCGGCGGCGACGGCCGCCTCGAACGGATCCGGGTGCGCGACACCCGCACCGGCGAGGAGTCGACGCGCCCGTGCCGAGGGCTGTTCCTGCTGCTGGGCGCGGAACCGCACTGCGACTGGCTGCCGCCGTCGGTGGTGCGCGACGAGCGCGGCTTCGTGCTCACCGGGCGCGACATCCCGACCCGTTGGTGGGTCGACGGCCTGCCTCCCGCCAACCTCGAGACGACGGTGCCCGGCGTCTTCGCCGCGGGTGACGTCAGGGCCGGCTCGATGAAGCGCGTCGCGGCCGCGAGCGGTGAGGGCGCGTCGGTGGTGCCGCTCGTGCACACCTGGCTCGCACCTGCCTAGTGCGCGGGCGACCGGCCCTCGAAAGGGGTGGCGCCGCGGCCGGTCGTGGTGTCCACTGGAAGGACTCCCCCGAGGGGGAGCCCCGTTCCCGAGCGAGAGGAGGCCACATGAGTTTTCTGGACAGCGCCAAGGAGAAGCTTCAGCAGCTGGCCGAGGACCACCCCGACCAGGTCGAGCAGCTCAGCGACCAGGCCATCGAGCGCGGCGGCGATACCGTCGACAGCGCCACTGGTGGCAAGTACGCGGAGCACGTCGACCAGGCGCAGGTGAAGGCCGACGGGGCCATCGGCGCGCCCTGAGCCTCCGACGACGCGACCGGGGCCCCTGACCGATCGGTCAGGGGCCTCGGCCGTTCGGCCAGCGTCGTCCCGTTCTGCTGACCTGGCGTTCGGCCGCTCCCTAGCCTTGGGGAACTCCTCTCCCCCTGCCGAAAGGGAAGAACCCGTGTCCCACGCCCGATCCGGACTCCCCCCGCTCAACCTCGAGCCGTTCGACCCCACCCCGCTGTACGCCGCTGCCAACTCCCCCCGCAGGGACAAGCACCAGCCGAACCACAAGGAGAAGCGCAACCCCTACGTCGCCGGGCTCGCCGCGACCGTCGTGCTCGCGCTGGGCGCGGCCGCTGCGTTCTTCCTGGGCTGAGTCACGCCGAGCAGGCGGGAGCCGCGGTGTCCGCCTGTGCCGGTCGACCGATCGACGGCAGTCCCAGCGACACGGCCGGCTTGCCGGGAACGGGTGCGTCCTGCAGCGCGGCCCACGCGTCGCCTCCCGCGGTGCGGCGCACCGCATACGCCCCGCCGTTCACCCCGCTGTCGGCGACGAGGTGGTGCGGCGCGCCGTAGGTGACGCCCACGGTGACCACGTCACCCGGACGCGGGCGCTCGGCGCCGTCCGGCACCGCGAAGTGGACGAGCCGGTTGTCGCGGGCCCGCCCCGACATCCGGGCGGTGGCACCGTCCTTGCGACCCTCGCCGGGCGCGACGAGCACCTCGACCTCGCGGCCCTCGACGGTGCGGTTCTCGGCCCAGGACACCCGCTCCTGCAGCTCGATGAGCCGCTCGAAACGCTCCTGGACCACGGCCTTGGGCACCTGGTCGGCCATCGTCGCGGCGGGGGTGCCGGCGCGGATGGAGTACTGGAAGGTGAAGGCGCTGGAGAACCGTGAGGCCTCGACGACCCGCAACGTCTCGGCGAAGTCCTCCTCGGTCTCCCCGGGGAAGCCGACGATGAGGTCGGTGGTGATCGCGGCCTCCGGGATGGCGGTCCGCACCTTGTCGATGATGCCGAGGAACTTCTCGCTGCGGTAGGAACGGCGCATCGCCTTGAGCACCCGGTCCGAGCCCGACTGGAGCGGCATGTGCAGGCTCGGCATCACGGTGGGCGTCTGGGCCATCGCCGCGATGACGTCGTCGGTGAAGGCGGCCGGGTGGGGGCTGGTGAAGCGCACCCGCTCCAGGCCCTCGACCTCACCGCACGCGCGCAACAGCTTGCCGAAGGCGAGCTTGTCCCCGAACTCGACGCCGTAGGTGTTGACGTTCTGGCCGAGCAGGGTGATCTCGACGACGCCCTGCGCCACGAGCGCCTCGACCTCCGCGAGGACCTCGCCCGGCCTGCGGTCCTGCTCCTTGCCACGCAGGCTCGGGACGATGCAGAAGGTGCAGGTGTTGTTGCAGCCCACCGAGATCGACACCCAGCCGGCGAACGCCGAGTCGCGCCGGGTCGGCAGGGTCGACGGGAACGTCTCGAGCGACTCCAGGATCTCGACCTCGGCGCGCTTGTTGTGGCGGGCGCGGTCGAGCAGGGCCGGCAGGCTTCCGATGTTGTGGGTGCCGAAGACGACGTCGACCCAGGGTGCACGCTCGACGATGGTCGCGCGGTCCTTCTGGGCCAGGCAGCCCCCGACGGCGATCTGCAGGTCGGGGTTGGCGGTCTTGGCCGGGCGCAGCTGTCCCAGGTTGCCGTAGAGCTTGTTGTCGGCGTTCTCGCGCACCGCGCAGGTGTTGAAGACCACGACGTCGGCGACGTCCGGACGCCGCGCCGGCGCGATGCTCGCGAGGTCGACGTAGCCGGCGGTCTCGAGCAGCCCGGCGAGGCGCTCTGAGTCGTGGACGTTCATCTGGCACCCGTGGGTGCGCACGTCGTAGGTCCTGGGTGCAGTCATGGCGGGTCAAGGGTAAGCCGGGGGTCGGGCTGCGCGGAATCGCGGCCTGCGCCGTCGGGCCGGTGCTCGGCGCGCAGCATCGCCCAGACCTCGACGTCGTGGTGGTGGCCGCGGTGGTACCACGCGCCCCGGGCGACACCCTCGAGCGTGTAGCCCGCCTTCTCGGCCACCCGTCGTGAGGCCGTGTTCTCCGGGTGGATCACCAGCCGGATCCGGTTGACCTTGGTCCGGTCGAAGAGGTAGCCGGTGAGCAGGCCGACCGCCTCGGTCGCGACACCTCGGCCGCGGCGCTCGGCCGAGTAGAGGAGGTAGGACAGCTCCAGCTCGTCGAGGTAGCCGACGGTCTCGAAGAACTCGATGTGGCCGAGGAGCTCGCCACCGTGGTCGGTGATCAGGAGCAGCCCTTCCGAGGGGCGCCAGAGCCCCGACTCGGCGTACCGGGCGGCGAGCGTCGGCAGCGCCACCACACCGAGGGGGTAGAAGTCGCCGCGGTTGGCGATGTCCTCGTCGAACGCCTGGAGGGTCGGCAGGTCGTCCTCCCGGACCAGCCTGAGCCGGATCGAGCGACCCTCGAGCATGACGCACCTCCACCTCGAGCATGGCGCGTCCGCAGCGGTCTGTCAGCAGGGGGACGATGCGGCATACTTGCAGAGTTCTGCAACTCTGCAAGGAGGCGACGTGCCCGTTCCGCTCTACCAGGCCAAGGCCGAGTTCTTCCGCACCATCGGGCACCCCGTGCGGATCCGGGTGCTCGAGCTGCTCGCCGAGCGAGACCGGCCGGTGCACGAGATGCGCTCGGCCATCCACGTCGAGGCGCCGAACCTCTCGCACCAGCTCGCCGTGCTGCGGCTGGCGGGGCTCGTGACGCAGCGTCGCGAGGGGGGCGAGGTCGTCTACTCCCTGGCCCTGCCCGAGGTGCACGACCTGCTGGCGAGCGCCCGCGCCATCCTGGAGACCAAGAGCGCCGGCCAGGGCGGGCTGGTCGACGACATCACGCCCACCGGTGCCCCACGATGAGCACGACCCCCTCCGGCACCGAGGTGCTGCACCTGCTGCGCACCCGGCTCGATGCCGTGCGGCCGCGCAGCGCCGACCTGCGCGCGATGCTGCGCACCCCCCGCGGCGACGTGGTCGCCGGCATCACCGTCGGGGTGGTGGCCCTGCCACTGGCCCTGGCGTTCGGCATCGCATCCGGTCTCGGAGCCACCGCCGGCCTGGTCACGGCCGTCGTCGCCGGGGTCGTGGCCGCGCTGTTCGGGGGCAGCCACGTGCAGGTCTCGGGACCGACCGGTGCGATGACCGTGGTCCTCGTGCCGATCGTGGCCGCGCACGGCGCGAGTGGCGTGGCGGTGGTGGCGCTGATGGCCGGGGTGTTCCTCGTCGCCATGGGCCTGGCCGGGGCGGGGCGCTACGTGCGCTTCATCCCGTTGCCGGTGATCGAGGGGTTCACGCTCGGCATCGCGGCGCTGATCGCGCTCCAGCAGGTGCCCACCGCGCTCGGCAGCACCGGCGAGCACGAGCACGTCGTCGTCTCGGCCGTGGCTGCCGTCCTCGACTGGTTCTCGGCACCGGACCCGGTCGCGCTCGCCCTCAGCGCCGGCGTCGCCGTGGTGATCCTGCTCGGCTCGCGGCTGCGACCCGCGGTGCCCGTCGCCCTCCTCGCCGTCGTGGCCGCCACCGTGGTGACCCGGCTGGCCGACCTGCCGGTGGCGACGATCGGTGCGCTGCCGTCGCGCCTGTTCACCCTCACCGTGCCGTCGGTGACGTGGAACGAGCTGCGGGTACTCGTGGCGCCCGCCGTGGCCGTGGCGGCCCTGGCGGCGCTGGAGAGCCTGCTCTCGGCCACCGTCGCCGACGCGATGAGCGTGTCTACCCGCCACGACCCCGACCGCGAGCTCTTCGGGCAGGGCCTGGCGAACCTCGCGTCCCCCCTGCTCGGTGGCATCCCGGCGACGGCCGCGATCGCCCGCACCGCGGTGAACGTGCGGTCCGGGGCCAGGTCCCGGCTGGCGTCGGTCGTGCACTCGGTCGTGCTGCTGGTGGTGGTGCTCGCCCTCGCCCCGGTCGTGGGGTGGATCCCCCTGGCGGCCCTGGCCGGCGTGCTCATCGCCACGGCGGTGCGCATGGTCGAGGTGTCGAGCCTGCGGGCGCTGGTACGCGTCTCGCGCAGCGACGCGTTCGTGCTCGCCCTGACCTTCCTGGCCACCGTGGTGCTCGACCTCGCGACCGCGGTCGTTCTCGGCATCGTGACCGCCGGCGCCCTGGCGCTGCGTCAGCTCGCGAACACCACGGCCCTGCGCGAGGAGGACCTCGCCGACGTCGACCGCCCGCGCGGGGGTACCGAGCGGGCCCACCCGGGCGAGCACGGCCTCGAGGAACGGGCGCTGCTCGACGAGCGCATCGTGGCCTACCGCCTCGAGGGCCCGCTCTTCTTCGGAGGAGCCCACACGGCACTGCTCGAGCTCACCGAGGTCAGCCACGTGCGCGTCGCCATCCTGCGGATGTCACACGTCACGACCCTCGACGCCACGGGCGCGGCGGTCCTGGCCGACACGGTCCGGTCCCTGGAGTCGCGCGGCGTCACCGTGCTGCTGTCCGGGGTGCCGGAGCGGTTCGTGCCGCGGTTGGCGGCCACCGGCATCCACCAGCACCTCACCGGGTTGCACCACGTCTTCGAGCACACCCCCGACGCCATCGACCACGCGCGGCGGCACGTCGCCCGCGACGGCCACCACTCGGTGGAGGTCAGGCCAGCCGGGTGATCGCGACGACCACCTGGAGCGAGGCCTTGGCCCGGCCGGAGTAGATGCCCTTGAACGGAGGGACGTCCTCGTAGTCGCGCCCGCGGGCGACGACGACGTGGTCGGGGCCCACCTCGCTGCCGTTGGTGGGGTCGCACGCGACCCAGCCGTCGTCCCAGAACTCGACCCACGCGTGGCTCTCGCCCTTGCTCGTGTCACCGACGGCGGAGTCCCTCTTCGGGACCAGGTAGCCCGAGACGTAGCGGGCCGGCACGCCGAGGCTGCGCAGCGCCCCGACCGTGATGTGCGCGAAGTCCTGGCAGACGCCCGACCTCTCGGCCCACGCCTCCTCACCGCGGCTGTGCACGCCCGTCGCACCCGGCTGGTACTTCATCTCGGCCCGCACCAGGCCGCACAGCTCCTCGGCGGCCGCGCGCGGCGTCGACCGGCCGCGCACGGCATCCGCCAGCTCGGCGATGCCCCGCCCCGGGCGGGTGCGCGCCGAGAGCATGAGCCACTCGTAGCTGCGGTCCTGCACCGCGGGGTCGCGCACTGCCTTCCAGTCCAGCGCGGGCTCGTGCCGCTGGACGTCGGTGCGCTCGACCGTGGAGATGGCCTCGATGTCGAGCCGGTCGTGCTCGGCCAGGCTCTCCATGGCCATCACGTGGGTGCCCCAGTGGTCGCGGTAGACGTGGCTCCACGTCATCGGACGGATCCGGATGCGGTTCTCGAGGGTCGTCTGGCCGGCCTCGTTGACCGGTGTCATCCGCAGCTCGTTGTGGGCGGCCCGCACCCGACCGTCGTAGGCCAGGGAGGTCGTGTGCACGATGCGCCAGCGCCGCACGTCAGAACACCCCGTCCTTGGTCCAGGTCTGCAGCGGCCCGGACTGGAAGTAGCGCTTGGCGATGGCGTGCGAGCTGGCCATCACGGCCCCCTGCACGCGCTGCATCTGCGCCGGCAGGTCGGCGATGACGTCAGAGGTCGCCCGGAACTCCAGCGAGGTGCGGATGCGGCCCAGCTGGCGTCGCGCCTCGTCAGGGACGCCGATCCGTTCCTGCTGCGGCGCGAGCGCGTCGAGCCGGCGCTCGGCCTCGGACAGCGCGAAGATCACGGAGCGAGGGAACTCGCGGTCGAGCACCAGGAAGGCGGCGGCCCGGTCGTCGCTGAGCAGGCCTCGCTGGCTGCGCATGAACGCCTGTTGCGCACCGCAGCTCGACAGCACGACCGACCACGGGGCTCCCCCACGCGGCAGCCCGCCGGTGGCGACGAGGCGCGCGGTCATGTCGGCGCGCTCGAGGCTACGGCCGAGCACGAGGAAGTCCCAGGCCTCGTCGTGGCTCATCGTGGAGTCGGCGATGCCGGAGACGAGCGCGGCCCGCTCGCGCACCCACGACAGGTGCCGCTCGGTGGCGATGGTGCGCCCGAAGCCGTGCCACCGGTGCCAGGTGGTGTTGATGCCCTCCCACAGCTCGGTCGAGAGGGTCTCCCGGGCGCGCCGGGCGTTCTCGCGAGCGGCGAACAGCGCACCGGTGATCGAGCTCGCGTTGGAGCGGTCGAAGACGAGCGCCGCACTGACGTCGGCGAACCCGACCTCGCCCTCGAACGGCATCCCCATGATCACCGAGAGCACGGTGCGCGCCGCGGTGGCCTCGTCGGCGCCCGGGTCCTCGAGCAGCTGCAGGCGCAGCACGTCGACGATGCGAGCGGTGCCGTCGGCGCGCTCGGTGTAGCGGCCGATCCAGAACAGTGACTCGGCGATGCGGCTCAGCACGGGTCGCCTCCCCGCCGCACGCGCGAGCCCTGCTGCTGCTGTTGTTGCTGCTCGCGCATGCTGTCCTCGTGGGATGCCGTGGGCGCGCTCATGACGACCACCTCACGGTTGTCCGGGGGCCGGCTCGGGGCGTTGCCGGCCGGGCGACGGTCGGAGAGCACCCAGGTGTCCTTGGACCCGCCGCCCTGGCTGGAGTTGACGACGAGCTCACCCTCGGGCAGCGCCACCCGGGTGAGACCGCCGGGCAGCACCCGCACCCGCTCGCCGTCGTTGACCGCGAACGGGCGCAGGTCGACGTGCCGGGGCGCGAGGGTGCCGTCGATGAAGGTCGGCACGGTCGAGAGCTGCACGACCGGCTGGGCGATCCAGCCCCGTGGGTCGGCCTGGATCTGGCGGCGCACCTTCTCGAGCGTGGGGCCGTCGGCCCTCGGGCACACCACGAGCCCCTTGCCGCCGGAGCCGTCGACCGGCTTGACGACCATCTCCTCGAGGTGGTCGAGCACGTGCCGCAGGGCGGCCTCCTCGTCGCAGCGGAAGGTGTCGACGTTGCCCAGGATCGGGTCCTCGTCGAGGTAGAACCGGATCAGCTCGGGCAGGAAGGAGTAGATGAGCTTGTCGTCGGCCACGCCGTTGCCGACCGCGTTGGCGACGGTGACCCGTCCGCTGCGCATCGCCGAGACCAGGCCGGCGACGCCGAGCACCGAGTCGCCGCGGAAGTGCACCGGGTCGAGGAACTCGTCGTCGACCCGGCGGTAGATGACGTCGACGGGCTTGTCGCCGGTCGTGGTGCGCATCCGCACCTGCCCGCCGACGCAGACCAGGTCGCGCCCCTCGACCAGCTCGACGCCCATCATCCGGGCCAGCAGGGCGTGCTCGAAGTAGGCGGAGTTGAAGACACCCGGGGTGAGCACGACGACGGTCGGGTCGCTCGCGCCGTCGGGGGCCGATGCGCGCAGGGCCGCGAGCAGCATCCGCGGGTAGTCGTGCACCGGGCGGATCCGCATCGTGGCGAAGGCCTCGGGAAAGACGTTGGCCATCGCCCGGCGGTTGGCGATGACGTAGCTGACCCCGGACGGCACCCGCACGTTGTCCTCGAGCACCCTGAAGGTGCCCTCCTCGTCACGGATCAGGTCGACCCCGGCGACGTGCACCCGGACCCCGTTGGTCGGGCGGACGCCCATGACCGCACGGTGGTAGTGCTTCGAGCTCGCGATCAGCCGCCACGGGATGATGCCCTCGTGCACCGCTCGCGGGATCTCGCCCTCGCGCGAGTAGATGTCGTCGAGGAAGGACTCCAGCGCCGTGACGCGCTGCACGACTCCGGACTCGATGACCTGCCACTCGTGCGCCGAGATGACTCTCGGCACGGCGTCGAGCGGGAAGGGCCGCTCCTCCCCCGCGTAGTCGAAGGTGACGCCCTGGTCGAGGTAGGACCGGGCCAGCGTGTCGGCACGCTCCTTGAGCGTCCCGGCGGTCATCGCCCGCAGGGTGTGGAAGACCGGCTTGTAGGCCGTGCGGGGGGCGCCCGGCTCGGCGAGCATCTCGTCCCAGGCGGCTCCGAGCGTGTAGTGGTCGAACAGGCTCCCCGGGGCATCGGGTCCGGTCGGCTCGCTCACGTGACGAACCTATGGCGCGCAGGTGAACCTGTCATTCCGCTCGTGTCACCGGCAGGTTTCGGCGGTGGTCGGGTCCACGTCGAACGCCCTAGGGTGGCGCCATGGAGGTCAACGGGCCCGTGGTCGAGCTGCGCCCGGTGGATGCCGGGAGCTGGCGCGTGGTCGCGGGCCTCACCGTGGCACCGGGGCAGGAGCGCTTCGTCGCCGCCCCCACCTACTACCTCGCCCTGTGCGCCTACGGCGACGTGTGGCACCCGATGTCGGTGCACGACTGCGACGCCGGCGACGCAGTGGTCGGCTTCCTCATGTGGGGCGTCGACGAGGCCGACGGCAGCTGCTGGCTCGGCGGCATCCTCGTCGACCTGGCACACCAGGGCCGTGGGGTGGGGCGCGCAGCCGTCGTCGAGGCGATGCGGATGCTGCGCGAGCAGGCCGGCAGCGCCGGGTTCGCGTTGTCCTACCAGCCGGAGAACACCGCTGCGAGAGGGCTCTACGCGAGCCTGGGCTTCCTCGAGACCGGAGAGGTCGACGACGACGAGGTCGTCGCCCGACTGGCACCGACCTGACGGCGGGCCGCTTCCGGCGGCGTGACAGGCTGGTGCCGGAGATCCACACCCCGAGAGGACCCGCAGTGCGCACCCTGCTCAACATCATCTGGTTCGTCTTCGGCGGCCTCTGGCTCGCCCTGGGCTACGCCCTCGCCGGGGTGGTCTTCTGCATCCTGATCATCACCATCCCGCTCGGCGTCGCGTCCCTGCGGATGGCGCGCTACGCCCTGTGGCCGTTCGGGCGGGCCGTCGTGCCCAAGGACGGGGCGGGTGCCGGTGCCCTGGTGCTCAACGTGGTCTGGATCCTGCTCGCGGGGTGGTGGCTGGCCCTGATGCACGTGGTCACGGCGGTCGCCCAGGCGATCACGATCATCGGCATTCCGCTGGCGGTGGCCAACCTGAAGATGGTGCCGGTCTCGCTGGTGCCCTACGGCAAGCGGATCGTGCGGACCGACGAGCTTCCGCCGGGCGAGCGCCCGCTGCACGCGATCTAGTCGCGTCGGTGCTCCGGCGCCTCGCGGACGGCCTCGCGCACGACCCGCATCGCGACGTCGGCGCCGTACCCCTTGCGGGCGAGCATCCCGGCGAGCCGCCGGGTCTGCACCACCGGGTCCAGCCCGGACATGGAGCGCAGCTTCTTCGCGACGAGCTCGCGGGCGCGGTCCTCCTCGTCGTGCGGGTCGACCTCGTCGAGCGCAGCCTGGGCGATGTCGTCGTCGACCCCCTTCGTGCGCAGCTCGTGGGCCAGGGCCCGGCGGGCCAGCCCACGGCCGGCCTGCTGCGAGCGCACCAGCATGCCGGCGTAGGCGACGTCGTCGACGAGACCGACCTCCTCCAACCGGTCGAGCACCGCTGCCCCGACGTCGTCGGGGCAGCCCTTGCGGCGCAGGGCCTGCTCGAGCTGGGAGCGGCTGCGCGGGGCGGCGGTGAGCTGGCGCAGCACGATCTGGCGGGCCCACTCGTGCGGGTCGGGCTCGTCGCCCCGAGCTCGAGGGTCCGACTCGAGGTCCGGTGGGGGCGGACTCGACCCCACCGCCGACGACCCCACCGCCCATGCGGGTGGTGGGGTCGTGGAGTCGGCGAACGGCATCCGGATCAGCCTCGTGGGCTCAGAACTCGACGGAGATCTCCGGCACGGCTGCGACCTCGGCCCGCGGCACGCCGATGCCGAGCTTCTCCTTGATGTTCTTCTCGAGCTCGTCGGCGAGGTCGGGGTTGTCGATCAGGAAGGTGCGGGCGTTCTCCTTGCCCTGCCCCAGCTGGTCGCCGTCCATGGTGTACCAGGCACCCGCCTTGCGGACGAAGCCCTGCTCCACCCCCATGTCGATGAGGCCACCCTCGCGGGAGATGCCGTGCCCGTACAGGATGTCGAACTCGGCCTGCTTGAACGGCGGGCTCACCTTGTTCTTGACGACCTTGCAGCGGGTGCGGTTGCCCACGGCGTCGGTGCCGTCCTTGAGGGTCTCGATGCGTCGCACGTCGAGACGGACCGAGGCGTAGAACTTCAGCGCCTTGCCACCGGTGGTCGTCTCGGGCGAGCCGAACATGACGCCGATCTTCTCGCGGAGCTGGTTGATGAAGATCGCCGTCGTGCCGGTGGTGCTGAGGGCACCGGTGATCTTGCGCAACGCCTGCGACATGAGCCGGGCCTGCAGGCCGACGTGGCTGTCACCCATCTCGCCCTCGATCTCGGCCCGGGGCACCAGGGCCGCGACCGAGTCGATGACGATGATGTCGAGGGCGCCGGAGCGGATCAGCATGTCGGCGATCTCGAGCGCCTGCTCCCCCGTGTCGGGCTGGGACACCAGGAGCGCGTCGGTGTCGACACCCAGGGCCTTGGCGTAGTCGGGGTCGAGCGCGTGCTCGGCGTCGATGAACGCGGCGATCCCGCCGGCCTTCTGCGCGTTGGCGACCGCGTGCAGGGCGACGGTCGTCTTGCCCGAGCTCTCCGGACCGTAGATCTCGACGACCCGGCCGCGGGGCAGCCCGCCGATGCCGAGGGCGATGTCGAGGGCGATCGAACCGGTCGGGATGACCTCGATGGGGGGCCGCACGTCGTCGCCCAGGCGCATGACGGCGCCCTTGCCGTGCTGCTTCTCGATCTGGGCCATGACCGAGCTCAGGGCCTTGTCACGCTCACCGCCGGGGGCGGCGGCGATGGGGTTGGGGGTGAGGACGCTCCCGCGGGAGCCGTTGGGACCAGCCATGTCGCACCTGTTCTTCCTGTCGTGCAGCGAGCGCGCCCACCGGCGACCACTCTCGCCGTCGGTCTCGTCGCGAGGTCTGGGTCAGACGCTAGGTGGCGGCACCGACAACGGTCACGGACTGCCGTGGGCCTGTGGACGGGTGCTGCCGGGGACGCCACCTGTGGACGACCCTAGCCGAACACCTGTTCGACGTCGGTCCGTATTTCGCGCGACACGCCGGTCGGATGTGGTCGAATCGCCCCGTGCCCACCGCCGAAGGCCACCACCGTCCGCTCAACGAGCGGCGACGTCCCACGTGGGCGAGCACCTTCCCCGGCCTGGTCACCCTGCGGCACTACGAACGCGGCTGGTTGTCGGGTGACCTCCTGGCCGGGGTCACCGTGGCGGCCTACCTCATCCCCCAGGTGATGGCCTACGCCCAGATCGCCGGCCTCCCTCCGGCCGCGGGCCTCCTCGCGGTCGTCGCCCCGACCCTCGCCTACGCGGTCCTCGGCTCCTCGCGCCAGCTGTCCGTCGGCCCGGAGTCCACGACGGCACTGATGACGGCCACGGCCGTCGCCGCCGTGGGCGTGAGCGGTTCGGACGCCTACGCCGCCCTGGCAGCCGCCCTCGCCGTGGTCACCGGGGCCCTGTGCGTCCTCGGCTGGCTGTTCGGACTCGGGTTCCTCGCCGACCTGCTCTCCAGGCCGGTGCTCGTCGGCTACCTCACCGGCGTCGCCGTGCTCATGGTCGTCAGCCAGCTCGACAGCCTCACCGGCATCGACGTCGAGGGCGAGTCCATGCCTGCCCAGGTGTGGAGCGCCCTGCGCCACGTCGACGAGGTCCACGTCCCAACGCTCGCCCTCTCGACCACGCTGCTCGTCCTGCT
>DASQEZ010000071.1:0-9417 GCA_035633415.1 Ornithinibacter sp. | reverse complement strand
AGTCCCAGGCGGTGCCGAACGAGACCCGGGCCTCGCCCGCGGCGAAGGAGACGGCCGAGGTCGTGGGGACCGGGGTGGCCGGCACCGTCGAGTAGGTCGGGCCGGAGGTGTTGGGGGCGCCGGCGCGGGTGCGGAACCGGGTGATGCCCTGCTGGGCCACGTTGTTGACGCGCGGGAACTCACCACCGACGACGACCCACTGGCCGTCGGCCGAGGTGTCCACGGCCCAGCCGGCCTGGCGAGCGCTCGTGTAGGAGCCGAACGCGAAGTTGGGGTACCAGTGCAAGAGCGCGGCGTTGGGCGTTCCGAGCAGGCCGTAGGTGCCGGCCCAGCCGTAAACGTCGTTCTTCGTCTGGATTCCCGTGGCGTACGAGTACGAGGCCCCGGCCTTCTGCCAGCGCACGCGCGGGTTGGTGTCGGGCCAGCCGTCGACCGGGCTGCAGTCGTGCTGGTGCGAGACGTTGTAGAGGACCGGACCGGCCGCCGCGATGTCGTACGTGTCACCGAGGCAGTCGTTCTGCCAGTTGATCTGGCCGGTCATCGGGTCGACCGCGAAGGTGCCCTCGTACGCCGCACCGGCGCCGAAGGCGTAGCTCGTGCCGTAGACCTGCGTCGCGTCGGCCTTGATCGCCGTGATGGCGCCGTTGGCGCCGGCCGCGCGGATCTTCTCCTGCGCGGGCCAGGGGTTGACCGTCGCGTCGGAGGCCATGACCGAGCCCATGCCGTAGGCCGGCTGGCCGCTCAGGGTCGTGAACGAGCCGGCGGGGATGACGCGCGAGAGGTCCGGGGACATCGTCATCGCCCAGACGTAGCCGCCCGCCGCAGCGGGGGCCCACGACGTCATGGCGCCGTTGCCGACCTGGAAGGCGGCCAGCCTGGTGCGCGCGATGCCGTTCGCGGACATGAAGTTGCCGCCCGCGAACACCGTCGTGGGCGTGATGCCGAGACCGCGCACCTGCCCGCCGATGTTGGGGGCGAAGCCGGCGATGGCCGACCCGTTGGTCGGGTCGAGTGCCGCGATGTGTCCGCGGGTGGCCCCGGCGGCCGTCGTGAAGTCACCGCCGACGTACAGGCGGGTGCCGTCCGCGTTGGCCCGGATGACCAGCCCCTGGGCGTTGAGCCCCGGGTTGGTCGCGAAGGTCGTGACTCGGGCCCCGGTGGAGAGCCGGTACGCGAAGATGTTGTTCGCGACGACCTCGCCGGCGCCGCCTGCCGCGACGCCCGGTGGCCTGGCCCGGTTGAACGAGCCGGTGACGTAGACCGTGTCGCCGATGATGGCCTGGCTCCACACGACGCCGTTGATCTGCCACGTCGGCAGGGAGTCGGCGGTCACGGTGGGCGGCGGCGGGTCGGCGGCGGCCTCGGCCACGACAGGCTCGGCGGCCTGGCTCTGGGCGGGCACCGCGACGACCGCGAGAGCGGCGACAGCGAGAACGGTCACGCCGGCACGGATGCGGGCGCGCAGCAACGAACTGCTCATATTGGTGTCCTTGTGTTAGGCCACCTGGGTGGCCGGCGTGTCTCCCTGCGTGCGACGGACACCCACCGGTTTCCCGTTGGACACCGCCGCGACACGCTCGTTCAGAAGGACAAACCTGATGACCTCTGCGTTCATCAGCTCCGAGCCCCTGCCCGAGTTATTCCCACCGTAGGGCCTCCGGGGTGGTTTGCGTCAGGGGTTCGGGAAAACTCGTCGTACGGCACGCGTGGATAGCGGGTGTCGATGCGCCCGGCCATCGGGTGAACGGCCGATGGCCGGGAGCCGAACGGACCGGAGGTTGCACCCCGCTGGCAGGGCCGGGACGCAGCCACCTAGGCTCAGCACATCCACTTCTGCCCGGCGTTCGCCGTGGTGAGAGGGATGCGTCCAGAGCCGGAGCAGGGAGGCGAGTGCAATGGACCGTGCGCAAGCACAGGCTGGGGGCCCGGGTGCCCACCAGGCCCGAGTTCCCTTCTCCGAGGGGCTCGAGGCGCTCAAGGCTGCCCAGAAGCCGTCGGCCGGGACCCCCCTCTACTCGCGCCTGGTCAACCGGCCCCTCGGCCGGGTGCTGGGTGCCGTCGCCATGACCATCGGCCTGGGACCCAACGGCATCTCGTTGGTCAGCGCCTCGTTCTCGTTCGCCGGCATCGCCCTCGTGGCCTTCGCGCAACCCTCGGTCGGTGTCGCCCTCGGCATCACCGGGCTGCTCGTGTTCGGGTACGCCCTGGACTCCTCGGACGGCCAGGTCGCACGGGTCACGGGCCGCGGGTCGCTGCTCGGCGAGTGGCTCGACCACATGATCGACGCCGCCAAGGTCGCCTCGCTGCACGCCGCCGTCTGCTGGAGCGCCCTGCACCACGCCGACCCGGCCCGTGGCTGGGCCGCGGTCGCGCTGCTGTACGGCATCGTGGCGAGCGTCCTGTTCTTCGGGATGATCCTCACCGACCAGCTGCGGCGGGCCGCGGGAGTGCCCAAGCAGGCCGCCACCTCCGGCTCGTCCGACCTGGTGCGCGCCCTGCTCGTGCTGCCCACCGACTACGGCGTGCTGTGCCTGCTCTTCCTCCTGTTCGGTGCGACCTCCGTCTTCTACCCGGTGTACGGGCTGCTCGGGGCCGCGAACCTGCTGCTCCTCGCCGTCGCCGTGTCGAGGTGGGTCGGCCAGCTGCGAGGGATCGACCGCGAGAGGAGCGCCTCATGACGGCAACCGAGCCGGAGCCGGGCATCCGGGGCTACGTGCCGGGGGTGTTCGACATGTTCCACGTCGGGCACCTCAACCTGATCACCTCCGCGCGGCCCTTCTGCGACCACCTCATCGTCGGTGTCGTCACCGACGAGGTGGTCGAGGCGGTCAAGGGCAAGCCACCGGTGGTCCCCCTGCGCGAGCGGATGGAGATCGTCGCCGCCCTGCGCGACGTCGACGAGGTCGTCATCGACGTGCACAGTGACAAGTTCCGGTCCTGGCAGGACCTGCGCTACGACGTGATCTTCAAGGGCGACGACTGGAAGGACACCCCCAGGGGCGTCAAGCTCGAGGCCGACCTGGCCGAGGTGGGGGCGCGCGTCCACTACTTCCCCTACACCAGGCACACCTCGAGCACGCTGCTGCGCGACGTCCTGGGCACGCTGTCCGACGAGATCGTCTCCATCGCGCGCCCCGACACCCCGCCCCGGTCATGACGGTCGTCCACGTCCTCGGCACCCACGGGGTGCCCGCGGCCTACGGCGGGTTCGAGACCGCCGCGCAGGAGGTCGGCCTCTTCCTGCGCGCCCGCGGCTGGGACGTCGCCGTCTACTGCCAGCTGCCCGGTGAGGGACCGACGACGCAGGACGAGTGGCAGGGCCTGACCCGCATCAACATCCACGAGCCCCGCGAGGGGTGGCGGGGAACCGCAGCCTTCGACCTCACCTGTGTGCGGCACGTGCTCGCGCACGCCGGTCCGGACGACGTGTGCCTGACCTTCGGCTACAACACCGGCATCTTCAACGTCGCCCAACGGCTGCGCGGCATCCCCAACGTCATCAACATGGACGGGATGGAGTGGACCCGGCGCCGCTGGGGGCTGGTGCGGCAGGGCATCCTGCTCGGCAACGAGCGGATGGCGGGCCTGGTCGGTGACGTCCTGATCGCCGACCACCCGGTGATCAGCGACTACCTGCGCCGCCACTTCGGCTCCTCACGGGTCCAGACCATCACCTACGGCGCGCACACCGTCGACGACGCCCCGACGGCGCCGGCCGAGGAGCTCGGGCTCACGCCCGGCGCGTTCGCCACGATGATCTGCCGGCCGATCCCCGAGAACTCGTGCCTGGAGATCGTGCGGGCCTGGTCGGTGCGCTCACGCGGCATCCCGCTCGTCGTGCTCGGCGACTACCAGCCCGACGACCCCTACCACCGGGCCGTGCAGGCGGCGGCCGGCGACGAGGTCCGGTTCCTGGGCGCGGTGCACGACCCGGTCGTCGTGGGCTCCCTGCGCCGGCACTCGCGGGTCTACCTCCACGGGCACACCGTCGGCGGCACCAACCCCTCACTCGTCGAGGCGATGGCGGCGGGCAACCCGGTGGTCGCCCAGCGCAACGTCTACAACACGTGGGTGGCCGGAGAGGGCGCCCTGTACTTCGGCGACGAGGCCGAGCTCGACGCCCAGCTGGGCGCGGCGCTCGACCCCGACGTGGGGCGCCGCCTGGGCGCGCGCGCGAGGGAACGGTTCGAGGCCGAGTTCACGTGGGAGCGGATCGGCTCCCAGTACGAGCAGGCGCTGCGGCGGGCGATGGCCCGACGAGGACGACGACGAGAGGCCAGGACGCCGGGATGACAAGGATCGCGCTCGTGGGGCTGGGGAAGATGGGGCTGTCGCACCTGTCCCTGGTCCGACCACTGCCGGACGTCGACGTGGTGGGGGTCTGCGACTCCACCGGGTACGTCCTCGACGTCCTCGGCAAGTACACCGGGCTACCCACGTACACCGACTACTCCGAGATGCTGCGCGCGGCCACCCCCGACGCCGTCGTCGTCGCGACCCCGACGCACCTGCACGAGCCGATGGTCCGCGAGGCGCTCGAGCGCGGCATCCACGTGTTCTGCGAGAAGCCCCTCGTCCTGGACCCGGTGCAGGGCGAGGCGCTCGTGCGGCTCGCGCAGGAGAAGGGTCTGGTCACCCAGGTCGGTTACCACAACAGGCACGTCGCCTCGTTCCGCGAGGCTAAGCGGCTCCTCGACCTCGGGGCCATCGGCACGGTGCGCGGTGCCCTCGCGGAGGCCTACGGACCGGTCGTCGTGCGCACCCCCGGTCGCTCCTGGCGATCACGCCGGGGCAGTGGTGGCGGCAGCCTCTACGACTACGCCGCCCATCCCCTCGACCTGCTCACCTGGTACCTCGGGGACCCGGTGTCGGTCGCCGGGGCGCACCTCACCAGCATCCACTCGACCGAGACCGACGACGCCGTGGCCGCCACCATCTCGTACGCCGACGCGACCGCAGTGCTCAACGTCAACTGGTCCGACGAGTCACAGCGCAAGATGTCGACGCGGATCACCCTGTGGGGCAACGCCGGCCGGATCAACGTCGACCGCTACGAGGTGCAGGTCCACCTCACCGGTCGAGTGCCCGTCCCCGAAGGGTACGAGGAGGGCTGGAACGTGCGCTACGGCACCGACCTCCAGCCCGCGCCGGTCTTCTACGTCCGCGGCGAGGAGTACTCCGCGCAGCTCGAGGACTTCGTCCGCCGGGTCGCCGCTCGCGACGTCGACGGAGTGTCGACGTTCGCGTCGGCCCTCGCGACCGACCGGGTCATCGCCGCCATCCGGGCCGCGGATGGCGACCCACCCCGCCCCGTCGTCGTCACGACGCCCGACACCGCCGCCCCCGGTGCGACCGCCGCGGATGCCGGTACCGACGCCCGCGCCCGCGCCCGGCGGGCGGTGGCCCGGGTCCGTGCGGGCCTGGTGTCCGCTCGCCGAGCCGTCCAGCGCGCCGCAGCCAACCGGAGGTCCGCATGACCACGACGACCGGCGCGGGGCCCGTGGCCCTGGACCGCCTGCTCCTCGGTGACAACCAGTTCTTCGGCATCAACCACATGTCGGAGGAGAAGGCGCGCGCCCAGCAGATGCGCTTCCAGCGTCTCGACAACGTCATGGAGGTCATCGACGCCGCACGCGACGAGGGCATCCGCACGTTCATGTGCACCACGCACGACCGGATCGCCCAGATCTGCGACATCGTGCGCGCCAAGCCCGACGAGTACCCCGACATGGTCTTCCTGCCGTGCATGCCGTACGCCCACAAGTACGCCAACGCGATCACCGAGGACGGCTTCCTCGGCGCGGTGCGGCGCTTCCTGCCCGAGGGCGGCCTCATGGGTGCCGCACTCAAGGGCACCCGGTCGCTGGCGGCCAAGGACGTCGAGGGGATCGCGACGCTTCTCATCGACGCGGAGCTGCAGATGTTCGAGGGCCTGCGCACCCCCGTGGTGTGGATGCAGAACGTCGTCGTCGACCTGCTGCTCGGTCTCGGCTTCCTCGACGCCTTCCGGATCTTCGCCGACCACGTGCGAGCCCGGCACGGCGCAGAGCCGGGGTTCATCACGATGAACCTGCCGCAGCTGCTCGACGCCCTCGACGCGGTCGGGGTCGACAACCCCCTCGTGTGCGCCAACATCAACAAGATCGGCTTCCGGATGTCCGGGGGCGTCGACGCCTACCGCGACGCGATGGACCGGCGCCCGTTCCGGGCCGTCGCGATGTCGGTCTACGCCTCGGGGGCCATCGACGCCGAGGAGGCCATCGAGTGGGTCTGCGGCCTGCCCAACCTCGAGTCGATCGTGTTCGGCGCGTCCAGTCGGAGGAACATCGCCCACACCAGGCAGCTCGTGGAGCGATACTGGGACGAGCGGAGCACCACCCCCGGATCTCCCGCAGAGCGACAGGCGTGACATAACGATGACGGACGTGCTCACGGTCGGCGCGCTCGGCTCCATGCTGCTCACCCGCTGGAAGCTGATCGTGGCGTTCGTCGTGCTCGGCGTCGGCGCCGGAATGGCCTACGGCATGCTCTCGCCGGCCAGCTACACCTCGAAGGCCGTGCTGTTCGTGATCGCGACGCCGGCCGACAAGGACGGCTACTACCAGGCCGCCCAGTTCGCCGAGAAGCGGGCGGCCACCTACCCGGCGCTGCTCAGCGCGCCCGAGGTGCTCGACCGCACCCGCACCGCCTTGGACCTCGACCTGCCGGCGTCGGCGCTCATCCCGATGCTGACCGCGACCAACCCCACCGACTCCCCTCTCGTCGAGGTGGCGGCCACGGCCGGGACGCCGGTGCTCGCCAAGGAGCTGGCCGGCACCGCGGCCCAGTACCTGGCCGACTACGCCGTCGACCTCGAGGAGAGCGGGACGAACGTCGGTGCCGTGAGGATCACGATGGCCGTCCCCGCGCGCGAGCCGCAGTACCCGTCATCCCCCTCGCCGCTGGTGCTCGGAGCACTCGGTGGGCTGGCCGGCGGCGCACTGGGCGTCATCGCGGCCCTGCTCACCAACGCCTGGAAGCGTCGCCCCCGCAGTGCTGGCGACGGCAAGGCCCCCGCGGCCGTCCCGGCCGCCTCCGGCGGGGCGCCGGACAGCAGCGCGGCCGGGCACTCGGGGCACGCCACGACAACCGGCGGCGCCCCCGCGGCCGGGCACACCGCCCCGACACCATCCGCCGCCCCGGCCGACGACGAGCACGCGAACCGGCAACGGGCCTCCGTTGGCGGCCCCGCAGGGCCGCCCCCCCAAGCACCGGTCGACGCTCCGGTGTCGACAGAACCCGGCGGCTCTCCGAGACCGACTGGGTCCGCAACCGGCACCATGGTTTCCGGCACCCCCGCCCGCAAGCGCAAGCGGCGGCGCGCGCACGCGCCTGCCGGGCCGGCGCGGGTCGATGCCGTGAGGGCTGTGGCCACCGGCGGCGCCCCGGTGTTCGACGACTCGGCGGCACCGTCCGACGACCACACCCCCGCACCGGCAGCTGACGTCACCCGGGCGGACGACGGTGCCGACGGCAACCAGGGGCCGGCGCCCCAGGACGTCCGCCCCGCCCCGTCCAACGGACAGCCGGCCACCGGCGGTGCCCCGCCGGCACGCGGTGGACCCCCCGTGAGCGGCCTCGGCGCGCCCGCCCCCCGGAAGGGGTCGCTGGTGGGCCGGCTGCGCACGTCCGCGCGAGGGCGGTAAGCCGTGACGCGCCGGTGGCCGCACACCGGAGCCCTCGTCGTGTGCTTCCTCGCGATCAGCGCGCAGGTGCCATGGCGGCCCGACGTCTTCTACTCCGGCGGGGTCGATCCCGTGGTGGCGGCCAAGGGTGCCCTCACCCTCACGGCGCTGGGAATCGGCTTGGCCGTGGTCCGCTCCCGGGGCCACCGGTTCGACGTCCCGGCGTCGCCCTTCCTGTGGGTGTTCTCGTTCCTCGCGTGCACCGTGCTGGGCGCCGCGGCCGACCAACGGCTCGTCCCAACGGTGGTGCTCGCAGTGCGGGTGATGCTCGTGCTGCTCATCGTCGCGGTGCTGATGAGCACCTACCGGCCGCAGGACGTACTGCACGCCGTGATCGTCATCTTCGGACTCCTGGTCGTCGTCGCGACCCTCACCACGCTGGTGCTCGGCACGACCGGCCGCCTGCGTGGCGGCCTACCTCCGTTGCACGCCAACGAGCTCGCGTCGCTGGCCGTCATGTGCCTGCTGTGGGTGGTGGCCCGGCTGTTCCGCGGTGAGGACCGCCCGGCATCCGTGCTGTTCGTCCCGGCCTGCATCGCCATCATCATCCTGACCCAGTCCCGCACGTCGCTCGCCGCCGGAGGCGCCGCCCTCGTCGTCCTCGTGCTCTTCGCCACGCGCATGCGGCTCATGGTCGCCTGCGTCGTGGCCGCCGTCCCGGCCCTCGTCCTCGGCCTGGTGGTGACGACCTCGCTCACCGAGCAGGTGGTCACGCGCGGTGAGGACGCCGCGCGACTGGCGACCTTCGCGGACCGGCTGTTCGCCTGGCGCGCCGCCGTGGCCCCGGGCCAGCCGTTCTGGCACCAGTGGTTCGGCGGTGGGCTGTCGCAGAAGACCGTCGAGGTCAGCGGGCAGCCCTGGACCCAGCAGGTGCTCGACAGCAGCTGGGTGTCCGCGCTGGTGCAGGCCGGGTGGCTCGGCCTCGCGATCGGGGCCTGCTGGGTCGTCACGATCCTCGTGGGGCTGTTCCAGGCGCCGCGCGACTGGCGCGGGGTCATGGTGGCGCTCACCGTCTTCCTCATCCTGCGCGGCTTCCTCGAGAGCGGACTGTTCGACGCGACGACCTCGTTCATCGTGCTGTGCACCCTGGCCTTCTCGTCGGTGCTGATGCGCGGGCACACCACCCTCGACGAGGACGAGCCGGGGCTCGTGAGCCGGGCCGTCAGCAGCGCGGTCGGCCGGGCCGACACGGCGTCCGCCGACGCCCCCGCGGCAGCACCGGTGGCCCCGGCGGCCGACGACAGCCGGCTGCCCGAGCCGAGCCGGAGCTGATACCGGTGCGTGTCCTCGTCGCCAACCCCGGCGCCGACGTCTACGGGTCCGACCTGCAGATGCTCGAGAGCGTGACGGCCCTGACGGGGGCCGGGCTCGGCGTGCTGGTCGTGTCGTCGGAGCCCGGCCCGCTCCAGCAGCGCCTCGCAGACGTCGGGGCGCTCACCCAGGTCGTCCGCTTCCCCGTGATCCGGCGGGCCTACCTCTCACCGACCGGCCTGGTGCGGCTCGCCGCCGAGGTGCTGCGGGCGGCGCCGGCTCTGCGCTCGACCCTGCGGGCGGCCCGCCCGGACGTCGTCTACGTCAACACCACGACGATCCCCTGGTGGATCCTCGCGGCCCGCGTTGCGCGCATCCCGGTGCTCTGCCACGTGCACGAGGCCGAGGATGCCGACCCCGGGCCGGTGCGCCGCCTGATGGC
>DASQEZ010000070.1:0-2093 GCA_035633415.1 Ornithinibacter sp. | reverse complement strand
GGCCGAGGAGCTGAAGGCCGAGCGCCTCGCGGCGGCGGCCGCGGTTCGTGGGTCCACCGGTCCCGGCTCGACGCCGGGCGGTGGTGGCTCGAAGGCCGCCAACGCCAGCACCCGTCGGCGCGCGACGAAGACCACGGGTGGGGTCAAGCGCGACGCGTCGTCGCGAGCCAAGGGCGCTGCGCGACAGGCGAAGAAGGACTCGCGCTGACCGTGCCCACAGCGACCGACAGGTCACCGCGGGAACGGGCCGTCGCTCCGGTCAGTCCTTCGGCGGCACCGACAGCGCGCGGGTGAAGCGCCCGACCGAGGCCAGGATGCCGATGAGGCCGCCCACGATGCCGACCCCCACGGCGATCCGGGCCACCACGCCCCACGCCGAGCCGGTGGGCACATCGATCGGCCAGACCTGCCAGATCCGCACCATGGCGAGGGTGCCCACCGAGGTGGTGACGAGGTCGCCCAGCGCCTTGAGCCACGTGGGGTCCCACACGACGTAGACGAGGTTCGCGACGAGGCTCGCGGCGATCGAGGCGTTGACCAGCCCGAGCACCTGCGGCGTGGCATCGGTGAGGAAGGGCACTGCCTCCCAGCCGGGGCTGCGGTTGACCAGGTAGAGCAACAGTGCGTTGACCGCGGCCCCCACGAGGTAGCCGAAGCGGCGAGATGCCGGGCCCGGCCTGGCACGGACGTGAGCCGGGGCGCTGTGGCGGGCGGGTGAGGTGGACATGGTCGCTCCCGTGGGCAGCCGGTACGTCGACCCGCCGGTGCGCGCCTGGCGCCCGGCCTCCGGCTCCATCGTCGCGCTGCGCGCGTCGGGCGGCGGCGATTCGAGAGCGGCGTCACTGTGCCTTCCCTCGACGGGCAGCCGGCTCGACTAGGGTCCAGCGGACCGGGTGACGGGTGACCCGGGCGGCGACCAGCGGAGGACCAGATGGCGTACGACACCGACGACACCGACGGCACGGCCGGCACCGGGACTCGCGGGGTGGCCGACGACTCCCGCGGCATCTGGACGTTCACCACCGACGTCGACCTGCTGCGCCGCCTGGCGGCGGGTGGGTTCGACTGGGTCGCGGTCGACGCCCAGCACGGCCCGCTGGACCGGGTTGCCCTCCACGCCGTCGGTCGGGCGCTGGGGGACGCCGGCGTGGCGCTCGTCGTGCGGGTGCCGGCCGTGGACCCCGTGTGGATCGGGGCCGCCCTCGATGCCGGCGCCGCAGCAGTCGTGGTGCCCTCCGTGGCAGACCGGTCGGATGCCGTGCTCGCGGCCCGCGCGTCGCGCTACCCCCCCGAGGGTGACCGGAGCTGGGGGCCGTTCGCGCCGTTGTGGGGCGGCACCGCCCCGGACGCTGCCGCGGCGAACGCAGCCGCGAGGTGCTGGGTCATGGTCGAGACGACCGGTGCGCTGGCCGACGTCGACGCGATCGCTGCCACCCCGGGCGTCGACGGGCTCTTCGTCGGCCCGCTCGACCTCGCCCTGGCGCTGGGGTGCTCGGTCGACGCGCTGCTCGACGACCGGTCAGAGGGCAACCCGCTCGGCGCGGTGGTCGCGGCGGCCGGGCGGCACGGCATCCTCGTGGCCGGGTTCGCGGGCACACCGGCGAACGCTCGGCGGCTGCGGGCGCACGGCATCCACTGCCTGGCGGTCACGACCGACCTGGCCGTGGTCGCGCAGGGGTGCCGCGCGGCGCTCGACGCCGATGACGACCCGCCGCCGCAGGGACTCACCCCGGCTGGGTGAGGCGCCGCGGAGTTGGGTGGACCTACAACGGGAGTGCGGCCGGACGGCCGCGCGCCGGCGACCTGCGCGGCGCCCGACGACGAAGGTGGCCCACGATGTCGCACGAGGACACTTCACTGACGACCGACCTGAACAAGTCCGGGGGCTTCACCGGTGGCGAGAACACCGGGGCCGTCGCCTTCGCCGGCGTCCTGCTGATCATGGTGGGTCTCTTCCACGCACTCCAGGGGCTCGTCGCGCTGCTGGGCGACGACCTCTACCTGGCGGGCGAGAACTACGTCTTCCACTTCAGCTTCACGACGTGGGGGTGGGTCCACCTGCTCCTGGGCCTCGTGACGGCCGGCGCGGGTGC
>DASQEZ010000069.1:0-6460 GCA_035633415.1 Ornithinibacter sp. | reverse complement strand
ACCGCCGGGACGGGTCACGCGGCGCATCTGCGTCAGTGCCCGGTCCGCGTCGGGCACGAAGTTGAGCACCAACAGTGCGAGGGTGGCATCAACGGACCCGTCCTCGAGCGGAAGGTCGTCGGCCCGCCCGGTCTCGAACCGCACCCGGCCACGCAGGTGGGCGGCGCGGGCCCGGGCGGCCGCCACGAACGCCGGCGACGGGTCGACCCCCACGACCTGGCTCCCGGGCCAGCGCTCAGCCACCGCACGGGTGAGGTTGCCCGTCCCGGAGCCGACGTCGAGCACCAGGCGGGGGTCCGGGAGGTCGACCTCGTCGAGGAAGAGCGGCGCCAGCCGTGCGCTCCACCGCCCCATGAACCTCTCGTAGGCCACTGCGTCGCCGAACATGCCCCCACCGTGCCATGGCACCCGGGGCGTGCGCGAGGCACCCGTCAGGTGCGCAGCCGGTAGCCCATCCCGCGCACGGTCTCGATGGCCTCGACCCCGATCTTGCGGCGGAGGTAGCGGACGTAGACGTCGACGACGTTGGAACCCGGGTCGAAGTCGTAGCCCCACACGTGGCTCAGCAGCTGTTCCCGGCTGAGCACCTGCCCGGGGTGGCGCAGGAACGCCTCGAGGAGGAGGAACTCGCGCGCGCTGAGGTCGCTCGTCCGACCGCCGGCTCGGACCTGGCGCGACCGGAGGTCGAGCGTCACCCCTCCGGAGCCGAGCTCGGTCGCCGCGGCGTCCGAGGACGCCGGTCGCAGCCGCACCCGGATGCGTGCGAGGAGCTCGCCGAAGCTGAACGGCTTGGGCATGTAGTCGTCGGCCCCGCCCTCGAGGCCGGCGATCGTGTCGGAGGCGGAGTCGCGTGCCGTGAGGATGATGATCGGGATGCTGCTGCCGGCCTCCCGGATGCGGCGCAGCACCTCGAAGCCGTCCATGCCCGGCAGCCCGATGTCGAGCACGAGCAGGTCGTAGTCGCCCGTGAGGGCCAGGGCGAGCGCAGACCCGCCGTCGCCGGCGATCTCGGGCACGAGCCCGCTGGCGGACAGGCCCTTGGCGACGAACGAGGCGATCCGCGGCTCGTCCTCGGCCACGAGGATGCGGCTCACGGCCGCCCCACCCCTGCGTTGACCCGTTCGAAGATCGACGTCACGGAGTCGTAGTCCTCCTGGTCGGGCCCGGTGCCCTCGGGGTCGGGGTCGGCACCCGGATCGAGCTCCGCCGTGGGCAGCTCGAGGATGAACATGGCCCCGCCGGACGACCCGGCAGAGGTGACCCTGGCGATGCCACCGTGGGCGCGCGCGATCGCCGAGACGATCGCCAGTCCGAGCCCGGTGCTCGGGCCGCCCGGGACCCGGGCACCGGACTCGAACCGCTCGAAGATCCGCAACCGGTCGGCGGTCGGCACCCCCGGACCCGTGTCTCGGACCCACAGCTGCACACCACCTGGCCCCGGGGCACACCCGAAACCGATGGTGTCGGCCCCCTCGGTCACCGCGACCGCGTTGCTGGCGAGCTGGAGCAGGGCCTGGGTCAGCCGGTCGGGGTCGACCCGGGCCCGGACCGGCGTCAGGGGGTCGAGCACCCAGGTCCGGGGGGCGAGCGCCTGCGCCTTCTCGAAGGTGCTGCGCACCACCGCCGCGACGTCGACCTCGCGGCGCCGCAGGAAGTCGGGCCGGCGGGCCTTGGCGAGCACGAGGAGGTCCTCGACGAGGCGGGCCATCCGGTCGAGCTCGTCGATGGAAAGGTCCCGCGTGCCGCGCACGTCCGCCGGATCCTCCTCGTCCATGAGCTCGAGGTGACCACGGATGACCGTGATCGGCGTGCGCAGCTCGTGGCCGGCGTCGTCGAGCATCCGACGTTGGGAGTCCAGTGCCTCCTCGAGCCGGTCGAGCATGCCGTTGACCGTGCGCCCGAGGTCGGCCACCTCGTCGTTGCCGGTCACCTCGATACGCCGTGCGACGTCGGTCTCGGTGATCGTGGCCGCGGTGCTGCGCAGCTCCTCGATCGGGCGCAGGATGCGCCGGGCCAGGGCCCACGCGGCCAGCACGAGCCCGGCCCAGGCGAAGGCGGCGGCCATGGCGTACGAGCGGATGGCGTCGCCGAGCTCGTCGAGCTCGCGGTCGACGAAGTAGGCAGTCACGAAGTGGCTCTGCTGGCCCGACTTGGTGAACGGCATGACGGCGTACACCACCCGCCCCTCCTTCTCCGAGTCGTACGACCCGTAGGAGGGCGCGACCGCGCGGGTGGCGACGGCGCGGAAGTCAGCCTCTCGGTGGAAGGTGCCACCGCCGTCCACGGGCACGATCGTGACGTCCGCGAGGTAGCCCACGTGCGTCTCGTGCTCGTCGGGGATGTTGCGCTGCATCGACAGCGTCACCAGGCTCTCGGCATCGGCGAAGGCCTCTCCGGTGCGTGGGTCGACTCCCGAGCGCGCCAGCTCGGTGAACTCCCCGATCTCCTGTGCCAGTGACGCCTCGACCCGGGCCTCGATCCGTTGTCGCTCGACGAGCAGGGCCGCCGCACCGGCCCCGATGAAGCCCAGCGCGGACAGCACGGCGACCGACCCGACCAGACGAGTCCGCACCGACAGCGAGGGCACGCCTGCGAACCCGGGCACCGACCGGGCCCGGGCGGGCTCAGTCGTCGTCGTCGTCGTCGTCGTCGTCGTCCTCGTCATCATCGTCATCGTCATCGTCATCGTCATCGTCATCGTCATCGTCATCGGCCGGCGGGGGTCGCGGAGCGGGCTTCGGCTTCGGCTTGGCGGGGACCTTCACGGCGGGCGGAGGAGGCGCGACGACCACGGGCCGACTGGTCGCCGTCGGGGCGGAGGTCGCCTCGGGGGCCGCGGAGGTGGTGGGAGTGGGCGACGGGGTCGCCGTGGCACCCGGTCCGGACTGCACCTGCGCCGCTTCGTCGAGGTCGATCGAGGTGCCGAGGTCGGGAGCCGGGCTCGCGGCACCGGACATCAGCGTCAGGGCCATGATCGCAACCACGCCCACGCCGACCCAGAGGGCCAGGAGGCGCTTGCGGGAGAGCATGTCGACCATCTTCGCCGGTCGGGGCCCGACAGGCGCCACGGATGCCGGTGAGAGTGTTCTCATCTGCGATGAGAACACTCTCACCGGGTCCCTCACCCGACCGGCCACTCCCCTGCCGCCACGAACGGACGGACGGGTGCCCGCCTCTGCGCGTCACACCCGCCCGCCCCGCCCGCCCGACCCGGCATGCCGGGTCACACGTGGTTCGGAGCCACCCCGGACAGCGGATTGGCGGTAGCCGCCCCGGTGGCGAGGTTGGCCGGTGCCGGGCGCCGCCGTCGGCACAAACTGCCGAGGAATCCACCCGGCACGCCCGGTTGAATCGACGACATGGTGCAGGGACGGCGACGGGTCAGGGTCGGGATCGACACGGGGGGCACGTTCACCGACGTCGTCGCCGTCGACGAGGACACCGGCGAGCTCGTCACCACGAAGACGCCGAGCACGCCCGCGAACCCCGCCGACGGGTTCATCGCCGGCATCGAGAAGATCCTCGGCGTGCTCGACGCGACCGGTGACGACGTCACCGCGGTCTGCCACGGCACCACCGTCGCGACCAACAAGCTGCTCGAGGGCAAGGTCGAGCGGCTGGGGTTCATCACCACCGAGGGCTACGAGTTCCTGCTGGAGATCGCCCGCCAGGCGGTGCCCGACGGCTACGGGAACTCCTACTTCTGGGTCAAGCCGCCGCGCATCGTCTCCGCTGACCACGTGCGCACCGTCGGTGGGCGGATGGACTTCGAGGGCCACGAGCTGCGTCCCTTCGACGAGGCGGATGCCGTCGCCGCCGCCCGCTGGTTCCGTGACCGCGGCATCACGACGATCGGGGTCTGCTTCCTGCACTCCTACGCCAACGACGAGCACGAGCTCGCGATGCGCGAGGTGCTGCGCCGCGAGCACCCGCAGGCCGTGGTGTCGATCAGTGCCGAGGTGCTGCGCGAGTACCGCGAGTACGAGCGGGCGATGACGACCCTGGTCGACGCCGCGGTCAAACCGAACGTGAGCCGTTACGTCGGCAACATCCACGCGCGGCTCGACGGCTTCACCGGCGGGCGCCCGATCCCCTTCTACGTGATGAAGTCCAACGGCGGCGTGCTCTCGGCCGACGAGGTGGTGCACCAGCCGATCACGACGGTGCTCTCCGGCCCGGCTGCTGGCGCGCTGGGGGCCGCTCTCATCGCGCGGCGCGCCGGCTTCGTCAGGGTGCTGACCTGCGACGGTGGCGGCACCTCGACCGACGTCTCGGTGGTGCTCGACGGCGAGCCCACGCTCACCACCGAGGGCACGGTCGGCGCCTACCCGAGCAAGATCCCGATGATCGACGTCGTCACCGTCGGCGCCGGTGGCGGCTCGATCGCCCGGGTGACCCCCGAGGGCACCCTCAAGGTGGGCCCGCAGTCGGCCGGCGCCGACCCCGGCCCACTCTGCTACGGCAAGGGCGGCACCGAGCCGACGATCACCGACGCGCACCTCGTGCTCGGCCGGATCCCCCCACACCTGCTCGGCGGCGAGATCCCGCTCGACGTGGAGGCGGCGCGGCACGGCATCCGCGAGCTGGCCGACCGGCTAGGGCTCGACGAGCAGCACTGCGCCACCGGGATCCTCGAGATCTCCGCGTGGAACCAGGCCAACGCCCTGCGCCAGGTGTCGGTCAAGCGCGGACTCGACGTGCGTGACTTCGTGCTCACGACCTTCGGTGGGTCCGGGTCCCTCCTCGCCTGCCGGCTCGTCGACGTCCTCGACCTCGCCGGCGTGGTCGTGCCCCAGAACCCGGGCACCGTGTCGGCCTTCGGCCTGCTCACCGTCGACGTCAAGAACGACTACGTGCAGACCCACGTCGCCCGCCACACGACCCTCGACCGCGCGGCCGTGGAGAGGATCCTCGACGAGCTCACCGCCCGGGCCGCCACCGCGCTCGACACCGAGGGGTTCCCCCGCGAGCAGCACGAGTACCTGCGCTCCGCCGACCTGCGGTACTTCGGCCAGGCGTACGAGGTGCGCGTGCCGGTGGGCTCGGGGCACCTCGGCGAGCACGCCACGACAGCAGTCGCCGACCGGTTCCACGACGCGCACCACACGCTCTACGGCTACGACTTCCGCGGCGACCCGCGCCAGCAGGTCGAGTGGGTCAACCTGCGGGTCACCGGCGTCGGCCCGATCACCCGGCCCGAGCTGCGCGAGATCCCCGCCCGCGTCCCCTCATCGACCGACAGGTCCCCGGAGGGGCACGACGACGGCCGCCTCACCGCGCGCTCCACCCGACCGGTCTGCTTCGACGCTGATGCCGGGTACGTCACCACGGCCGTCTACTGGCGCCCGGACCTGCGCGCCGGCGACACCTTCTCCGGCCCCGCGATCGTCGAGGAGTTCGGCTCGACGGTTCCGGTGCACCCCGGCTTCACCGTGCGCGTCGACGCGTTCGGCAACCTCGTCGTCACCACGGAGGCGCAGTGAACACCGCAGGCCTGCCGACGGCATACGAGCACGGCAACCGGCTCACCCCGCAGGGCAGCACGGTCGACCCGATCCTCGTCGAGATCGTCCAAGGCACCCTGGCCAGCGTCGAGATGGAGGTCGAGACCGCCATCGCCCGGACCAGCCGCAGCCCGATGATCCGCGACGCGCACGACTTCCGCGCCGGCATCCACGACCGCCAGCTGCGCAAGCTCACGGGGCGCTCCTACTCCGCGCTCGTGCACCCGATCGTGCGCGACTTCCCGCTGGCCGAGATGCGCGAGGGCGACGTCTTCTTCCACAACGACGTCTACGAGTCGGAGGGCGGCATCGGCCACCTGCCCGACCTGTGCGTCACCGTGCCGGTCTTCCACGACGGCGAGGTCGTCGCGTTCGTGCAGGCGTTCGGCCACCACGACGACATCGGCGGGGCCGTGCCCGGCTCGATGCCGAGCAACGCGCGCACGGTCTTCGAGGAGGGCCTGTCGGTGCCCCCGATCAGGCTGTGGGACGCCGGCGTGCCCAACACCGCCGCGCTGCGGATCATGACCCGCAACAGCCGGATGCCGGACAGCCTCGCCGCCGACCTCGACGCCGAGTGCTCCGCCTGCCTGATGGGCGCCCGGCGGCTCGCGGAGCTGTTCGCCCGCTACGGCCGCGACACCATCGAGACCGCCGTCGACGCCATCCTCGACGCGACCACCGAGACGTACCGCCGCGAGATCCTCGGCAAGATCCCGGATGGTACCTACGTCTGGGAGGACTACGCCGAGCACGACGGCGTCGACGAGCCTCGCCTGCACACCCAGCGGATCACGTTGACCAAGGCGCCCACCGGCGGTCCAGGCCCCGGCGACGGCGGCCCCAAGCTCATCCTCGACTTCACCGGCACCGCGCCTCAGGCCAAGGGGCCGATCAACCACTGCGGCGACTATGCCGACGGCAACTTCCTCGCCAAGTGGCTCGCGCCGATCCTG
>DASQEZ010000068.1:0-3524 GCA_035633415.1 Ornithinibacter sp. | reverse complement strand
GCCCCCAGCGCCCGCGCCGCCCACACGGCGCACGTGGCCACGGACCTGGTCGGGGAAGTCGCGCACGCTGATCGGCTTCATCAGATAGCCGTCGAAGCCGGAGCCGAGGGCCCGGTCGCGGTCGGCCTGCATCGCGAAAGCGCTGACGGCCACGACCGGGATACCGGCGGTCAGCGGGTCGGCCCGCAGGCGCGACAGCGCGGCGTGCCCGTCGATGCCGGGCAGCTGGAGGTCCATCAGGATGACGTCCGGCACGGCCTCGCGGGCCGCGGTCAGGGCCTCCTCCCCCGTCGTCACCGCGGTCACCTCGAACCCGGCGTGCTCGAGCACGTCTCGGGCCAGCTTGAGGTTGCGCGGGTTGTCCTCGACGAGGAGCACCGACAGCTCGGTCACGAGCCGACCTCCGCCCCGTCGCCACCGCCGGCGCCACCGCCGCCACCAGCCGCGACCTGGGTCAGCCGGTCCGCGAGCCAGCTGAGGTCGAGCTCGCCTTTCGCGGCCACGAACTCGATCCGCCCCTGGAGCCTCTGCCGGTCCTGCGCCGTCAGCGACTTCGCGGTGAGCACCACCACCGGGGTCGCGGCGGTGCGTGGGTCGGCCCGCAGCGCGTCGACGACCTCGAACCCGTCGACGTCGGGCATGAGCAGGTCGACGAGCACGACCGACGGGTTCACCGCACGGATGACCGACAGCGCCTCCGCGCCGCCGGTGCAGGTCGTCACGGTCCACCCCTGGGGCTCCAGCGTCGCCCGCACCAGCTCGAGCGCGCCGGGGTCGTCGTCGATGACGACGACGTCGCGCCGGTCACTCGTGCGGTCGGCCCGTTCGGCGACCGCCCGCCACACCGCCCCGAGCAGGCTGTCCTTCGACACCGGCTTGACGAGGTAGTCCGACGCGCCGAGGGCGAAGCCACGGCCGCGCTCGGGGAGCACCGAGACGACGACGACCGGAGTGTGCGCCAGCTGGGGGTCGGCCTTCATCGCGCTGAGCACGTCCCAGCCGTCCATGCCCGGGAGGTGGATGTCCAGGACGACCGCGCTGGGCCGCAGGGCCCGGATGGCGGCCAGGCCCTCCTCACCGGTGCGCACCGCGACGGGGCGAAGCCCTGCGGCGGCGAGGTGCACCCCGACGAGCTCCGCGCTGTTCGGGTCGTCCTCGATGACGACGATGGAGCGGCGCACGTCGTCGACGGCCGGCTCGCTCCAGCCCGCGACCGGCCCGGGCTGCACCTGGCGGGGCAGCGCGAGGCCGAAGGTGCTGCCGACACCGAGCTCGCTCTCGAGCCACATCCGGCCGCCGTGCAGCTCGACGATCCGGCGGGTCAGGGTCAGCCCCAGCCCGGTGCCCTCCGAGCTCGACGACGACCGCGTGCCCTGCTGGAAGGAGTCGAAGATCCGCGACCGATCGGCCTCGGCAACGCCGATACCGGTGTCGGTCACCGTGATCAGCACCTCGGGGCCCTCCGTCCAGGCGCGCAGGCTGACGCTGCCGCCCTCCGGGGTGAACTTGACGGCGTTGCCGATCACGTTGAGCAGCACCTGCTTTAGCCGCAGCTCGTCGGCCGTGATGTGGGTCGGCGCGTCCGTCGCGTCGAAGCGCAGCTCGACCCCGTGCTGGCCGGCCCGCTCCCGCACGAGGGCGAGCACGCCGTGGATGGCGTCGGCGGTGGGGAAGGTCGTGACCTCCAGCTCCATCCGGCCCGCCTCGACCTTGGACAGGTCGAGCACGTCGTTGAGCAGCGCGAGCAGGTGGCGACCGGCTTCGAGGATGTCCTGCACGTAGTCGGCCTGGCGCTCGTTGAGCTCGCCGAACATCCGCTCGAGCAGCACCTCGGAGAAGCCGATGACCGCGTTGAGGGGGGTGCGCAGCTCGTGCGACATGCTCGCGAGGAAGTCGGACTTGTGCTGGCTGGTGGTGGCGAGCTCGCGGCGCTGCCGCTCGAGCTGCTGGTACAGGCGGGCGTTGGTGAGGGCGATCGCCGACTGGCTGGCGAACGCGGTGAGCAGGTCGCAGGTCTCGTCGCTGAACGCACCCGTCGTCAGCCGGCGCACGACGAGGGCTCCCACGATCCGGTCGGGGCGCACGAGCGGGATCACCACGAGCGAGCGCCAGCCCGCGTCGAACAGCAGGCGCAGGTGCAGGTCGAGGTCGACCTCGGCCAGGTCGGTCACCTGCACCGGTACCCCCGAGGTCGCCGCCCGGCCGACGAACGACTCGTCGACGTGGATGCGCACCGTCTTGAGCCGCTCGCGCACGTCGTCGCTCGTACCGTACGTGGTGCGCACCCGGAACAGCAGGCTCTCCTCGTCGTACTCCATCAGCGACCCGCCGTCGGCGCCGCCCAGCTCCACGGCGTGCTCGACGATCGTCGTGAGCACCTCGTCCGGGTCGAGGGTCGAGCTGACCGCCTGCCCGACCTCGGCCAGGGCCTCCATCTCGTCGACCTTGCGGGCCAGCTCGGCCGAGCGCGACTGCAGCGCGGACAGCAGCTCGATGTTGCGCAGGGCCAGGGCCGCCTGCTCGGCGAACGTGGTCAGCAGGGCGCGGGAGTGCTCGTCGAACGGCTCGACGGTGGTGCGCCAGACGGTGAGGATGCCGACCACTTCGTCGTCGACGATCATCGGCGCCGCGATGATCGAGCGGTACCCGCCGAGCCGCTGGAACTCGGGGAGGTTGTAGTCGGGGTCGGCCAGCACGTCGTCGATCTGCTGGGTGCGGCGGTCGATCGCCACGCGACCGGTGAGGGTCCGCCGGCCCCGGGGAACCGGGTGCTCGGCCGCGAACGCCGTGTACTCGGGGGTGAGCCCCTTCCCGCTCACGAGCCGGTACCCCTCCGCCTCGGAGAGGTTGATCAGGGCGGCCTGGCCGCGGCACAGCCGGCAGGCGTTCTCGATGACCGCCTCGAAGACGTCGTCCTCCGACGTCGACGCCCTGGCCAGGATCGACAGGATCTCCCGGGTCGCCGCGAGCTGGTCCTGCGCCTCGGCCAGCCGCGCGGCGAGGTAGACCGGGTCGTCCGGCTCCGCGGCACGACCGGGGGTCCTGCGCTCGTCGTGGGGCTCGCTCACGGGTCTCCGATCACGGCAGGGACCGCGTCGCCCGCTGCCCGTTACCCGTAGCAGTGTGCCCCCTCCGGACCCGACCTGTCAGGAGGGTCGTCCCCCCGAGGAGCGCGGGGGTGGGTGGGTTTATCAGTCGGCGTCGGGCTGCAGCCGTGGGATCGGCTGCTGTGGCTGCTGGCCGACCCGGGCATGCTCGGGGCCACGCGGCCGGAGCACCGTCTGTTGGGCCGCCCTAGCAGGTCCATCTCGGCGAGCATCTCGCGGCCGCCGTGCGCATGCTCGCAGAGCGGCTTGTACTTCGCGGCGACGACCCGGCCCCCCGGGCCCCGGCAAAGTCGGCCTGTGGGTCGTTGACCTGCGTGTTTGTGGTGAGATCCTTGTCGACTTGCGTGCCTGAGGTTGGGGATCTGCCTGGCTGGATGACGGTTCCCGCCTCAATCTCACGCTGGTGCGCCCGCATCC
>DASQEZ010000067.1:0-5365 GCA_035633415.1 Ornithinibacter sp. | reverse complement strand
CCTTGACGCACGAGTGGCCCTCGTTGGCGCCGCCGTCCTGCTCCGGCACCATCCGGACGACCCGGGTGCCCTCGCCCGTGCCCTGCACCTCGGCCCGGAACGAGCAGCCGACCCCGCAGTAGGCGCAGGTCGTGCTCACCGAGCGGGACGGCATACCGAGCTCCACCACCGACTTCTCGGTGAGGGCGTCGGTGGGGCAGGCCTGCACGCACGCACCGCAGGAGACGCACTCGGAGGTGAGGAAGTCGGTGCCTCCCGGCGTGATCCGCGAGCCGAAACCGCGGCCCTCCACCGTCAGCGCGAAGGTCCCCTGGATGTCCGCGCAGGCCCGCACGCAGCGCGAGCAGACGATGCAGGCGGCGGGGTCGTAGGCGAAGTAGGGGTTGGACCCGTCCATGTCCTCGGCCAGGTGGTTGGCGCCGCCGAGCCCGTAGCGGACCTCGGCGACCCCCACCTCGTGCGCCAGCCGCTGCATCTCGCAGCTCCCGCGCGCGCACCCGGCACAGTCGGTCGGGTGGTCGGAGAGGTAGAGCTCGAGGACTCCTCGGCGCAGTGCCTGCACCTGCTCGGTGCGGGTGGACACGACCATGCCGTCGCGACATGGCGTGGTGCAGGACGCGGGGGTGCCCTTGGCGCCCTCGACCTCGACGAGGCACAGCCGGCAGGACCCGAAGGCGGCGAGCGAGTCGGTGGCACACAGCCGCGGGACGTCGATGCCCGCGAGCGCCGCGGCTCGCATCACGGAGGTGCCCGGCGGGACGGTGACCACGCGCCCGTCGACCGTCACGGTGGCGGTCGCCTCGCCGGTCACCGGGGGCGTGCCGAGGTCCGGTGTCTCCAGGGCCGGCTCCTGCACCAGGCTCATGGCCGGGCCCCTCCCGCCGTGGCCGTGGCGGACCCCGGTATGCCGTGCGCCGCCGCCTCCGCGTCCGCCGCCACCGCGTCCGCCACCGTCGAGTCCGCCACCTCCGCCTCCGCCGGCCCGACCCCGAAGTCCTCCGGGAAGTGCGCCAGGGCGCTGCGCACCGGCATCGGGGTGAGGCCGCCCATCGCGCACAGCGACCCCTGGGTCATCGTCGTGCAGAGGTCCTCGAGCAGCACGAGCTGGGCGCGCCGCACGTCGTCGTCGGCCGCGGCGCGGATCCGATCGATCACCTCGACCCCGCGGACCGAGCCGATCCGGCACGGCGTGCACTTGCCGCACGACTCCTTGGCGCAGAACTCCATCGCGAACCGGGCCATGGCCGCCGCGTCCATCGCGTCGTCCCAGACGACCATGCCGCCGTGCCCGACCATCGCCCCGGCCTCGGCGAACGCCTCGTAGTCCATCGGCAGGTCGAACCGGTGCTCCGGGAGGTAGGCGCCCAACGGGCCGCCGACCTGCACCGCCTTGACGGGCCGCCCCGAGGAGGTGCCGCCGCCGAACCCCTCGACCAGCTCGCCCAGGGTGACCCCGAAGTCGGCCTCGACGATGCCGCCGCGGGCGACGTTCCCGGCGAGCTGGAACACCGAGGTGCCCCGCGAGCGGCCGGTGCCTCGGGCGGCATACGCCTCACCGCCGTCGGCGAGGACCATCGGCACCGCGGCCAGGGTCAGCACGTTGTGCACGAGCGTGGGGCGGCCGAACAGCCCCTCGATCGCGGGGATCGGCGGCTTGGCGCGCACCTCGCCGCGCCTCCCCTCGAGGGACTCGAGCATCGAGGTCTCCTCGCCGCAGATGTAGGCACCGGCGCCGACGCGCACCTCCAGGTCGAAGCGGCGCCCGCTGCCGAGCACCGAGCCGCCGAGGAGGCCGTGCGCGTAGGCGGTCTTGACGGCGCGGCGCAGGGTGCGGACCGCGTGCGGGTACTCGCTGCGGACGTAGACGTACCCCTCGGCCGCGCCCACCGCGAGCCCCGCGATCGCCAGTCCCTCCAGAAGGGTGAACGGGTCGCCCTCGAGGAGCATGCGGTCGGCGAAGGTGCCGCTGTCGCCCTCGTCGGCGTTCCCGCAGACGAACTTCACGTCGGCGGATGCCGAGCGCACCGTGTCCCACTTGATTCCGGCGGGGAAGCCGGCCCCACCGCGGCCCCGCAGCCCGGACGCCGTCACCTCCGCGACGAGCTCGGCCGGGTCCAGCGCGAGCGCGCGCCGCATCCCGGCGAGACCGCCGAAGGCCTCGTATGCCGTGAGGTCGGTCGGCTCGATCCGGCCGACCCGGGCGAAGGAGACCCGGTGCTGGCGGGTGAGCCAGGGGTGCTCGTCCACGACACCCACGCACTCCACGGCCGCCACGGCGAGGTCGCGGTCGTCGAGTGCGCCGGGGAGGAGCGCGCCCGCCGCGGCGAGGCGGGCCACGTCGTGCGGCGAGCGGACGGCATACCCGATCCGTCCACGCGCGGACTCGACCTCGACCAGGGGCTCCAGCCAGAGCAGCCCACGGGAGCCGTTGCGCCGCACGGTGACGCCGCCCTCGGCGGCGAGTTCGGCGGCGACCTCGTCCGCCCCGACCGAGAGGGCGGCCGAGTCGCAGGGCACCCAGACGACGGTCACGCCAGGCCCGCCACGATCCCGGTGACCGACTCCGGGGTGAGCCGGCCGCGCGGCCGGCCGTCGACCGTCCCGGACGGCCCGAGCACGCAGTTGCCGAGGCAGAAGACCTCGTCGACCTCGACGGAGGCCCGGGCGACGGTCGCCGCCGCCGCACGGGCGGCCGCGTGCACCGCCTCCGCCCCGAGCGACTGGCAGGCCTCGCCCCGGCAGACGGTCACCCGGTGCTCCGGAGGCGGGGTGCGCCGGAAGTCGGCGTAGAAGCTGACCACCCCGTGGACGTCGGCCCTGGAGAGGTTGAGCACGTCGGCGAGGACGCGCACGTCCTCGCCGTCGACGAAGCCGTGCGCCGCGACGACGTCGTGCAGGATGGGCAGCAGGGGCCCGCGACGCCCGAGCTGGCGCTCGGCGAGGCGCCGCACGGAGTCCGCGCGGGTCTCACTCTCCGGTGCGGCGGTCATCGCGCGGCGGCTCCTCGTCGTCGAGGTGGGGTCCGCCCAGTCTCACGCACCGCAACGCCGCGGGGAAGCAGCGCGGCCCACCGATTAGGGGGCGGTCCGAGGCCGCTGGTAGCGTGAGCGGAGCCGTGTTTCGGCCGCGGACCCAGAGAGCCCCGGTGAACCAGCCCGGGCGCGCCGCGCAGAGACACCCAGACAAGGAGACGTGTCGACCCATGCCCCTGACGACCGACGTCAAGAAGCAGATCATGACCGAGTACGCCACGCACGACGGCGACACCGGCTCCCCCGAGGTCCAGGTCGCGATGCTCACCCAGCGCATCAAGGACCTCACCGAGCACTCCCGCGAGCACAAGCACGACCACCACAGCCGCCGCGGGCTGCTCCTCCTCGTCGGCCAGCGCCGACGGCTCCTGCGCTACCTCGAGAGCGTCGACGTCGAGCGCTACCGCTCGCTGATCAAGCGCCTCGGCCTGCGCCGTTGACCTGCTCGAGGGAGCGGTCCTCCTCGGAGGGCCGCTCCTTCGGCGTGGGGGACGCACCACCCACAACTGCATACGGGAACGACCACCGCTCGCGCGGGTGACCACACCCACTGCGGGCGCCGGGAAGCACACCGGGCGCACAACGACGATGCGCCCCGGCTGATCTGAGAGAAAAGGAGGGACCCATGGAGGGTCCTGAGATCACCTTCGCCGAAGCCGTTCTCGACAACGGCGCGTTCGGCACCCGCAAGGTCCGGTTCGAGACCGGACGGCTGGCCCGCCAGGCCGGCGGCGCCGTGAGCGCCTACCTGGACGACGACACGATGCTGCTGTCCACCACCACCGCGGGCAGGCACCCCCGCGAGGGCTTCGACTTCTTCCCCCTGACCGTCGACGTCGAGGAGCGGATGTACGCCGCGGGCAAGATCCCCGGCTCGTTCTTCCGTCGCGAGGGCCGCCCGTCCACCGACGCGATCCTCACCTGCCGGCTCATCGACCGGCCGCTGCGCCCCACCTTCACCAAGGGCCTGCGCAACGAGGTCCAGGTCGTCATCACCGTCCTGGCCCTCAACCCGGACCACCAGTACGACGTGCTCGCCATCAACGCGGCGTCGGCGTCCACGCAGATCTCGGGCCTGCCGTTCTCCGGACCGATCGGCGGCGTGCGGGTCGCGCTCATCGACGGCCAGTGGGTGGCCTTCCCCAACTTCTCCGACAGCGAGCGCTCGACCTTCGACATGGTCGTCGCCGGCCGCATCGCGGGGGACGACGTCGCGATCATGATGGTCGAGGCCGAGTCCACCGACGCCACCTGGGACCTGGTCAAGCACCAGGGCAAGCAGGCGCCGACCGAGGAGGTCGTCGCCGAGGGGCTCGAGGCCTCCAAGCGCTTCATCCGGGTCCTGTGCGAGGCCCAGGCCCAGCTGGCGGCCGAGGCCGCCAAGCCGGTGGAGGAGTTCCCGGTCTTCCTCGACTACGAGGACGACGTGTATGCCGCGGTCGAGGCGGAGGTCGCCGGTGCGACTGCCGAGGCCCTGACCATCGTGGGCAAGTCCGAGCGCGAGGACCGCCTCGGCGAGCTCAAGTCGGGTCTCCACCTCGCCCTCGTCGGCGACTCCGACGGCCGCGAGGCGGGCCGGGTCGGCCCGTTCGCCGGTCGCCAGAAGGAGGTCTCCGCCGCGTTCCGCGCGGTGCAGAAGAAGCTGGTCCGCGAGCGGATCCTGCGCGACAAGGTCCGCATCGACGGACGCGGGCTCGCCGACATCCGCGCCCTCTCGGCCGAGGTCGAGGTGCTCCCGCGGGTGCACGGCTCGGCGATCTTCGAGCGCGGCGAGACCCAGATCATGGGTGTCACGACGCTGAACATGCTCCGCATGGAGCAGCAGCTCGACACCCTCTCGCCGGTGACGCGGAAGCGCTACATGCACAACTACAACTTCCCGCCGTACTCCACCGGTGAGACCGGGCGCGTCGGCTCGCCGAAGCGCCGCGAGGTCGGGCACGGAGCGCTCGCCGAGCGGGCGCTCATGCCGGTGCTTCCGACGCGCGAGGAGTTCCCCTACGCGATCCGGCAGGTGTCGGAGGCGCTCGGGTCCAACGGGTCGACGTCGATGGGCTCGGTCTGCGCCTCGACGCTCTCGCTGCTCAACGCCGGGGTGCCGCTGCGCGCGGCGGTGGCGGGGATCGCGATGGGCCTGATCTCGGCGGAGGTCGACGGGACCATGCAGTACGCTGCCCTGACCGACATCCTCGGCGCCGAGGACGCCTTCGGTGACATGGACTTCAAGGTCGCCGGCACGCGGGAGTTCGTGACCGCGATCCAGCTCGACACCAAGCTCGACGGCATCCCCGCCGACGTGCTCGCGGGTGCGCTGACCCAGGCTCGCGACGCCC
>DASQEZ010000066.1:0-2109 GCA_035633415.1 Ornithinibacter sp. | reverse complement strand
AGCAGCGGGTCGCCGGCGCCGTCGAGCAGCCCGGCGAGCCAGGCGACCGTGCCTCCGAGCGCGTTGCCGGCGATCGGCTCGGCGACCGAGCCGGCGACCCGCACCGCGTCGGCGACGTCCGGGTCGAGCAGCGGGCTGAGGTCGGAACCGGCGTGCGGGGTGCCGAGGGTGATCAGCGAGTCGACGAGCTCGGGGTGGTCGGCGGCGAGGGTCCTGGCCACCACGCCGGCGGTGGAGTGCCCCAGCAGCCGTACCGGGCGGCCCGTGATCGTGGTGATCCGGGAGACGACGCGGTGCAGCTGTTCGACCTCGTCGACGGTGTGCCCGGCGAGCAGGTCGGCGGTGTACACCGACACGTCGTCGGTCACCTGGGTCAGATCGACGTCGAGCGGGTCGGGCAGGGCCCGGAGGTCGAAGTGCCGGCTCTCTCCCGGCGACCCCCCGGTGAGCGCCGGGATCAGGTCGTCGAAGACCGTGTGGTCGGCGAACGGCGGCGCGATCAGCAGCACCGGCCCGCTCCCCAGGGCGAGGCGCTGGACCACCTGGGCGATCACGCTGGGGTCACGCGGCAGCAGGGCGTGCGTCGTGCCGACCGTTGCGCCGTGGGTCCAGCCCGCCGGCAGTTGCGAGGCCAGCGGCACGAGACCGTCGCCGGCACCGAGCCAGGCGGTGAGCTCGTCGAAGCCGTGCGCGAGCGCGTCGAGGTTGCGTCCGCCGAGCAGCGAGGTGAGCTGCGGCCGGAACGCGGCTCCGGACGTCAGGAGGTTCGTCAGCAGCACGCCGTCGACGGCCCCGTCGGCCAGCCCGGCGATGGCGGCGATCCACGCGGCGGGCGGCCCGCCCGGTTCCAGCCAGACCAGGGCGTCCACCGTCGTCGCGCCACCCGAGGGGTCGGCGGACTCGTCGACGGTGGGGATCACCCACGGATCGTCGTACCGGCCGCTGCCCGTGACCGCGCGGATGATGGGCAGCTCGAGCCCCGGCGGGCGGTCCGAGGGCAGCAGCTGCCCGAGCGTGCGCAGGAACGCGCCGGCGAAGGCGTCGCCGTCCGCGGAGATCCCGGTGAGCATGCTCGCCAGGTGGGCGCGCAGCGCGGATGCCGGGTCGGCGAGGAGCTGCTGCAGGTCGCCGCCGCCGCTCCCATCGCCGAGCATCGGCCAGTCGTCAGGCAGGTCGGGCAGGTCGCGGTGCAGGCCGAGCAGCGCCGTGAGCACGTACACCGGCTGGCCGCCCCATGACCGCAGCGCCGAGCTGATCAGCTGACCGAGCACGCGTACGGCGTCGGCGCCGAGCCCCAGATCGGGCTGTGTGCCCGGCAGCGCGAGGTCGTAGGGGCCGAGCAGCTCGCCGCCGATCGTGACCGAGACGTCGGTGATGCCGACCTGCCACGTCGGCAGCTCGCCCGGGCGCCAGGCCGCCACGGCGCGTGCCGGACCCGACGTGATAGCGAGCCCGGAGAGGTCGAGCGGGCCGTCGGGCGTGAGCTCGATCGCGAGCTCCGAGCGGCCGATCAGGCTCACGGCGCCAGCGCCGGTGGGCGGCAGGTCGACGGACAGCAGCTCGATCAGCAGCCGGCCGGCGAACACCGACTCCTCGGCGTGGGCCATGACGCCGAGCCGGAGGCGTGCGAACCCCGCCGGATCGGACCCGGTGCGGGCATCCCAGGCCGCGATCGACAGGCTGGCGGGCCCCTCGGTGGCGATCGGCGTGACCCACGGGTCGAGCACCGTGCCGGAACCGGTCACGTCAGGGTCGAGTCCGACGAGGATGGCGACCTGTTCGAGCATGTGCGACCACGGATGGTCCGGATCCCCGAGGATCGTGCGGTGGAGGCTGCCCAGCGCCGCGGTCGGGCCGCGACCGAGGGCGGCGGCGTCGAGCCTGTGCGGCGAGGTGGGATCGGACGCGGGCAGGCGCAGGCCCACGAGTGTCAGCACCGCCTCGGCGGCCGGCGAGGCGCCGAACGCATCCTCGAGGACGCCCAGCGCGGCGTCGGCCACGACTCCGATCACCGCATCGGCATCGGTGAGGTCGACCGTTCCGTGGTCGTCGCCGTCGATCCGGACCTCGGTGACCGACAGCCACGGCTCGATGGCGCCGTCGACGAGC
>DASQEZ010000065.1:0-4081 GCA_035633415.1 Ornithinibacter sp. | reverse complement strand
CGAGGTGGGGCAGTTCGCTCAGCAGGTGCAGGGCGCCGCGCGCCGCCGACCCCGCGGTGCCCGCGACCCAGGCCGCCGCGCCGAGCAGGCCCCCGTGGTGCTCGTCGTGCGGCTCGCCGTGACCCGGGGTCGTGCGACCCTTCGGGTCGGGGCGCAGGTCGTCGTCCGGGGCGGCGTCGGTGGTGGAGAGCAGGACCTCGGTGAGGGCGGCGCCGTCGCCGAGCGCGTGGTGGAACCGGGGCATGATCGCGCAGCCGCCCCGGTACCCGTCGATGAAGTGGTACTCCCACAGCGGGTGCTGCCGGTCGAACGGGCGGTGGATCTGTTCCTCGAGGTAGGCCTGCAGGGCCGCGTCGTCCCCGGGTTCGGGCAGCCGGGCGCGGATCATGTGCCGTTCGATGTCGAAGTCGGGGTCGTCCTCCCAGTGCGGCAGGCCGAGCGGGATGGGGGGGTCGACCGGGTGCTGGGAGAAGGCGGGGAAGCGGCCCACGAGTCGCTTGCGCAGCACGTTGACGATCCGGTCCCAGTCGACGGGCTCGTCGAACCACAGGACCGAGTCGACGATCATCAGGTTGTTGGGCCGATCCATGTTCAACCAGATGGTGTCGACGGGGCCGATCGGTCGTCTCCCGGTCATCCCTACCGCCCATGCTCCTGTGCCCGTGCTCCCGCACCCGGCCATGGCTGTTACCCCGGCCCTGGCGAGCACCCTTGCACGCGCGGTGACGGCTGCCGCAGGACCAGAGGTCCCGGTCGCTCGACAGACGTCGGCCGCGACCGTGAAGGACGATGATTGGGGTCCAACGTCCCTCCGGATCGGGAACGGGGCACGGTTTTATTACCCGCGGGTAACACCGTCGACGGCGGAGCGACCGCCGTCCGAGGAGGACAGCATGGCCGCACGTACGACGATGGGCGCCGGACCGACTCAGCCGCCGCAGCTCAGCGAGGAGGTCGAGGCCCAGGTTCGGGTCGCGCACGAGGCCGCGGAGAAGTTCCGGACCTTCGATCAGCAGCAGGTGGACGCCGTCGTCACCGCGATGGTGCACGCGGGCCTGACCCACGCCGTCGAGCTGGCCGGCCTGGCCGTCGAGGAGACGGGCTTCGGGGTCTTCGAGGACAAGGTCGTCAAGAACTTCCTGGCGACCGAGTTCCTCTACGACTACCTCAAGGACAAGAAGACGGTCGGCGTCGTCGACGAGGACGTCGAGCTGGGCATCCAGCACGTCGCCGAGCCGGTGGGCACGATCCTCGCGATCACCCCGATCACGAACCCGACCTCCACGGTGATCTTCAAGGCGATCTGTGCGGCGAAGACCCGCAACGCCATCCTGTTCCGCCCGCACCCCTTCGCGACGCGTTCGGCCGCTCGGGTCATCGAGCTGCTGTCCGAGGCGGGCGAGGCGGCGGGTCTGCCCAAGGGGGCCCTCGCGCTCGTCAGGGACCCGGCGCACGAGGTCACCCACGCGCTGTTCAAGCACAAGCTCATCGACTTCCTGTGGACGACGGGCGGTAGCAAGATCGTCGAACTGACCAACTCGGCCGGTAAGCCGGCTCTCTCCGTCGGCCCGGGCAACGCCCCCTGCTACGTGCACCGCAGCGCCGACATCGAGGGCCTGGTCGTTGACGTCCTCATCTCCAAGACCTTCGACGCCTCCGTCATCTGCCCGGCCGAGCAGACGATCATCATCGACGACGTCATCTACGACCGGGTCATCGCCGAGTTCATCCGCATGGGCGCGCACCTGATGACGCGGGAGCAGTCGGACAAGATCGCCGAGTTCGCGTTCGGCTGCACCGACAAGGTGAACCTGGCGGCGCTCGGCCAGAAGGCGCCCGAGCTCGCCCGGCGGGCCGGGTTCGAGGTCGCCGACCACATCAAGGTCCTCATGGCCGAGCTGCCGAGCGACCCGGTGGAGCTGGGGGCGCACACCCTCTGCCAGGAGAAGCTCATGCCGGTCCTCGGCATGGTGCGGGCGACCTCGGTGCAGAACGGCATCGACTGCGCCGTCGTCGTCACCGAGCACGGCGGCCTGGGCCACACCTCGTCGGTCTACACCCGCGACGACGACGTCATCCACCAGTACTCCATGCAGGTCCGCACGGGGCGCATCCTGGTCAACGCGCCGACCGCGGTGGGTGCCCTCGGCGGCGTCTACAATTCGCTGCCCCCGACCTTCTCGCTCGGCTGCGGTAGCTGGGGCGGATCCTTCACGACGGAGAATGTGAACTACAAACAGCTGATGAACATCAAGACGGTGTCCAAGCGCAAGAGCCCGCCGCAGTGGTTCCGGGTGCCCGCGACGACCTACTTCAACGTCGGTGCCCTCGAGAACCTCCTGACGATCCCGATGGAGCGCGTGCTCCTCGTGACCGACTCGATCCTGGAGTCGAACGGCATCCTCGACCAGGTGCGGGCCAAGCTGCCCGCCGCGTACGTCAAGGTCTTCTCCGGCGTCACCCCGGAGCCGGACGAGTCGATCGTCCGGGCCGGCGTCGCGTCGATGCGTGACCTGCAGCCCGACGTAGTCGTCGCGGTCGGCGGTGGCTCGGTGCTCGACGCCGCGAAGGCGATGAGGCTCTTCTACGAACACCCCGAGCTCAGCCTCACCGAGCTCGCACTGCCGTTCCTCGACCCCCGCAAGCGGGTCAACGACTTCCCGACCGACAGCCACAAGGTCATGCTGATCGGCATCCCGACCACGGCGGGCACCGGTTCGGAGGTCTCGCCCGCCGCCGTCATCACGGTCGGCAACCGCAAGGCGACGATGATCGACTACTGCCTCGTGCCCGACATGGCCATCGTCGACCCGATGCTCACCGTGGGGCTGCCGCCCGGCGCGACCGCCGACACCGGGATCGACGCGCTGACCCACGCGCTCGAGGGCGCAGTGTCGATCTTCGCCTCCCCGTACACCGACGCGTTCTGCATGCAGGCCATTCGGATGATCTTCGACTGGCTGCCGCGCGCAGTGGCCGACGGCAGCGACATCGAGGCACGCACGGGCATGTCCAACGCAGCCACGCTCGCCGGTCTCGCCTTCTCGAACGCGTTCGTCGGCGTGAACCACGCGATCGCGCACGCGATCGGTGCGCGTCTGCACATCCCGCACGGGCGAGCGAACGGGATCGTGCTGCCGCACACCCTGCGCTACAACTCCGCGCTGCCGACGAAGTTCATGCCGGCGCCCGGCTACACGAACTACGCGGCGCCGCAGAAGTACGCCCAGGCCGGGTACATCCTCTTCGGCGGCCACGTGGACACCGAGGCCCGGGAGCGCTTGTTCGACGCCGTCGACAAGCTCATCGCCGAGGTCGGCCTGCCGCGGACGCTGAAGGATGCCGGCGTCCTCGAGGCCGACTTCCTCGCCGCGCTGCCGGACATGCTCGTCGACGCGATGCAGGACATGTCCCTGCGCACCAACCCGCGCATGCCGCTCGTCGTCGAGGTCGAGGAGTTGCTGCGCAAGGCCTACTACGGCGAGACGGGCAAGCCGGACGCCTGATCAGCCGAGTCGCACCGGGTCGAGGTAGCGCTCCCGTCGGGTCTCCCGGCGGGAGCGCTCCTCCGTGGCGGTGAGCGTCTCCAGCTCGTGCCGCACCGCCGACGCGATCCGCTGGAGGAACGCGACCGGTTCGTCCGCGGCGTCCGGCCGCTCGGCGACGACGACGTCGACGATGCCGCGCCGCAGCAGCTCGGCGGCGCCGATGTGCTGGCGCTCGGCCATCTCGGCGGCGCGGTCCGTCGTCCGGTGGACGATGGCCGATGCACCCTCCGGGGGCAGCGGCGACAGCCAGGCGTGCCGAGCCGCGACGACGCGGTCCGCGGGGAAGAGCGCGAGGGCCGCCCCGCCCGCACCCTCGCCCAGCAGGACGGAGACCGTCGGCACCGGCAGGGCGAGCAGGTCGTACAGACACCGGGCGATCTCGCCGGCGAGGCCGCTCTCCTCCGCGAACTGCGAGAGCTCCGCGCCGGGGGTGTCGATCACCGTCACGAGCGGCAGGTGCAGCTCGGTCGCCAGCCGCATGCCGCGTCGTGCCGCGCGCAGACCGGCCGGGTGCAGGGCGCGCTCGCGCTGAC
>DASQEZ010000064.1:0-3809 GCA_035633415.1 Ornithinibacter sp. | reverse complement strand
GGGGCGATCCCCAGGCCGACGACCGGGCCGCTGTGGTGGGACTCCCCCACGGCGGCTGCGTCGTCACCCGGGCCGGACGACCCGACCGACGGCGGACCGGCGACGCCGGCCGACCTGCCCGTTGCCGCCGACGTCGTCGTGGTCGGCGGCGGCTTCACCGGGTTGTGGACGGCCTACTACCTGCTGCGCGAGCAGCCCGGGCGCGAGGTGCTGGTGCTCGAGGCCGAGCACGTCGGCTTCGGTGCCAGCGGCCGCAACGGCGGCTGGGTGTCGGCCCTGTGGCCGGTCGGGGCCGACACCCTGGACCGCCGCTACGGACGCACCGCCACCCTGGCCCAGCTCGCCGCGCTGCGCGACACGGTCGACGAGGTGGGGCTGGTCGACGCCGCGGAGGGTCTGGGTGCCGGGTTCGTCAAGGGCGGTGCCCTGATGGTGGCGCGCACCGCGGCGCAGGAGCAACGGGCCAGGGTGGCCGCCGCGCACGCTGCGGGGTGGGGCGAGGGCACGACCTGGCTGGATGCCGCCGCCACCCGCGAACGGATGGACGTGGCCGGAGCGCGCGGCGCCACCTTCACCCCGCACTGCGCCCGCGTGCACCCGCGCCGGCTGGTCGACGGGCTCGCTGCGGCGGTCCGCCGGCTCGGGGGGCGGATCGTCGAGGGTGCCCGAGTCGTGCGCACCGCCGACCGGGTCGTGGTGCTCACCTCCGGCCAGCGGATCAGTGCGGGCACCGTCGTCGTGGCCACCGAGGGCTGGACCGGCTCGCTGGCCGGGCTGGCGCGCCGGGTCGTTCCGGTCTACTCCCTCATGGTCGCCACCGAGCCGATCGACGACGAGCGCTGGGGCCGGATCGGGCTCGCGGGCCGTGAGGTCTTCGCCGACCACGGCCACGTGGTCATCTACGGCCAGCGCACCGACGACGGGCGGATCGCGTTCGGTGGCCGCGGCGCGCCCTACCACTGGGGGTCGCAGATCCGCCCCGAGTTCGACCAGGAGCCGTCGGTCTTCGACGCCCTGCGCACGACGCTGCGCGACCTGCTCCCCCAGCTCGACGGCATCCGGTTCACGCACGCGTGGGGTGGGCCACTCGGCATCGCCCGCGACTGGCACCCCTCGCTCACCTGGGACCCGGTTTCTCGCACCGGTCGCGCCGGGGGCTACGTCGGCGACGGAGTGGCCGCGAGCAACCTCGCCGGACGCACGCTGGCCGATCTGGTGCTCGGCCGCGACACCGCGCTGACCACGCTGCCGTGGGTCGGGCACCGGTCGCCGCGCTGGGAACCCGAGCCGCTGCGCTGGCTCGGGGTCAACGCCGGCCTGCGCCTGGCGCAGCTGGCCGACCACGAGGAGGCCACGACCGGGCAACCGGCGCGGCTCGGCGCCGTCCTGCGCCTGCTCACCGCCCACTGACCCGTTGCGCGGTGAGTGCGGAAACGGTCGCCGGGGCAACCACTTCCGCACTCACCGCGAGTAGGTTCGGGCTCGTGCGCGAGATCGAGAGCCTGCCGGCGCTGCACGCCGCACTCGGCTCGGGCGGCTCGCTGTCCGGGCTGCGGCTGCAGGACCTCGACCTCACCGGCCACGAGGACGCCCTGCTGGCCCGCACCGACGTCGCGGGCATGGTCGTGCTCGGCGGGCGGATCCCCCCGGCGCTCGACACCCACCTGCGCCTGCACGGCGCCCTGGTGTTCCCGAGTGACCCGAGGGCACCGGTCAACCCCTACCGTTCGACGCTCTACCAACCGCGTGAGCTCTACGACGGGCTCGCCGAGCGCGGCTACGAGGCGACGCCGGACGCGCTGGCGTACCACTGGTCGCGCGAGGCCGACCACCAGCACGACGCGTTCATCACCCTGCTGCGGGCGATCCACGACGACTCGGTCACCGACGCGCTCGACGAGTTCATCGACGGCACGCCCACCGTCGGGGTGATGGGCGGGCACTCACTCGCCCGCGGCACGGGGCGGTATGCCGGCGCGGCAGTGCTGGGCCACCGCCTGGCCGCCGGTGGTCTCACCGTCGTGACGGGCGGTGGGCCGGGCGCGATGGAGGCCGCGAACCTGGGCGCGTTCGCACCGGACCCGGCGGCGATGGCCGGCGCGCTCGACGCCCTCGCGGCCGTGCCGTCGTTCGAGCCCGACATCGAGGCCTGGGCGACGGTCGCGCTGGCCGTGCACGACGAGCTGGTGGCGGTCGGCGACACCCGGTCGAGCCCCGCCGCTCGACCGACGAGCATCGGCATCCCGACGTGGTTCTACGGCCACGAGCCGCCCAACGTGTTCTGCCACGGCATCGGCAAGTACTTCTCCAACGCGCTGCGCGAGGACGGCCTGCTGGCGCGGTCGACCGCGGGGCTGGTCGTGCTCGAGGGTGCGGCCGGAACGGTGCAGGAGGTCTTCCAGGCCGCGACCAGGCTGTACTACTCGCGCGCCGGCGCCGAGCTGCCCGTGCTCGTGCTCGTCGGCCGCCGGCACTGGACCCGGACCGTGCCGGTGTGGCCGACGCTCACCGCGCTGGCGTCCGGGCGGGCGATGGCCACGCACCTCCACCTCGTCGACTCGGTCGACGAGGCCGCCGACCTCGTCCTGGCGGCAGCAACCCCAACGCCTCGTCGAGGTCCCACGACACGCTGACGGACGGCCCTCCGCCTCAGCGTGTCGTGGGACCTCGACGAGGGCGGTGCTGTCCGTGAGCCGGGGTGGCTGGGGCAGGGTGGTTCAGCGCGACGTCATCAGGACGATGCCGAGGCACATCTCGTCGGTCGTCCCCTCGCCCCACGCGACGTAGCGGTCCTGCGTGCCCTCGAACGCGGGCAACAGGTCGCGCAGGCCCTGGTCGTGCGTGCACGTCACGGTGATGGTGTCGCCGGGGCCGACGTCGAGCGGCTTCTTCAGCGGGATGCTGCCCTGGTCGTCGAAGTTCCACGTCGGGATGTCGAGCACCCGCTGCGCCGTCGGGGTGCCCTTGTTCACGTCGACAGTGATGGCCCGGCCCAGCAGGTGCATGTGACCGGACACGGCCCGCACGGTGCCCTCGGTGCGGATCGGCCGGGTGCAGCTCTGCACCGGCCCGGGCTTCACCGGCCCACAGAGCAGGTGCAGCAGGTCGGCGGTGGCGGGGTCCTCGCCGAAGCGGCGCTTGAGGTCGGCCACGGCGACCGTGCGGTTGCACAGGCCCTTCGTGCGGTTCTCGCGGCACGCAAGCTCGACCGGCGCCGGCAGCAGCATCGTCTGCAGCGCCTCCTTGTGGGTGCCGGCCGCCTCGGACAGGCGCAACCGCACCGTGCTGCGGTCGGCGCCGGTGCCCGCGAGCAGGTTGTAGTGCATCTGGACCACGAGCAGGGTGCCGGCCCGCAGCGGGATGCCGATGTCGTCGGCCATGACCCGCTCGCCGCCGCCGGGCGCCCACGCCCCGACCCAGTCGGCCTTGTCGAGGTCGCCACCGGCCACCCCCGCGATGCCGGCCCCACCGAAGCAGGTGTAGCCGTCGCCGGGGTCCTGCTCGTCGAGGGCGCGGGCCTTCGCGACGTCCTCGGGCTCGACCTTGGACACGATGACGTGGTGCACGATCGCCGCGTTGTCGGGCGCGATCTGCACACCGCTGACGAGCTGGTCGGTGTCGAACTCCGGGTCGACCACGAAGCACCGGTAGTCGTCGGTGCCCGTGCCCTCCGGGGCCTTGGGCGTGTACGCCGAGGGGAGCCTGATGCTCTGGAACCGCTCGCCCTCGCGCAGCGCGACGTCCTTGGCCGCGGGCTTGGCCGTCGTCGACGGCGCTGCGGCGTGCGTCGTGGCGTGGCTGTCGGCGGT
>DASQEZ010000063.1:0-4160 GCA_035633415.1 Ornithinibacter sp. | reverse complement strand
CGAAGTAGGGGTTGATGACCACCGAGAGCATCGTCTTGCCGAGGTTGTCGTCGGTGTTGCGCTTCTTGGGGTTCGTGAAGTCGTAGGAGAACAGGGCCTGGTCATTGGTGACCTGGCCCTCGATCGCCTTCGCGTACGGGTCGAGGAGCAGCTTGCTCGGGTCGCAGCGGTGCCCCTTCGAGGGGTCGTAGGGGCCGTGCACGCGGAAGCCGTAGCGCTGGCCGGGCTGCAGGCTGGGCACGTAGGCGTGCCAGACGAAGCCGTCGACCTCGGGCAGGTCGAGGCGGGTCTCGGCGCCGTCGTCGTCGATGAGGCACAGCTCGACCCGCTCGGCCACCTCGCTGAACAGGGCGAAGTTGACGCCACTGCCGTCGTAGGTGGCGCCGAGGGGGTATGCCGTTCCGGGCCAGGTCTCCACTGGTTGCCTTCCGTGTGTGGTCAGGGACCAGCGACGGTGCTGGGCCGCGGTGGGGCCGTCGGCCTCCGCAGTGCATGCAACCTACCCTCGCGCGGCGAAGTCATGAAAATGCGCTTACCGGCCGCCCTCCTGCTTCGACGGGGCGGTCGGTAAGGTCACGAGGTCGCCACCAGGTCGGTCGACGACATCACGAACCGGAGGAGCCGCATGTCCACCCAGCGCGTCGCGATCGTCACCGGAGCAGCCCGAGGCATCGGGGCGGCCACTGCCGAGCGGCTGGCCCGTGACGGGTTCGCCGTGGGTGTGTTCGACCTCGACGAGGCCGCCTGCGAGGAGGTCGCCGCCCGGATCCAGGACGCGGGAGGCCTCGCCGTCGGCGTCGGCGTCGACGTCACGGATGCCGCGCAGGTCGAGGCGGGCGTGGCCCGGGTGGCCGGCGAGCTGGGGCCGCCGGTGGTGCTCGTCAACAACGCGGGCATCATCCGCGACAACCTCATCTTCAAGATGACCGAGGGCGACTGGGACGCCGTCATGGACGTGCACCTCAAGGGAGCCTTCCTGATGACCCGGGCCTGCCAGGCGCACATGACCGCCGAGAAGCACGGCCGCATCGTCAACCTCTCGTCGTCCTCGGCGCAGGGCAACCGTGGCCAGGCCAACTACTCCGCCGCCAAGGCGGGTCTGCAGGGCTTCACGAAGACCCTGGCCATCGAGCTCGGCAAGTTCGGGGTGACGGCCAACGCCGTGGCGCCGGGCTTCATCCAGACCGACATGACGGCCGCCACGGCCGCGCGCATCGGGGTCCCGTTCGAGGACTTCATCGCGCACACGGCCCAACAGATCCCGGTCGCCAGGGTCGGCCAGCCGCAGGACATCGCGGCCACGATCGCCTTCCTCGCCTCCGAGGAGGCCGGGTTCGTCTCGGGCCAGGTCATCTACGTCGCCGGCGGGCCCCTCGACTGACCTCGACCTATTGCGAATCTCCGACACGCGGGGCGGAATCACCCCCCAAGCGGGGTCTCTGATTCGCAATGAGTCGGGGGGTGGGCGTCGCTACGCTCGCGACATGCTCCCCCGCCGACCTGCCGCGCGCCTGTTCCTCGGTGGGTTCACCCTCGTGGCCACGGTGCACCTCGTCGCCCAGCTCGCGGGCGCCGACGCCGTGGCGACCGTGACCCAGGTGCTCCTCATGCCGCTGCTCGCGGGCGTGCTGTGGTGCGAGACCTCGTCACCGCGCAGCCGCCTGGTCACCCTGGTGCTGATCGCCCTCGGGTTGTCGTGGCTGGGTGACAGCGCACCGAAGCTGACGAGTGGGGATGCCGCGTTCCTCGTGATGATCGGCTTCTTCCTCCTCGCGCAGGTCGCCTACATCGCTGCCTTCCTCCCCTTCCGGGACCGCAGCGTGCTGCACGTGCGCCGACCGCTCCTGCTGGTCTACGTCGGTGCGGTCGCCGGGCTGGTGCTCGCCTGTGCCGGTGGCGCCGCCGGGATGCTCGTCCCGGTCCTCGTCTACGGCGCGTGCCTCGGCACGACGGCCGTGCTGGCAACAGGGGTGAACCGCCTCACTGCGCTCGGCGGCGCGCTGTTCCTCGTCTCGGACGGGCTCATCGCCCTCGGTGCCTTCGCGCCGGGGTTCGAGCTGCCGGTCGAGGGCTTCTGGGTGATGTCGACCTACGTCGCCGCCCAGGTGCTCCTCGTGCTCGGAGTGCTGCGCGAGCAGGCCGTCGCCGTCGTGCCTCCCGCGACGACGGATGCCGTCCGCGCTCGGTGAGCGGGACGGCATCCGTCGTGGGTCGCCTTGGTCTCAGAGGCCGAGGTCGCGGCCGATGAGCTCCTTCATGATCTCGTTGGAGCCCGCCCAGATCTTCGTGACGCGGGCGTCGCGCCAGGCACGGGCCACCCGGTACTCGTTCATGAAGCCGTAGCCACCGTGCAGCTGGACGCACTCGTCGAGCACGTCGTTCTGCACCTGGGCGCTCCACCACTTGGCCTTGGCCGCGTCGACGGCACTGAGCCGGCCCTCGGCGTGGGCCTCGATGCAGTCGTCGACGTAGGCCTCGGCCACCTCGATCGACGTGACGAGCTCGGCGATCTTGAACTTGTTGTGCTGGAAGGAGCCGATCGCCTGGCCGAAGGCCTTGCGCTCCTTGGCGTACTCGATGGTCTCGAGCAGGATCTGCTTCGCGTGGGCGACGTTGGCGCAGGCGGCCCCGACCCGCTCCTGGGGCAGGCGCTGCATCATCGCGATGAAGCCCATGCCCTCGTCACCGATCCGGTTGGCGTCCGGCACGCGCACGTCCTGGAAGAACAGCTCGGCGGTGTCGCTCTCCTCCTGACCGACCTTGTCGAGCTTGCGGCCGCGGGTGAAGCCCTCCATGCCGTCCTCGACCATGAACAGCGTGATGCCCTTGGCGCCCTTGCTCGGGTCGGTGCGGGTGGCGACGATGACGAGGTCGGCCTGGTAGCCGTTGGTGATGAAGGTCTTGCTGCCGTTGAGCACCCACGAGTCGCCGTCGCGCACCCCGGTGGTCTTGAGCGCGGCGAGGTCCGACCCGCCGCCGGGCTCGGTCATCGCGATGGCGCAGATCTTCTCGCCGGCGGCCATGGCGGGCAGCCAGCGCTCCTTCTGCTCCTGGGTGCCGAGGTCGACGATGTAGGGCGGGCAGACGTCGCTGTGGATGCCGAAGCAGGAGCCGACGGCGGCGTTGAAGCCGTTGATCACCTCGGCCGACACGGCGTTGAAGCGGTAGTCGTCGGCACCCATCCCGCCGAACTCCTCGGGGATGTCGAGGCCGAACAGCCCTTGGGCACCGGCCTCCTTCCAGATGTCGCGGTCGATGGCCTTGACCTCGAGCATCTGCTCGGCGCGCGGCTTGAGGGTGCGCTCGACGAACTCGCGCACGGAGGCGCGGAAGTCCTCGTGCTCGGGACCGTAGATGTTGCGGGGCATGGAAGTCCTCCGTGGCGGCTCGGGGTGGGCTGTGGGACGTTTCAGGATGGCGCGCCCGATGACTAAGCGCTTGCTTAGTTTCGCCGGGGTGCGGCATGCTGTCAACCGTGCCGAGCCCCACACCGCTGAGCGAGACTGCCGTGCTGGCCGCCCTCGCGCCCGACGGTGGGCGCCAGGAGGCGGTGGGCGACGTCACGGACACCGCGGTGCGGATCATGCTCGCCGCGGCCGACGCCTTCGCCGACCGCGGCTTCCACGCGACGACGACCCGCGACATCGCCTCCAGGGCCGGGCTCTCCCCCGCCGGCGTCTACGTGCACTTCGCCTCCAAGGAGGTGCTGCTCTTCGAGCTCAGCCGCCGGGGCCACGCCCGGGCCCGCGACCTGCTCGTGGCTGCCGCCGAGCAGGCAGCAAACCCGACCGAGGCGCTGCGCGCGATCATCGGTGGCTTCTCCCGCTGGCACGCCGAGCACTACGAGCTCGGCCGGATCGTGCAGTTCGAGTTCCGGCACCTCAGCCCCGACCACCGCGAGGCCGTGCTCGGCCTGCGCAAGGAGATCGACAACGTCGTCGCCGGTGTGCTGCGCGACGGGGTCGCGGCCGGGGAGTTCGAGGTCGACGACGTCGCCGGCACCGCGCTCGCCCTGTTGTCGATGGCCATCGACGTCGCCCGCTGGTACGCCCCGGACGTGCGGCGCACCCCGGCGGACATCGAGCGGTCCTACGGCGACCTCGCCGTGCGGCTGGTACGCGCCTGAGCCCGGCGCCGACGCCGGACCGTGCGCGGATACA
>DASQEZ010000062.1:0-13956 GCA_035633415.1 Ornithinibacter sp. | reverse complement strand
GGCTCGATGTTCTCGGTCTGCTTCCGCGACGGCGCCGTGCGCACCTACGACGACGCGCGCGACCAGGACACCGCCGCGTTCGGCCGGTTCTTCCACGCCATGCTCGATGCCGGGGTGTACCTCCCGCCGAGCGCGTTCGAGTCGTGGTTCGTCTCCGGCGCGCACGACGAGGCCGCCGTCGACCGGGTGCTCGCAGCCCTTCCGGGGGCGGCACGGGCCGCTGCCGGGGCGAGTGCCGGGACGCGTGCCTGAGCACCCAGCCGGGTTTGCGACAATCTGCGCATGACGTCGTCCCCCGAGGCCGGTGGCCCCGCCCCCGGTGATCCGCAGCGCACCGTCGTGCACCTGCTGCGCCACGGTGAGGTGCACAACCCGCACCGTCTCCTCTACGGACGGATGCCGGGCTACCACCTGTCCGCGCTCGGCCGGCAGATGGCCGACCTCGCTTCGGAGCACCTCGGCGACCACGACATCACCCACCTCGTCTCCAGCCCGCTCGAGCGGGCCCGGGAGACCGCAGCACCGATCGCCGACGCCCACGGCCTCGAGGTCACCCTCGACGAGCGCGTCATCGAGGCCGAGAACGCCTTCGAGGGCCTTCCGGTGGCCGGTGGTGCCGGCCTCCTGCGGCACCCGCGGCTGTACCCCAAGATGCTCAACCCGTTCCGGCCGTCGTGGGGCGAGCCCTACGCCCGGCTCGTCGAGCGGATGCGACTGGCGATCGTCGACGCCCGCACGGCCGCCCGCGGCCACGAGGCCGTCATCGTCAGCCACCAGGCCCCGATCTGGATGATCCGGTTGGCCACCGAGGGCCGCCCGCTCTGGCACAACCCCGCGAACCGCGAGTGCTCGCTGGCGTCGCTCACCTCGCTGACCTTCCTCGACGACGAGCTGCTGTCGCTCAGCTACAGCGAGCCGGCGGCGTCGTTGCTCGACCAGGCCCAGCCCGGGGCGGGCGCATGACGGCTCGACCCACCGCGTGGTGGGCCGTCGGTGCCGCGGCCGCCGTGCTCCTCCTCGGTGCCACCGGGTGCACCCAGGACCCCAACTCCGTCGCCGCCCAGGCCAAGGCCGGCGACCAGAAGGGCTACGTCTCCGGCGACGGCGCCGTCGAGACCATTCCCCAGCCGAAGCGGGGCGATCCCGTCGAGCTCACCGGGACCCTGCTCGACGGCACCGCCTGGGACATCGCCTCGACCCGTGGCACGGTGCTCGTGCTGAACGTGTGGGGCTCGTGGTGCGCGCCCTGCGTCGCCGAGGCCCCGGACCTGCAGAAGGCCTGGGCCGGGCTCCAGGCCGACGAGGCGCCGGTCGAGTTCATGGGCATCGACTTCCGCGAGGACCCGGCCCGCGGTGCGGCGTTCGTGAAGAAGGCCGGCATCACCTACCCGAGCCTCACCGACGAGTCCGGGGTCGCCATCCTCGCGCTCCAGGGCAAGGCACCGACCGTGCCGACCACCCTCGTGCTCGACACCGAGGGCCGGATCGCGGCGCGGGTCAACGGCCCCGTCACGGCCACCACCCTGCGCGGCCTCGTCGACGACGTCGTCGCCGGCTCGTGACCCCCGCCACCGGAGCCGCGGCCGTGCTCGCCGCGGGCGACACGGTCACCTCCGGGGCGCTGCCGCTGGCGGTCGCGGTGGCGGCGCTGGCCGGCCTGGTGTCGTTCGCCAGCCCGTGCGTGCTGCCCCTGGTGCCGGGCTTCCTCGGCTACGTCACCGGGCTGACCGGCGAGCCGCTGGCCGAGAAGTCGCGCAGCCGGATGGTGACGGGGGCCCTGCTGTTCGTCATCGGGTTCACGGCCGTCTTCGTGCTCGGCTCGATCTTCGTCACCACGGCCGGGCGGGCGCTCATCGAGCACCGCACCGTGCTGATGCGGGTGGGTGGCGCGGTCGTCATCCTCATGGGGCTGGTCTTCCTGGGCGTCGGCGGCCAGCGCGAGGCCAAGATCGCCTGGCGGCCGCGGGCCGGCCTCGCGGGCGCCCCCGTGCTCGGCGCGGTCTTCGCCCTCGGCTGGGCGCCCTGCACCGGCCCGACGCTCGCCGCGGTGCTCGTCATGGCCACCGCCACGCAGGACCCGCAGGTGTGGCGCAGCGTCGTGCTCGCGGCGGCCTACGGGCTGGGGCTGGGGCTGCCCTTCATCCTCATCGCCGCCGGCCTCGACCGAGCCGGGCGCGCGTCGGGGTGGCTGCGCCGCCACCAGCGCACGATCCAGGTCGTCGGCGGCGTCATGCTCGTGCTCGTCGGACTGCTCATGGTCACCGGGGTCTGGGAGGACCTCAACCGGTGGCTGCAGACCGAGCTCGTCGACGGGTTCCAGGTGGCGGTGTGAGCGCCCGCAGCGACGTCGCGCAGCCGCGGCTGGGCCCGATCGGGTGGCTGCGGTGGATGTGGCGCCAGCTGACGAGCATGCGCACCGCCCTGTTCCTGCTGCTGCTGCTCGCCATCGGCGCCATCCCGGGGTCGACCTTCCCGCAGCGCTCGATCGACCCGGCCCGCACCGCCCAGTGGATCGCCGACCACCCCGGTGCCGGCCCGGTGCTCGACCGGCTGGGGTTCTTCGAGGTGTACGCGTCACCGTGGTTCGCGGCGATCTACCTGCTGCTCTTCGTCTCGCTCATCGGCTGCGTGCTGCCGCGCACCAAGATCCTCTGGCACCAGGTTCGCTCGGCGCCGCCGCGCGCGCCCCGACGCCTCGATCGCCTGGCCGCCCACCGCGAGCAGGTCGTCGACGGTGACGCGCAGGAGGTCCGCGAACGGCTGCGGGCGGCCCTGCGGAAGCGTCGCTACCGGGTGCACGCCCACGACGACGAGACGCTGTCGGCCGAGAAGGGCTACCTGCGCGAGACCGGCAACCTCGTCTTCCACGTCGCGCTCATCGGGGTGCTGGTGGGTGTCGCGTGGGGGCACCTGCTCGGCTGGAAGGGCGACGTCATCGTGCCCACGGGCAAGACGTTCGCCAACACGCTCTCGCGCTACGACACCTTCAGCCCCGGGCCCTGGGTCGACGTCAACGCCCTCGAGCCCTACACGATCAGCATCGACCGGCTCGACGCGACCTTCGAGACCGAGGTCACGACCCCCGGACAGTTCGGGGCCCCGCGCGACTTCGAGGCGTTCACGACGTTCACCGACGCCGACGGGAACAGCGAGCCCCGCTCGATCCGGGTCAACCACCCGCTCGAGACCGGCGACGGCTCGGTCTTCCTGCTCGGCAACGGCTACGCCCCGGTCATCACGGTGCGCGACGCCGAGGGCACCGAGCTCTACTCCGACGCGACGCCGTTCCTGCCGCAGGACAACAACTACACCTCGGTCGGCGCGGTCAAGGTGCCCGGGGCCTCGCCGGACCAGCTCGGCTTCGCCGGGTTCTTCCTGCCCACCGGTGTGATCGACGACCAGGGGCCCCGCTCGATCTTCCCGGACGCGCTCGACCCCCAGCTGGCGCTGACGGCGTTCGAGGGTGAGCTGTTCCCCAGCGGCCGGTCGCAGTCCGTCTACTCCCTCGACACCGCCGCCATGACGCCGGTTCCGGGTGAGGACGACGCCGACCAGCTGCGCATCCTGCTGCGCCCGGGGGAGACCTTCGAGCTGCCGGACGGCCGTGGCTCGATCACCTTCGACCGGGTGGAGCGGTTCGCCGGCCTGTCGATCCGGACCGACCCGGGCAAGTCGCTGACCCTCGTGGCCGCGCTGCTCTCGCTGGCCGGGCTGGTGGCGTCGCTCGTCATCCGGCGTCGCCGGGTGTTCGTGCGGGTTGGTCCGGGGCCCGAGCCGGGTCGTACTGTGGTGTCCGTCGGCGCCCTGGCCAAGGACGACGACGAAGGGATGCCCGACGAGATCGCGGCCGTCCTGAGCACACTCGAAGGAACGAGATGACCGACCAGACCCTCGCCCAGCTGTCCAACCTGGCGATCTACTCCGCCATGGCGGTGCTCACGCTGGCCATGCTCGCGGACGCCGTGTACCTCGCCCGGCTCGTGCCGGCTCGCGAGGCCGCCAAGGAGACCTCGCGCGAGCGCGAGCTCGTGGCCGCGGGCGGCGCCGTGGAGACCGGGGCCCGCGGCACGGCATCCGAGGTGGATGCCGGCGCGACCGCCACCGGGCGGGAGGGGGAACCACCGGCGGCGCGCCGGGCGGCCGGCATCGGCTGGGCCCTGACCCTGCTCGGCACCGCGCTCGTCGTCGCCGGGGTCGTGCTGCGGGCCCTCGAGGTGCACCGCTGGCCGCTGGGGAACATGTACGAGTTCGCGATCGTCGGGGCGATGTTCGTCCTCCTGGCCTACTGCGCCTGGTCGACGAAGCGCGACCTGCGCTGGTTGGGCCTGTTCGTGGTCACTCCGGTGCTGCTCAACCTCGGCCTCGCGATCACTGTCTGGTACACCGACGCGGCCGAGCTGATGCCGTCGCTGCGCTCGGTCTGGCTCGCCATCCACGTCGCCGTCGCGACGTTGTCGGTCGCGGTCTTCACGATCGGCTTCTCGCTCGGGGTGCTCTACCTGGTCCAGGACCGGCTCGAGTCCGCTCCCGAGCGGCGGCGCAGCTTCATGAGCCGGCTGCCCGACGCCCGTGCCCTGGAGCGGCTGACGTATGCCGTGCACATCGTCGCGTTCCCGCTGTGGACCTTCACCGTCATCGCCGGTGCGATCTGGGCCCGCCAGGCCTGGGGCTCGTACTGGAACTGGGACCCCAAGGAGGTGTGGAGCTTCGTCATCTGGGTGGTCTACGCCGCCTACCTGCACGCCCGCGCCACCACGGGGTGGAAGCGCCAGAACGCCGTGTGGATCGCCCTGGTCGGCTACGGCTGCATCATCCTCAACTTCGCCGTCGTGAACGTCTTCTTCGTCGGCCAGCACTCCTACTCGGGACTCTGACACACCATGCTCCGCTACACCCTGCTCCGCCTGCTCATCTTCCTCGGCTGCGTGAGCCTGTTCTGGCTCGTCGGGCTGCGCGACCGCGATGAGCTGCTGCTGCTCGTCGTCTGCGCGGCGCTGCTGTCGGCGGTCATCTCGTACTTCGGGCTGCGCCGCTTCCGCGAGGAGTACTCGGCCCAGCTCGCGCAGAAGATCGAGCAGCGGTCGGCGGCCAAGCAGGGCGCCCCGCCGACCAGGTCCACCGACGAGGTCGCCGAGGACGCCGAGGTGTCCGGCGACGAGGGCACCTTCCGCTGAGCCGTCACGGTCGGGTCGGGCTCCTATCCTGAGGCGATGGACCTGGAGCTCCGCGGCGAGGTGTGGTTCTGGCGCGGCCCGCCGCCCCACCACGTCGTGTCCGTGCCGCAGGAGATGTGCGGTGGCATCGAGGACGCAACGTCGCTGGTCACCGATCGCTGGGGCATGGTCCCGGTGGCCGTGCCGAGCGGCGGATGAGCGCGCGCGTGCCGACCCGTGGCTCGTGGGGGGTGCCGCTGGTCGCGGCCCTCCTGCTGCTGTCCGCGTGCGACGGCTCCGGATCGCGGGCCGGCGACGGGTCATCGACCCCGATGGTCGCCACGTCCGCACTCACCGCGGGGTCGTGGCGGACGTCGGCGCGGGTTACCGCGCAGGAGTCGCTGCGATCACAGCGGATCCCACGCGGTAGCCGGCGCCGAACGCTGCGGACGCATGGTGGCCCCCGGAGTGAGGAGCTCAGGTGGTCGCCGGGCAGCCACCTGAGCACCCAACCCGAGGAGACCGGCGGTCAGGCGAGGGCGACGCCGACGACGACGCCGAGGGCGGCGAGCACGGCGTAGGCGACCTCGTAGAGGCCGGTCGCGGCCAGCACGGGCACGAGGTCGCGCCCGGTGGTGCCCGAGGTGACGGTGCGCACCGCCGTGACCGCCAGCGGAAGGGCGAGCAACCCGAGCAGCACCCACGGCTCCCAGAACGCCATCCCACCCAGGGTCAGCACCGACACCGCGAGCAGGGCGGTGTAGAGCACCCGGGTGCGGCGGTCGCCCAGGCGCACCGCGAGGGTCTGCTTGCCGTGCTCGGTGTCGGTCGGGATGTCGCGCAGGTTGTTGGCGACGAGGATGGCCGACGCGACGGCGCCCACGCCCACGGCCCCCAGCAGGCCGAACCAGGTCACGGCATCCGCCTGCGTGTACTGCGTGCCGAGGGTGGCCATCAGGCCGAAGAAGACGAAGACGTAGGCCTCGCCGAGCCCGCGGTAGCCGTAGGGGTTGTCGCCACCGGTGTAGCGCCACGCGGCGAGCACGGCCAGCGCCCCGAGGGGCAGCATGACCCACGCCCCCGAGAGGGCCACCAGCGCCAGCCCGACGACGCCGGCCGCGGCGAACGAGAGCATCGCCGCGAGCTTGACGTTGCCGGGGGCGGCGAGCCGCTGACCCACCAGCCGTACCGGGCCGACCCGGGCCTCGTCGGTGCCGCGGATGCCGTCGGAGTAGTCGTTGGCGTAGTTCACCCCCACCTGCAGCGCCAGTGCGACGACGAGGGCGAGGATGCCGAGGGCCGCGTCCGCGCGCCCCACGAGGTGGGCGGCGGCGGTGCCGAGGACGACCGGGGCGACGGCGGCGGGCAGGGTTCGCGGGCGGGCGCCCGCCACCCACTGGGACAGGGAGGCCATGTGGGGGTCAGAGGTCCTTGAGGAAGTCGGGGTCGTCGTCGGGTCCACGCGGGCGGCGGCGCTCCTGCTCGCGGCGGTGCTCCTCCCAGCGCTGCTGCTGGCGGCGGGGCACGGAGTTGCGTCGGGGACGGCCGGCCAGCAGCCAGCCGACCGGGCCGATGACCGGAACGAGGAGGACGAGCAGGATCCAGGCGATCTTGGGCAGGTTGCGCATGTCGGCCTCGTCGGTCTGGAACGCGTCGACGAGGCAGTAGACGGTCAGCGCGAAACTGAGCACGGCCGGCACGTAACGGAGCACCCCGCCATCATTCCATGGCGAACAGGGCGGCCACGGCGCGCCGGTCGGGCTTGCCCGGGCCGCGGGTCGGTACGTCGGTGGCCGTCGCGGCCCGCCGCGGCAGGGCGTGGTCGGGCAGGATGCCGCGCAGGTGCGCCCGCAGGTCCGCGGCGGTCAGCCCCGCGCGCACTGCGCCGGGTTCGAGGACGACGAGGGCGCACACCGCCTCGCCCCACTCGGCGTCGGGGCTGCCGACGACGACGACGTCGGCCACTCCTGGCACGTGCTCGACGATGGCCTCCTCCACCAGGCGCGGCGCCACCTTGAGGCCGCCGGTGTTGACCAGGTCGTCGACCCGGCCGTCGACGTGCAGCCGGGCGTACTCGTCGGTGTGCCCGACGTCGTCGGTGCGGAACCAGCGCATCTCGTCCTCGTCGACGCCGAAGGCCTCCTCGCTGAGGTCCGGACGACCGAGGTAGCCGTGCCCGACGGTGGCCCCACCGAGGTGGATTCGCCCCTCGTCGTCGAAAGCGATCTCGGTGCAGGGCAACGGTCTTCCGTCATAGACGCACCCACCCGCGGTCTCGCTCATGCCGTAGGTGGCGATGACGGCGACGTGGGCGCGCTCGGCGCGGCGCCGCAGCCGCGGCGGCATCGCCGCGCCGCCGACGAGCACCGCGTCGAAGGCTCGCAGCGCTTCCGGCCCGCGCGGGTGGTCGAGCAGCCGGACCAGCTGGGTGGGGACGAGGCTGGTGTAGCGGCGGCACCCTGGGTCGAGCTGCCGCGCGGCGGCCACGAACGCCTGGGGGACGAAGCCGTCGGAGAGCTCCATCGCGACCGGGGTGGTGCCGGCATCCACGGACCGCAGCAGCACCTGCAGGCCGGCGACGTGGTGGGCCGGCAGGGCGAGCAGCCACTGCCCGTCACCGCCGAGCCACTCATGGGTGGCCCGCCCGCTGATGAGGAGTGCTCGGGCGCTGAGCAGGGCGCGCTTGGGCGTGCCGGTCGAGCCGGACGTACCGACGACGACCGCGAGCCCGTACGGCAGGTCGGCCGGGTCGTGTGGCGGCACGGCGGGCAGCGGCGCCGAGGCGGCGTACGGCAGCACCGGGGCCTCGCCCCCCAGTGCCCGGGCGAGGCGGGGCAGGACGGCGAGGGACGCCGGGCCCAGCGGTACGGCAAGCGGCTCGAGCGTGGGCATCAGTGGAGCTGGTCGCGCCGGGCGGCGGGCACCCGCGGCGGCTGGAAGCTCTGCACGACCCGGTGCCCGACCGGATGGCCGCAGGGGGCGCAGCCGGCCCCGCTCGGCGGCACGCTCGGGTCGATCGCCCCCACGGGTGCGGTCTCGCTCATCGGTGTCCTCCGTCGGGCCGGCGTCGGCCCAGATGGTGCTGGGTGGGCGTACACGCCCCAGCGTGCCACCAGGACGGGACGGGATGTCGAGGTCACCGCAGTGACGTTCGACAATGGTCCGCGCATGGCCGGACGGCCCTTGCCCCGACGTCGGCCCGAAAGCTGGGCGGCGCTGCCGGTCGCGTCGAGGGCGAGGGTGCGGGATCATGGACCACGGCAGGAGGTGCGCGATGGACGAGTCGTTTGCGTCATACCTCGAGCAGGTGCGGCGACAGCGCGCCGAGCTCGGTGAGTCGATGGCGGCCCTCGAGGCCGCGCTGACCCTGCCCGCCGGTGCCGGTCCGGTGTGGCGGCGGCGTGTGCGGGCTGCGCTGACCGAGCTCTTCCACGACCTGCGCGACCATGCGAACCTCACCGAGGTCGATGGTGGGCTGTACGCCGACATCGGGGCGACGGCCCCGCGGTTGACCCATGGCGTCGGGGTGCAGCTGGGCGAGCACGCCGAGGCGCTCGCCGAGGTGGAACGGCTGCTCGCCGAGCGCGACGAGGGAATGCACGACCCCGAGGCGGTGGAGGCGCACCGCGAGGCGTGCATCCGGCTGCTCGGCCGCCTGGTGAGGCACCGCCAGCGCACCTCGGACCTCATCTACGAGGCGTACGCCGTCGACATCGGCGGATCGGGCTGAGCGGGCCCCTCGCCCTGCCGACCCGGTCGGCCCCCGCGGGTAGCCTCAGCCGGATGCAGGCGGTGTGCTCAGCAGGCCGGGCTCGTGGCTGACGCCGACGACGTGCGTCGGTTGGCCCTGGCGCTGCCGCACGTGGTCGAGATCCCCAGCGCCGGCTTCGACTTCCGGGTGGGGGACCGGGGGTTCGTCTGGTCCTACCCCGAGCGTCGACCCGGGAAGCGGCGCGCCATCCGCACCGACGTCGCGGTGCTCTTCGTCGGCGACGAGGCCGAGAAGCAGGCCCTGCTCCTCGGCGAACCCGAGCTCTTCTTCACCGCGCCGGGTTACGAGAACGCCCCCCTCGTGATGCTCCGGTTGGAGCTGGTGGGCGGTGCCCGGCTCGACGAGCTCGTGACCGACGCCTGGCGGATGCGTGCGCCGGTCGAGCTCCTCGTGGACCTCGACCTCGAGGGCTGACGTCAGCTCCCGGCCAGCACCCGCGCCCGGTCGGCGCCGGGGCCGGCGAGCTCCTCGTACGGCGTGCGCCGGCCGGTCGACAGCAGCAGCAGCGAGGTGACCGGGCCGCGCACCTCCGCGCCGGATCCGCGGGCCCAGTCGACGTCGGGCGCGACCAGCCGCAGGCCGCGCAGCCGCCGGCCGGCCATGAACGGGAAGCCGAACGTGCGGTCCCACGCCCAGTCGGCAGCCGTCGCCGCGGCCTCCGGGTGGGTCGTCACGGCCACCCCGAGAGGTCGGGCGATGTCCTGGGAGTGGACGAGGGCGTCGATGAGCGGGTCGCGCCACATCGTCCCGGGGGCCAGGCGGCGGTTCCCCACGAGGGAACGCAGGTTGGCACCGACCTCGGCATCGGAGAGCCCGCGGGACCAGCTCAGGGTGCCCTCGCGGATCATCGGGTCGAACCGGAAGCCGGTGCGCACGGCGGTCCTCACGACCAGCCCGAGCGGCGCCACCGCGGCGAGCGAGAGGTGGGCGCCCACGTCGCGGACCGTCCACGCGTCGCAGAGGGACCGCTGCAGGCGCTGCGTCGGAGTCAGGCCGTCGAGGAGGTCGGCCAGCTCCGCGCGGACCGCGTCGATGACGGCCCAGCTGTCCTCGCGGGCGATCGTGGCGGCCACGGCCCCCTCCTCAATGGTCAGTCCATCGAACCAATTGGTACGATACTCTGACGATTTCCGGTCGGCAAGACCGCGTGGAGGGCGAGGAGCAGTCGTGACCGGTCCCAGTGTCGGAGTGCTGATGTTCGTCGCGCACCGGGCGATGGAGCAGCGGATCGCAGGCGTCGTCCGAGCGGCGGGGTTCACCGACGCCACGCTGGCGCAGGGCCGCCTGTTCGCCCGCATCGGTGAGAGCGGGACCCGCCTGGGCGACCTCGCGGAGATGGCCCAGGTGACCAAGCAGACGGCGTCGTTCCTCGTGGACCGACTGGAAGCAGGCGGATACGTCGAGCGCGTCGCGGACCCCGCCGACGGGCGGGCACGCCTCGTCCGGATCTCGGCGAAGGGCCACCAGGTCCAGGCGGTCGCGGCCCGCGAGGAGCAGTCGATCTACGACGAGTGGGGGCAGCACCTGGGCGCCGAGGACATGCAGCGCCTCGTCGACATCATGAACCGGCTGCGCCAGGTGACCGACCCCTACCTCGACCTCGACCCGGCCTGAGCCCCATCACCCGTGGGGGGTGAAGGTGCTCGGCGGCCCTGTGCCCGGCATCCGAGCGGGAGTACCGTCCCCGCTGTCACCCCCGACGCCGTGGAAAGTGCAGGTCGCCGTGAAGCGCACCAAGCCCCTGGCCCTCGTTGCCGCCGTCCTCGTCGCGCTGGTCGCGCTGCTCTCCGGGTGCGGGGGCGAGGACGACGCCCCGAACGCGCCGACCATGCTCCAGGGCAGCTGGACGCTCGAGACGCTGGGCGGGTCCGCGGCCGACGCGGCCGTCCCCACGACGCTCTCGATGAACAACGGTGAGGCCACGGGCAACGCCGGCGTCAACACCTTCAACGGCAGCTACGACGCCCCGAGTGACGGCGTGCTGACCTTCGGTCCCCTCGCGACCACGATGATGGCGGGCCCGGACAACGCGATGCAGCAGGAGCAGGCCTTCCTCAAGGCCCTCGCCGACACCAAGAAGTTCACGACCGAGGACGGCGCCCTGGTTCTCATGGACGACGGCGAGACCAAGCTGGCAGTGCTCAAGGCCGCCGGCAACGGCTGACGGGTCAGAAGTACCACGGAAAGGGCGACCAGTCGGGGTCGCGCTTCTCGAGGAACTGGTCGCGCCCCTCGACGGCCTCGTCGGTCATGTAGGCCAGACGGGTCGCCTCGCCCGCGAACACCTGTTGGCCCATCAGCCCGTCGTCGACGAGGTTGAACGCGAACTTGAGCATCCGCTGCGCCTGCGGGCTCTTGCCCATGACCTCGCGGGCCACCTGCAGTGCCTCGGCCTCGAGGTCGGCGTGGTCGGCGACGATGTTGACAGCGCCCATGGCGTGCATGTCGTCGGCGGAGTAGGTGCGCCCGAGGAAGAAGATCTCGCGGGCTCGTTTCTGCCCCACCATCTTCGCGAGGTAGGCACTTCCGTAGCCGCCGTCGAAGCTGCCGACGTCGGCGTCCGTCTGCTTGAACGCGGCGTGCTCGCGGGAGGCGAGGGTCAGGTCGCAGACCACGTGCAGGCTGTGACCACCGCCCGCTGCCCACCCGTTGACGACGGCCACGACGACCTTCGGCATGGTGCGGATGAGGCGCTGAACCTCGAGGACGTGCAGGCGCCCGCCCTCGGCCCTGACCCGCCGCTCGTCGACCGTGTCGGCAGTGGTGCCCTCGGCGTACTGGTAGCCGGAGCGGCCGCGGATGCGCTGGTCCCCGCCGGTGCAGAAGGCCCGCTTGCCGGAGCTGCCGGTGTCCTCGGGCCCGGGTCCGTTGCCGGTGAGGAGCACCACGCCGACGTCGGCGCTGCGACGCGCGTGGTCGAGCACCCGGTAGAGCTCGTCGACCGTGTGCGGCCGGAAGGCGTTGAGCACCTCGGGCCGGTCGAACGCGACGCGCACGCAGCCCAGGCCGACGGCCCGGTGGTACGTGACGTCGGTGAGGTCCTCGAAGCCGGGCACCTCCTGCCAGGCATCGGGGTCGAAGGTCTCGCTGACACCGGGGATCACGCTCACGGCCGCAAGGCTAGTCGCGACGCCACCCGCCCGGGGCTACGGCATACGGTGGCCGTATGCCGTTGCCCCCCGTCGGTGACCTGCTCGCCGCTCTGCACGTGGTCGCCATCCCGATGCGGGTGCCCTTCCGCGGGGTGACGACGCGCGAGGTCGCGCTGCTCGAGGGCCCCTGCGGGTGGGGCGAGTTCGGCCCGTTCCTCGAGTACGGCCCGGCGGAGGGGGCGCGGTGGCTCGCCTCCGCCGTGGAGTCGGCGTGGCTGGGGTGGCCCGACCCGGTGCGCGACGCGGTTCCGGTCAACGCGACGGTGCCGGCGGTCGGCCCGGAGCGGGTGGCCGAGGTGCTGGCCCGCTTCCCGGGGTGCACGACGGCGAAGGTCAAGGTGGCCGAGCACGGTCAGTCGCCGGCCGACGACGTGGCCAGGGTCGCGGCGGTACGCGACGTGATGGGTCCGTCGGCCAGGGTGCGCGTCGACGCCAACGGCGCGTGGTCCGTGGACGACGCGCTCGCGACGCTGGGCCACCTCGCCGGCTTCGGTCTCGAGTACGCGGAGCAGCCGTGTGCCACGGTCGAGGAGCTTCGCGACCTGCGAATGGCGCTGGCCCGCAACGGCATCGACGTACAGATCGCTGCGGACGAGTCGATCCGCAAGGCCGAGGACCCGGTGCGGGTGCGGGTGCTCGAGGCCGCCGACCTCGTCGTCGTCAAGGTCGCGCCGTTGGGCGGTGTCCGCGCCGCGCTCGCCGTCGTCGAGGCCTGCGGCCTGCCTGCCGTGGTGTCCTCGGCACTCGACACGAGCGTCGGCATCTCGGCCGGGGTGGCGCTGGCGGCCGCGTTGCCCTCGCTCGAGCACGCCTGCGGCCTGGGCACCGTCGTGCTGCTCGGCGGCGACGTGGCGGCCGCCCCCCTGGTGCCGGTTGCCGGGGTGCTGCCGACCGGGCGGGTCGCCGCCGACCCCACGCTCCTCGAACGGCACGCCGCCCCCCACGACCGGGTGGCGTGGTGGCGTGACCGGCTGACCGCGTGCGCCGAGCACCTCGTGGAGGAGGCCCGATGATCGACGTCCGCTGGATGTGGCTGTTCCTCGACACCCCGCGTGCCGACGCCCCGCGGTCGTGGGCGTTCTGGTCGGAGGTCACCGGCTGGCCGCTGTCCGCGACGCGCGGTGACGAGGACGAGTTCGCCACGCTCCTCCCACCCGACGGGGACGCGTGGCTGAAGCTGCAGGCGGTCGCGGACGGGCGGGGCGGCATCCACCTCGATCTTGACGTCGACGACGTGGTCGCCTCCGCCGTGGAGGCCGAACGCCTCGGGGCACGACGGATCGGCGCCATCGGCGACGAGGTCGTCATCCTGAGGTCACCTGGTGGCCAGACCTTCTGCCTCACGCCGTGGCACGGCGACGCCGAGCAGGTTCGTGAGGGTGCCGCGGAGCTCGTCGACCAGGTGTGCCTCGACTGCCCGTCCGACGTCCACGACGCCGAGGTCGCGTTCTGGGCCTCGCTCACCGGGTGGCAGTGGGTGGACGTCGACGAGCCCGAGCTGTCGAGGCTGCGCCGGCCGGCCGGTGTCCCCTTCCGGCTGCTGTTCCAGCGGCTCGGTGAGGCGACCGGCGTCGTGCGCGCCCACGCGGACCTCGCCTGCGTCGACCGCGCGGCGTCGCTCGTGCGTCACGTCGCGGCCGGGGCGCGCGTCGGGCAGGCGCGCGCGGGGTGGACCGTGATGACCGACCCGGCAGGGCGCGTCTACTGCCTCACCGACCGCAGCCCGACCGGGCCCCGCTGACCCGAGCCGGTGGTGACCCGGCGCACGAGAGCGCATCCACGAGGCCCTCCCGGACAGAAGATGGGGTATGAGCACCCTCGCGCTGCAGATCTCCACGGCCTCCGTCGCCGTTCCACCCGAGAAGGCCCGTTCGCTTCG
>DASQEZ010000061.1:0-11449 GCA_035633415.1 Ornithinibacter sp. | reverse complement strand
CGCCAAGCCGCAGATCGGCGTGGCCAGCTCGTGGAACGAGATCACCCCGTGCAACCTCTCGCTCGACCGGCTGGCGAAGGCGGTCAAGGACGGCGTGCACGCGGGTGGGGGGTACCCGCTGGAGTTCGGCACCATCTCGGTCAGTGACGGCATCTCGATGTGCCACGAGGGAATGCACTTCTCGCTCGTCAGCCGCGAGATCATCGCCGACTCGGTCGAGACCGTAATGCAGGCCGAGCGGCTCGACGGCTCGGTGCTCCTCGCCGGCTGCGACAAGTCGCTGCCCGGGATGCTGATGGCCGCGGCCCGTCTCGACCTGTCGTCGGTCTTCCTCTACGCCGGCTCGATCCTGCCGGGCATCGCCAAGATGTCCGACGGCACCGAGCGCACCGTCACGATCATCGACGCCTTCGAGGCCGTGGGCGCCTGCGCGCGCGGGCTGATGAGCCGCGCGGACGTCGACGCCATCGAGCGGGCGATCTGTCCCGGTGAGGGCGCCTGCGGCGGCATGTACACCGCCAACACGATGGCCTCGGTCGCGGAGGCGATCGGCATGTCGCTGCCCGGCTCCGCCGCTCCGCCGGCCACCGACCGCCGCCGTGACGGCTTCGCCCGCAAGTCCGGTGAGGCGGTGGTCGAGCTGCTCCGCCAGGGCATCACCGCGCGCGACATCATGACCAAGGAGGCGTTCGAGAACGCCATCGCCGTCGTCATGGCCTTCGGCGGCTCGACCAACGCCGTGCTGCACCTGCTGGCCATCGCCCACGAGGCCGACGTCGACCTCACCCTCGCCGACTTCTCGCGGGTGGGTGCCAAGGTGCCGCACCTCGCCGACGTCAAGCCCTTCGGCTCGTACGTCATGACGGACGTCGACCGGGTCGGCGGTGTCCCCGTCGTCCTGCGCGCACTGCTCGATGCCGGTCTGCTGCACGGCGACTGCCTCACCGTCACGGGGAGGACGATGGCCGAGAACCTCGCCCACATCGCGCCCCCCGACGTCGACGGCAAGGTGGTGCGTGCGATGAGCGAGCCGATCCACCGCACCGGCGGCATCACCATCCTCGAGGGCTCGCTGGCCCCCGAGGGGGCCGTCGTGAAGTCGGCCGGGTTCGACTCCGACGTCTTCGAGGGCACCGCGCGCGTCTTCGACGGCGAGCGGGCCGCGATGGACGCCGTCGAGGACGGCACCATGGCGGCGGGCGACGTCGTCGTCATCCGCTACGAGGGGCCCAAGGGCGGCCCCGGCATGCGCGAGATGCTCGCGGTGACCGGTGCGATCAAGGGCGCGGGGCTGGGCAAGGACGTGCTGCTCCTCACCGACGGCCGGTTCTCCGGCGGCACCACCGGGCTGTGTGTCGGCCACGTCGCGCCCGAGGCCGTCGACGAGGGCCCGATCGCGTTCGTGCGTGACGGCGACGGCATCCGGCTCGACGTCGCGAGCGGTCGGCTCGACCTGCTCGTCGACGACACCGAGCTCGAGCGCCGTCGCGCCGAGGGCGTGACCCACCCCGAGCCGAAGTACACCCGCGGTGTGCTCGCGAAGTACCGCCGCCTGGTCGGCAGCGCGAGCTCGGGCGCCGTGTGTGACTGAGCCGCCGGCCGGGGGGCCCGCCCTCGAGCTGGTCGGCCTCGTCAAGGAGTTCCGGGGCCGTCGGGTCGTCCACGGGCTGTCCCTCACGGTCCCCCGTGGCCTGCTCTACGGCCTGGTCGGCCCCAACGGCGCCGGCAAGACGACGACCCTGTCGATGGCGACCGGGCTGCTGCGCCCCGACGCCGGCACCGCCCGCGTGCTCGGCCACGACGTCTGGGGCGACCCCGCAGCCGCGAAGGCGGTCATGGGGGTCTCGCCCGACGGCATGCGGCTGTTCGAGCAGCTCTCGGGTCGCGAGCTGCTCACCTACGTGGGCGCGCTGCGCCGGATGCCGCCGGACGTCACGGCAGAGCGCGCGGCCGAGCTGCTCACGGTGCTCGACCTCGCCGACGACGCGAGCACCGTCGTCGCCGACTACTCCGCCGGCATGGTCAAGAAGATCAGCCTCGCCGCGGCCCTCATCCACGCGCCCCGCCTGCTCGTGCTCGACGAGCCGTTCGAGGCTGTCGACCCGGTGTCCGGACAGACCATCCGCACGATCCTGCGCCGCTACGTGGCGAGCGGGGGCACGGTCGTCATGTCGAGCCACGTGATGGAGCTCGTCGAGGGGCTGTGCGACCGGGTGGCCGTGATCGCCGGGGGACGGGTGCTCGCCGAGGACACCGTCGCCGGCCTGACCATGGGCGGCTCGCTGCACGCGCGGTTCCTCGAGCTGGTCGGGGCGTCCGACGCCGGGGGCGAGGGCCTCACGTGGTTGGGCTGATCGTCCGCCTGCGGTTCGCCATGTGGCGCACCGCGATGTCACGCAGCACCCTGCACCTCGTCTCGTCGATCATCGGTGGCCTCGCCGCCCTGGCGGTGCTCGCCGTGATGGGCCCCGCGCTGGTGCTCCTCGCCGGCAGCCCGATGCGGGTCACCGCGCTGACCGTGCCGCTGTTCGCCCTCGTCACGCTGATGTGGACCGTGCTCAGCCTGATCGCGAGCGGCGTCGACTCGATCCTGGACCCGGCGCGGTTCTCGGTGCTGCCGCTGCGGGCCGGCGAGCTCGCCGGTGGGCTGCTCGCCGCGGCGTGCACCGGCATCCCGGCGGTGATGCTGAGCGGGCTGGCGCTGGCCCAGGTGGGGTCGTGGCTCGGCCACCCGGTCGCCGTCCCCGCCGCCCTGGTGGCCGCGGTCCTCGGCGTGCTCACGGCGATCCTGCTCTCGCGGGCGGTGACGAGCGCGCTCGCCCGGGTGATGACGACCCGCGGTGGTCGGGTGATCGGGGCCGTGGTGGTCTCCGCCTTCACCCTGGTGCCGCTGGGGATGAACCTGCTGCTCACCACGAGCTCGATCGTCACCGACCTCACGGTCTTCGACGCGACGCGCTCGGCCGTGATCGCGTCGTGGACCCCGTTCGGTTGGGCCTGGGCGCTCCCGTTCGACGTGGCCACCGGGCGCTGGTGGGCGGCCGGGGTGCACCTCGTCCTGGCCGGAACCCTCATCTGCGGCCTCTGGGTGGTCTGGGTGCGGTTGCTCGGCCGCACGCTCACCTCGCCCCTGACGACGTCGGGAGGTCAGCGGATCGGCCGAGGCAGGCTCCTGCCGACCGTGCTCGGCACCTCGCCGACGGCGACGATCGCGGCCCGGCGGGTGCGGGCCTGGTACCGCGACAGCCGGCTGGTGGGCATCGCCCTGCGCACCGCGGTGCTCCCGGTGTTCTTCGTCGTCCAGGCGCTGTTCACCGACACACCGGGCCTGGCCGGCATCGGTCTCGTCACGCTGGCCGTGTTCGCCGGGCTCACCCTGATGAACGACCTCGCGTTCGACGGGCCGGCCTGGTGGTTGCACGTGGCCGTCGGTGTTCGCGGGTGGGAGGACCGGCTGGGTCGGGCGATCGCCTCGACCGTGGTCTTCGGCCCCGTCGTCGTCGTCACGTTCGCCGTGAGCGTCGCGCTGGGTGTGATCAGCCACCCGGTGTCGTGGCTCACCGTCGTCGTGGTGTCGTTCCTGGCCAGCCTGGGCCTCGCTGTCGGGGTGGGGGCGGTGCTGCCCGGCACGGCGCCGCGCACCGGTGGCAACCCGTTCGCAGCCACCTCGGGCGGGGCGGCCCAGGGCTGCCTCACCGCCACCGTGTCGTTCGTCGGCCCCATGGTGCTCACCCTGCCGGCCGTGGTGGGCGTGGTGCTGACCTCCGGGTCGACCACCGGTCGCTGGATCGCGCTGGCCGTCGGCACGACGTACGGGCTCGGCCTGCTCACCGTCGGCGTCGTGCTCGGTGGGGACCGTTTGGACCGCCGGGGCCCGGAGATGCTCGGTCAGCTGGCCGCGGCCCAGATCTGACCCCGGCGAGTCGAGATCCCGCGACACGCTGACCGAAGGCCCGGGGCATCAGCGCGTCGTGGGACCTCGACGGGTCAGGCCTGGGGCGCGGATGCCGTCGCGGGCTGCGGGTCGGTGCGGTCGTGCTCGGCCCGCACCGCGGCCACCGGGGCGAAGCGGTCGTGCATCGTGACGAGCAGCGAGAGCAGCAGCACGAAGAAGAGGGTCGCGGACACGTCGAGCGCGTTGGCGCCCAGGACGAGACGGGCCAGCAGCACCAGCCCGAGGTTGACGACCACCCGCACGCCGAAGTCGCCGGCCAGGCCCTCGCGCGTTCCCGACCGCCGGGCGAAGGCGATCGAGATGGCGGCGTTGATGACCACGTAGGTCGCGATGCCGACGAACATCCGCAGGTCGGACACCTCGAGCCCCGGCAGGATGCGCGCGTAGATCGTCGAGAGCAGCCCGATGAGCACGACCTTCTCGAGCGTCGACCACGACCAGACGCGGACGTGGGCGGCGGTCCAGGAGTCGCGCTCGGCGGCGGTGTCCATCTCCGCGGGCAGCGGGTCGGCCTTGACGCGCCACGCCCAGTCCGGTGGCAGGAGCCGCGGCCGCACGACGAACCACAGCACGGCGAGGCCGACGAGCACGGCCCCGGTGATGAGGGGTGCGAACCACGGCACGTCCTGCCACGTGTCGGTGAAGTCGAGCTGGGCCACGTGGATCCAGTACTCCTGCGGCAGCTTGATGACGATCCAGATGGCCGCCGCGGTGATGATCCAGAAGCGCCGGCTGAACCGCCGCGGGTCCCACCGCAGCCGCACGAGCTCGTAGGCGATGAAGAAGTACTCGAAGGTGTTGGGGAAGACCAGAAGCAGAGCGCGTACCCCGGTGATCTCGAAGGCCATCACCCCGACCATCCGGTAGAAGAAGAGGAAGCGCGAGATGCCCACGGCCGCGGGGTGCGTCCAGTTCTGCAGCGACGACAGGAACGCGATGGACAGGTAGAACAGGTCCATCGCCTTGTCGTAGTTCTGGTAGCCCGGCGGGTCGAAGCCGAACGCCTGGAAGATCGACTGGTCGATGCCGTCGAGCACCAGACAGGCGAGGACCGCCGGCAGCGGGAACCGCGGGATGAACAGCGGGACCAGGAAACGCAGCCCCACGACGATGACGAAGACGACGGTGGTCTCGGTGGTCATGCGGTGCTCCTCGTGCGCGGCCCGTCGACGAGGGGCGTCCGGCGCGAAGGCTAGCGGAGCGGCCCGGGGGTGAGCGACCTCACGGTTTCGGATCGTGGGATCGGCCGTCTCGCGTGTTGACACGCACAACCGCCGGGGGGAGAGTTCACGTGTGGCCCGAGTCCTCGTACTTTCACAGCGCGTCTGATCGACCTCAGAGCAGACGCGCTCCCTCCGTCGTCCCGCCACGGGACTGGAGGGTTTTTTTGTGCACGGACGACGACCGCCAAGAGCGGTCGACTTCAGAGAAGACGGTGACAGCAGTGAGCGAGACCAAGCCGGTGACCCCGGTCGTCCCAGTGGCCCCGACCGCCCCGAGCCCGGCGCAGGTGGCGCAGCAGGCGCGCGCCCGCACGCCGGTCGAGGTGACCGGCGCGCAGAGCCTGGTGCTCTCGCTCGAGGCGATGGACGTCGACACCGTCTTCGGCATCCCCGGTGGTGCGATCCTGCCCGCCTACGACCCGCTGCTCGACTCGGTCAAGGTGCGGCACATCCTGGTCCGTCACGAGCAGGGCGCCGGCCACGCCGCCGAGGGCTACGCGGCCGCGACCGGTCGAGTCGGTGTCTGCATGGCCACCTCCGGCCCCGGTGCGACCAACCTGGTCACCCCCCTCGCCGACGCCCACATGGACTCGGTGCCGATCGTCGCCATCACCGGGCAGGTGAACTCGGCCGCCATCGGCACGGACGCCTTCCAGGAGGCCGACATCCGCGGCATCACGATGCCGATCACCAAGCACAACTACCTCGTCACCAACGCCGACGACATCCCGCGGGTCATCGCCGAGGCCTTCCACATCGCGGCCACCGGACGGCCCGGCCCGGTGCTCGTCGACATCTCCAAGGACGCCCTGCAGGCGCGCACCCGGTTCTCCTGGCCGCCGCGCATCGACCTGCCCGGCTACCACCCGGTCACCCGCCCGCACAGCAAGCAGATCCGCGAGGCAGCCCGGCTGATCGCCGAGGCCGAGCGCCCCATCCTCTACGTGGGTGGTGGCGTCATCCGGGCCCGTGCGAGCGAGGAGCTGCGGCGCTTCGTCGAGCTGAGCCGGATCCCCGTGGTCACCACGCTCATGGCCCGCGGTGCGCTGCCCGACAGCCACCCGCTGCACCTGGGGATGCCGGGCATGCACGGCTCGGTCTCCGCCGTCACCGGCCTGCAGAAGAGCGACCTGATCATCGCCCTCGGTGCCCGCTTCGACGACCGGGTCACCGGTCAGCTCAAGTCCTTCGCACCGGAGGCCAAGGTCATCCACGCCGACATCGACCCGGCCGAGATCAGCAAGAACCGCAAGGCCGACGTGCCGATCGTCGGTGACTGCCGCGCCGTGCTGACCGACCTCATCGACGCCGTCGACACCGACATCGACGCCGGCCGCGGCGGGAACTACACCGAGTGGCGTGAGCGGGTGGCGGGCTGGAAGGAGCTCTTCCCGGTCGGCTACACCGAGCCCGAGGGCAGCACCCTCGCGCCGCAGTACGTGCTCGAACGGCTCAGCGCGATCGTGGGGCCCGAGGCCTGCTACGTCGCCGGCGTCGGCCAGCACCAGATGTGGGCCGCCCAGTTCGTCGAGTACGAGCGACCCAACGCGTGGCTCAACTCCGGTGGCCTCGGCACGATGGGGTACGCCGTGCCGGCCGCCATGGGAGCCCAGGTCGGCGAGCCCGACCGGGTCGTGTGGGCGATCGACGGCGACGGCTGTTTCCAGATGACCAACCAGGAGCTCGCCACCTGCGTCATCAACAACATCCCGATCAAGGTCGCGATCATCAACAACAGCAGCCTCGGCATGGTGCGCCAGTGGCAGACGCTGTTCTACAACGAGCGCTACTCCGCCACCGACCTGCACACCTCGGTCGGCTCGCGGGTGCCCGACTTCGTCAAGCTCGCCGACGCCTACGGCTGCGCCGGCTTCCGGTGCGAGCGCCCCGAGGACGTCGACGCGACGATCCGCGCCGCGATGGAGGTCAACGACCGCCCCGTCGTCGTCGACTTCGTCGTGCACCGCGACGCCATGGTGTGGCCGATGGTGCCCGCGGGCGTCAGCAACGACCTCATCCAGGTCGCGCGCGACACCGCGCCGCAGTGGGACCGTGAGGAGTCCGAGGCGCTCGAGCAGGGGCTCGACCCCGACCACGACGGGGTGCCCTCGGGCTCCCACGAGAACTGAAGGCGACATGTCGATGACCAAGCACACCCTGTCCGTCCTCGTCGAGAACAAGCCCGGCGTCCTCGCCCGGATCGCCGCGCTGTTCTCCCGCCGTGGGTTCAACATCGACTCCCTCGCGGTGGGGGAGACCGAGTACCCCGACGTCTCGCGGATGACCGTCGTGGTCGACGTCGAGGACCTGCCGCTGGAGCAGGTGACCAAGCAGCTCAACAAGCTCGTCGAGGTGCTCAAGGTCGTCGAGCTCGAGCCGCAGTCGGCGGTGCAGCGACAGGTGATGCTGATCAAGGTGCGCGCCGACGCCGGCACCCGCAGCCAGGTGCTCGAGATGGTGCAGATGTTCCGCGCCAAGGTCGTCGACGTCGCCACCGACTCGCTGACCATCGAGGCCACCGGCAACACCGACAAGCTCAAGGCCCTGCTCGACGTGCTCGAGCCCTACGGCGTCAAGGAGCTCGTCCAGTCCGGGCTCGTCGCCATCGGGCGCGGGCCGCGCTCCATCACCGACCGGACCCTGCGCAGCGCGTGACCGGCACCCGCGGCGCCTGAGGCGGGTACGGATGCCGGCCGCCCGGCATCCGGCGCCGGGGACGAGACCGCGCCCCGCGGCTCGCACCACAGGGCATATCGTCCACACCGACCCAAGCACCACCACCCCACACAAGGAGAGGCCGACACGATGGCCGAGATGTTCTACGACGACGACGCCGACCTGGCTGTCATCCAGGGCCGCAAGGTCGCGGTCATCGGATACGGCAGCCAGGGCCACGCCCACGCGCTGAACCTGCGCGACTCCGGGGTCGACGTGCGCGTCGGTCTCGCCGAGGGCTCGAAGTCCCGCCCGAAGGCGACGGCCGAGGGCCTGCGGGTGCTCTCCGTGGCCGAGGCCGTCAAGGAGGCCGACCTCGTCGTCATCCTGACGCCCGACCAGGTGCAGCGCACGGTCTACGCGAACGACATCAGGCCCAACCTGGCCGAGGGCGCCGCACTGCTCTTCGGGCACGGCTTCAACATCCGGTTCGGCTACATCCAGCCCGAGGCGGGCTCCGACGTCATCATGGTCGCGCCCAAGGGCCCCGGCCACCTCGTGCGCCGTGAGTTCGCCGACGGCCGCGGCGTGCCGGTGCTCGTCGCCGTCGAGCAGGACGCCTCGGGCCAGGCCTGGGCACTCGCGAAGTCCTACGCGAAGGCCATCGGCGGCCTGCGTGCGGGCGGCATCCGGACGACCTTCACCGAGGAGTGCGAGACCGACCTGTTCGGTGAGCAGGCCGTGCTCTGCGGTGGCGCGTCGCAGCTGGTGATGTACGGCTTCGAGACGCTCGTCGAGGCCGGCTACCAGCCCGAGGTGGCCTACTTCGAGTGCCTCCACGAGCTCAAGCTGATCGTCGACCTCATGGTCGAGGGCGGCATCGCCAAGCAGCGCTGGTCGGTCTCCGACACCGCGGAGTACGGCGACTACGTCTCCGGCCCGCGCGTCATCGACCCGTCGGTCAAGCAGAACATGCAGGCGGTGCTCGCCGACATCCGCAGCGGTGCCTTCGCGCAGCGGTTCATCGACGACCAGGACGCCGGCGGTCCGGAGTTCACGGCACTGCGCGAGAAGGGTGCCCAGCACCCCATCGAGGCCACCGGCCGCGAGCTGCGCAAGCTGATGGCCTGGGTCGACACCGACCGCGACCAGGACTACGTCGAGGGCTCCGCCGCCCGCTGACCTCCGCCGCGGGGTCACACCATCCGACTTCGTGCGGCGTGGGCGCGGTTGCGGCGCCTGCTGGCGCGCAGAACCGTGGGCACGTCGCACGGAGTCGGGACAGGTGGGAGCCGCTGGCGCCCTCGCCTACCATCGTCGGGTGGAAGCCCTCGTCGACGACTGGCCGGTCTGGCTGGTCTTCGCCGCGCTCTGGGTGGGCGCCTTCACCCGCGGCACCGCCACGTACTGGGTCGGGCGGGGCGTGCGCGCCGGCGGCAGCCGGTCCCGGTGGGCCCGGCACCTCGACAGCGGGGTGGTCCAGCGTGCCGAGGGCTGGGTGCGGCGCTTCGGTGCGCCGGCCGTGACCCTCGGCTTCCTCACGGTCGGCGTCCAGACCGCGATCAACGCCTCCGCGGGCATGCTCCGGATGCCGCAGCGCCGCTTCCTGCCCGCCGTCACCCTGGGCGCCGCGCTGTGGTCGCTCGTCTACACCACGGTCGGCTTCACGGTGCTCGACGCCTGGTTCGGAGACCTGTCGTGGTGGTGGGCCCTGGCGGCGATCGGGGTCGTCGTGGGAATCGTGCTGGTGTCCCGCTGGCTCGAGCGGCCGAGCACCCGTGAGGACGAGCCGGCGCCGGGCGTCACGGCCGAGGACCCTGCCACGCCGGCCTGACCCCGCGGTGCGGCCATGGTCACATCGTGGGCGCTGGCGTCCACATGCTGGCACGCCCCTATCATGGAGACCCGGCCCAGCGGCGTGCCGGACGCCTCGGACCACCCATCGGTGAGGGGCCAGCCCCACCAGGGGCACCGGCATCCGGCCGACCGGCGGATGACCGACCGCAGCACCGAAAGAGAGACCTTTCGTGACCAAGCCCGTCGTCCTCATCGCCGAGGAGCTCTCACCCGCGACCCTCGACGCCCTCGGCCCGGACTTCGAGGTCCGCCACGTCGACGGCGCCGACCGCGGGGCGCTGCTCCCGGCCATCGCCGACGTCGACGCGGTGCTCATCCGCTCCGCGACCAAGATCGACGCCGAGGCGCTCGCCGCCGCGAAGAGCCTCAAGGTCGTGGCCCGGGCCGGTGTCGGTCTCGACAACGTCGACGTCGATGCGGCCACCAAGGCCGGCGTCATGGTCGTCAACGCGCCGACCTCGAACATCACCAGCGCCGCCGAGCTCGCGGTCGGCCTGCTGCTCGCCTGCGCCCGGAACATCGCACCGGCCAACGAGGCCCTCAAGAACGGGGCGTGGAAGCGCAGCAAGTACGGCGGGGTCGAGCTGCTCGAGAAGAAGGTCGGCATCGTCGGCTTCGGTCGCATCGGCCAGCTCGTCGCCGAGCGGCTCAAGGGCTTCGGCGTCGAGATCCTCGCCTACGACCCCTACGTCTCCGTGCAGCGCGCCGGTCTCCTCGGGGCACGCCTGGTCACCCTCGACGAGCTGCTCGCCGAGAGCGACTTCATCACGATCCACCTGCCCAAGACGCCCGAGACGATCGGCCTGATCGGCAAGGAGGCGCTCACCAAGGTCAAGCCGACCGTGCGCGTCATCAACGCCGCCCGCGGTGGGGTGCTCGACGAGGAGGCCCTCGCCGACGCCATCGCCGAGGGGCGCGTCGCCGGTGCCGGCATCGACGTCTTCGCCACCGAGCCGTGCACCGACAGCCCGCTGTTCGCCCACGAGTCGGTCGTCGTCACCCCCCACCTCGGCGCCTCGACCGAGGAGGCCCAGGAGAAGGCCGGGGTCGCGGTGGCGAAGTCGGTGCGCCTGGCCCTCGGCGGCGACCTCGTGCCGGACGCCGTGAACGTGTCCGGTGGCGCCGTGGCCGAGGAGGTCCGCCCCGGCATCGACCTCGTCGAGAAGCTCGGGAGGGTGTTCACCGCGTTCGCCGGCTCGGTTCCGGTCCAGCTCGACGTCGAGGTGCGTGGCGAGATCACCAGCCACGACGTGTCGGTGTGGGAGCTCGCCGCGCTCAAGGGCCTGTTCACCGACGTCACCGAGGACCCGGTCACCTACGTCAACGCCCCGCTGCTGGCCAAGGAGCGCGGCTGCGAGTCGCGCCTGGTGACCGACGAGGTGTCCGAGGACTTCCGCAACGTGACCACCTTGCGCGGCACCCTCGCCGACGGCACCACGGTGTCGGTCTCCGGCACGCTGACCGGGCCGAAGATGGTGCAGAAGCTCATCGGCATCAACGGCTGGGACCTGGAGATCCCCCTCAGCGTGCACATGGCGTTCTTCGCCTACGAGGACCGTCCCGGCGTCATCGGCGCCGTGGGCAAGCTGCTCGGCGACGCCGACGTGAACATCGCCGGGATGCAGGTGGCGCGCGACGCCCAGGCCGTGTCGTCCCTCGTCGCGCTCACCGTCGACCAGGCCATCCCCGCCGACGTCGTCGCCGCGATCGAGAAGGAGATCGGCGCCGAGACCGTGCGCGTCGTCGACCTGGTCTGACC
>DASQEZ010000060.1:0-5624 GCA_035633415.1 Ornithinibacter sp. | reverse complement strand
CACCCAGGTCGACTGGGTGGTGGCGAGGGTGGAGCGGCGGGTGCCGAGGCGCAGCGCGGTCATTCGGCGTTCCTCGGCATGACGGGCGGCATCGACGGCGGCATCGTGGGTGGCGCGGAGACGAGCGAGACGTCGCGCGGGTCGAGGTCGAACAGCTCGGACAGGGCGCGGGCGTAGCTGCCGCCCTGACCCTCACGAGCGAGCTCCTTGACCCGGACGGTGGGCGTGTGGAGGAGCTTGTCGACGACCCGCTGCACGGCTCGTCGCACCTCGGCGCGCTCGACGTCGGTGAGGTCCGGCATGCGGCGCTCGAGGCGGCGCAGCTCCTCCTCGACGAGCTCGCCGGCGTGCGTGCGCAGCGCGGTGACGGTGGGCGCGACGGCCTCCGCCGATCGCGTGAGAAGGTAGGCGGCGACCTCCGCGGTCACCAGGTCGGCGGCTTCGGCGACCTGCGGAGCGGTGCCGGCAGCGGCGAGGTCGTCACCGAGCTCACCCAGCCCGACGCGCGTGGCCCCCGGCAGCCCGGCGACGGCCAGGTCGACGTCGTGCGGCAGCGCCAGGTCGACGTACACCTGCCGACGGCCCCCGCGCGCGGCGAGGGCAACACGCACGTCGTCGACGGCGATGACCCGGCCGGGCGCACCCGTCGACGAGATGACGACGTCGGCATCGACCAGGGTGCCGCGCAGGCGGGACAGCGGGCGGGCCGTTCCGCCCACCCGCTCGGCCACGTTTCGGGCCCGGTCGTGGTCGCGGTTGGCGACGACGACGGTGCGGGCACCGGCCCGGGCGGCGGTGGTGGCGGCCAGGGCACCCATGCCGCCGGCACCCACGACGAGCACCGACAGGTCGCCGAGCGCGCCGAGCTCGGCCTCGGCCCGGGTCAGCCCGGCCTGCACGAGCGACCCGCTGACCAGGTCGATGGCGGTCTCGGTGTGCACCCGCTTCGCGACGCGCAGCGCCTGCTGCAGGACCGCGTTCAGGGCGGGGCCGACGTGGCCGTGGCGCTGGGCGCGGGCCAGCGACCGGCGCACCTGGCCGAGGATCTGCGCCTCACCGACGGCCATCGAGTCCAGGCCGGCGGCCACCGAGAACACGTGGGCGATGCCACGCTCCTCGTAGTGCACGAACAGGTGCGGCTGGAGGTCGTTGCGGTCGACGGCGCAGGCGCCGGCCAGCGCCGTGGTGACGTCGGCCAGGGCACCGTGGAAGGTGAGGCACTCGGCGTACACCTCGGTGCGGTTGCACGTCGACAGCACCACCGCCTCGGTGACGTGCTCGGAGCGCAGCACCGCGACCTCGAGGGCGGTGCGGGCCTCCGGGTCGAGGGCGACGGACTCGAGCAGGGACAGGGGTGCGCCGTGGTGCGACAGGCCGAGGACGACGAGGCTCATGACGGCACGACCTCCGGCACGGCGACCTTCTGCCCGTGGAACGCCAGGATCTGCAGCTCGGTCGACAGGTCGACCTTGCGCACGACGACCCCCTCGGGCACCGCGAGCACGGCCGGGGCGAAGTTGAGCACCGAGCGCACCCCGGCGGCGACGAGGTCGTCGCACGCCTGCTGGGCCCCCTCGGGCGGGGTGGCGATGACCCCGATGGCGAGGCCGTCGTCGGCGACCAGCCGGGGCAGGTCCTCCATCGGGCGCACCTTCTGGTCGGCGACCTGCTCGCCGACCAGACGGGGGTCGCCGTCGAGCAGCGCGATGACGCGGAAGCCGCGCTCGGCGAAGCCGCGGTAGGCCGCGAGCGCCCGGCCGAGGTTGCCCATGCCGACGATCGCGACCGGCCAGTCCTGGGTGAGCCCGAGCACCGAGGTGATCTCGGAGGCGAGGCGCTCGACGTCGTAGCCGACCCCGCGCACGCCGTAGGAGCCGAGGTGTGACAGGTCCTTGCGCAGCATCGCCGAGCTCACGCCGGCAGCAGCGGCGAGCTCCTCGGAGCTGACCGAGCCGATGCCGTCACGGGCCAGCGAGGTGAGCGCCCGCAGGTACCCGGGCAGACGGGCCACCGAGGCCTCCGGGATGCCCCGGCGGGCGGTCGCTGCGGCGGACACGGGTGGTCACCGACTCCTTTCGCGGGCCCGCGGGGCCGGGGAGAGGGCGACGGTCGCGCGCTGGGGGGTGCCGACCCGCGGGTGAGAACGCCAGCGTACGGTCTTGTGAAGGCATGCACAAAGTCACCTTCGACCCCGTGAGACGCCGTACCCCACCGATGTGCTACAAGCGCGCTCAGCCGCCGCGCGGGGGCTCGGCCAGGGCGGCGCGCAGCCGGGCCTCGTCGACTCGCCAGTAGTCGTGCTGGCGGCCGTCGACCAGGGTGACCGGTACCTGGTCCGACCACTGCTGCAGCCACTCGGGGTCGCTGTCGACGGCCCGCTCCTCCCAGCCGACCCCCAGGTCGGTGGCGACCCGCTCGACGGTCTCGCGGGCGGCGTCGCACAGGTGGCAGCCCGGCCGGCCGATGAGCGTGACGCGGACCGGGCCGACCATCAGAAGAACACCGAGCGGCGCTGCATGAGCAGCGTGTAGAGGGTCTGCTGGATGGTCTCGCGCACCTGGTCGGTGAGGTCGAAGACGAGCATCGGGTCGTCGGCCGCGCCCGGGCCGTGGGTGTCGGTGGCGATGGGCGCGCCGAACTCGATGATCCACTTGCTCGGCAGCGGGATCATGCCGAGCGGTCCGAGCCACGGGAAGGTCGGCGTGATCGGCGCATAGGGCAACCCGAAGAGCCGGGCGACCGTGCCCATGTTGCCGAGGATCGGGGCGATCTCCTCGGCTCCCACGACCGAGCACGGGATGATCGGCACCTGGGCGGCCAGCGCCGCCGACACGAACCCGCCGCGGCCGAACCGCTGCAGCTTGTAGCGCTCCCGGAACGGCTTGCCGACCCCCTTGAAGCCCTCGGGGAAGACACCGACGAGCTCGCCCTGGTCGAAGAGCCGTTCGGCATCGGAGTTGGTGGCCAGCGTGGACCCGGAGCGCCGCGCGATGGTGCCGAGGAACGGGGTCGAGAAGACGAGGTCGGCGCCGAGCGCGCGCATGACCCGCCGCTGCGGGTGCTCGTCGTGGATGGCGAGCTGCACCATCAGCGAGTCGATGGCGATGGTGCCCGAGTGGTTCGACACCACGAGCGCTCCGCCCGTGCTGGGGATGTTCTCGATGCCGCGGACCTCGACCCGGAACCAGTGCCGGTAGATGGGCCGCAGCATCGGGTAGAAGACGTTCTCGGTGAAGTCGGCGTCGTAGCCGAACTCGTCGACCTCGTAGTCGCCGTCGACCCGGCGCCGCACGTAGGCGAGCACCTGGGCGACCCGGCGCTCGACGTCCTCGGGCGCGACCCCGGCGGCCTCGGCGCCCAGGCGCAGCATGCCGACGACCGCGTCGAGGGCGTCACCGATGTCGGGCAACGGCAGGCCGGTGCGGCTCGGGGCCTCGTGCACCGTGGGGTCGAGCGGCGGCTCGGCGATGCGCAGGTGGGGTCGCTCGGCGTCGCGGCGAGCCTTCTCCCGCGAGTCGACCCGGGCCCGACGTGCCTTCGCCGCGGCGGGCGTGAGCGGGGGTGGCGCGGCCACCCCGCGCGTGCGGCGCTCACCGGACTGGCGCGAGGCCGTGCGAGAGGGAGCGGAGCGCACCTGCGGTGCCGGCCGGTGCGGGCGCCTCGTGGTGCGGGTCGCGTCACCGACGCCCTCGGATGCCGTGGGCTCGGCGGGGGCCGCAGCCGGCGGCCGCGCGGTGGCCTCGTTCGCAGCCGTGGGCTTCGGCGACGCCTTCGTCGCGGCCGACGGCTCCTTCGCGGCCGGCGTCTTCTTGGGGGCCGACGACTTCTTCGCTGCCGACGACTTCTTGGGGGCCGACGACTTCTTGGGGGCCGGGGCCGTCGCGGCCGCGGCGCCCACGGTGGTGCCGTCATCGACCGGGGGAATCGGCTCGGCGCCGATCAGCGGGGTCGAGCGGCGCTTGGCCCGCTCCCCCGACGCACGGGCGGCGCCGGCGGCCAGCGCTCCCTGGCGTGCGGCCATCAGTTCCCCCTCCCGGTGCCCAGGGTGCGCAGCACGACCTGGGTCGCGGTTCCGGCGACGCCGCTGACGGCATCCCCGACGATGGCGGCCGCCGGCACGGCCGGGCCCACGGTGCGGGCGAAGTCCTTAAACGCGCCGCGCGAGGTGAACCGTGGCTCGAAGCTGAGCACGCTGCGCATCCGCGTGGTGTCGAGCCCTCGGCCGAAGGCGAGGAACGACATCTGGTCGGGCGAGAAGTCGGCCAGGCCCATCCGGCGCGCGAGCCCACCGACGAACCCGGCGGCCGACAGCGGCAGCGGCACGACGGGGCGGCCGACGATCGACGCAGCCTGCAGCACCGTGACGACCCCGTCACCGGCCAGGTTGACCACCCCGGTGGCATCTCCGGTGGTCGCCCGGACCAACGCCTCGATGGCGTCGTCCTCGTGCACGAACTGCATCCGGGCGTCGAAGCCGAGCGGCACCGGGATGACCGGCAGGCTGAAGTAGTCGGTGATCGACGTGCGCAGCCGCGGACCGATGATGTTGGCGAAGCGCAGGGTGAGGATGTCGGTGTCGGGCCGGCGCCGCGCGAACCCACGCACGTAGCCCTCGACCTCGATCGAGTCCTTGCCGAAGCCGCCGCTCGGGGTGCGCTTGGCACCCATGTCCTCGGTGAACATCGCCGGGTCACGCGGCGTCGAGCCGTAGACCGCGGCCGAGGACTTCACGACGAGGCGGCGCACCGTGCTCGACTTCTGGCACGCCGCGAGCAGCTGCATCGTGCCGATGACGTTGATCTCCTTCTGCGGGGTGCGGCCCCCGACGAAGGTCGGCGTGGCGATGACGTTCATGTGCACGACGGTGTCGACGCCGGCGGACTCGATGACCCGGCCGATCATCGGGTTGCGGATGTCGGCTCGCACGAACTCGACCTCGCCGATGTCACCCGCCGGCGGGATGACGTCGACCCCGACGACCCGAGCGACCGAGGGGTGGGCGCTGAGCCGGCGCGCGAGGAGGCCCCCGAGGTACCGGGACACCCCGGTCACGAGCACCACCGACGTCATGCCCTGCTCCTCACTCGCCGAGTTCTGTGCCGACCCTACCCAGTGCCCCCCGCAGGGGGGAGGTGAGCCCCCTCACCGGGGCGTCCCCCACCGTGGTGCGAGGCCCGTGCCTTCGCGGTCACCTACCAACGACAAAGGCCCCCGGGAACCGGGGACCTTTGAAGCACGAGAGGTGACTCGAGGTCACTTCTTGTTGCGGCGCTGGTGGCGCGTCTTGCGAAGGAGCTTGCGGTGCTTCTTCTTCGCCATCCGCTTGCGCCGCTTCTTGATGACTGAACCCATGGGATGTCCTCAATGCTGGTGCGTCTGGTGCGGCTACCCACCCTACCGGCAGGCGTGCACCGCTCCCAAACCGTGGTCGTGGTGGTGGTACGCGGGGGGAAGCGCTCGTGGGGCGGCCCGCAGTGCGGGCCGCCCCACGGGACGTGTGCTGCTGCGTCGGATCACGCGGTGTCGACGAACGAGCTGCGCAGGTAGGCGTGCACCTCGTCCTCGGGGACCCGGAAGGACCGACCGACGCGGATCGCCGGGAGCTCCCCGGCGTGGACCATGCG
>DASQEZ010000059.1:0-15137 GCA_035633415.1 Ornithinibacter sp. | reverse complement strand
CGGGCTCGGCACCGTGGCCGGCGTCGTACCCGTCGGGCAGCGAGGCGAGTCGGCACGAGAGCGGATCGGCACGCGGCTGGCGTCCTGACCGGTCAGGCGCTGGCGCGCAGCAGCGAGGCCCAGGCGCACACCCGGGAGTCGATCTCGTGGTCACCGCTGGCCGCGTGGACCAACCACGCGTCGGTGAAGTCGGCCGCGACGGGCCAGCGGTTCTCCCACGTCACGAGCCGCTCGGCCAGCAGGTCGAACACGTCGTCGCACAGCACGGGCGCGAACACGGTGACGGGCGTGGCGGCCCGGGTCAGCGCGGCAGCGCGACGGGCGGCCATCGGCCCGCCCCCGACGACGATCGCCCGACGACCGGGCCGCGGGAAACCGAGCAGCCTGGTGCGGTCACGGGCGATGCGCTGGGCGGGGCTGAGAGACATGGGCGACCTCCTCGCGCGGCATACCGGTGTGGTGCTGCGAAATCTGCCGGGCGGGTGTTGCGTCGAGGCGCGCGCCGTGTGACATCCGTGTTGCATCCCGCAGGTCTCCCCGACTTATTGCGGATCCCGGACACCGCACGGTGTCGCGCATTCGCAAGAAGTCGGGGAGGGGAGGCGGCGTGGGTGGCCTCAGACGTTGTTCTGGACGTCCTGCTGCGCGGCGTGCCGGGCCAGCACCTCGGTGAGCTTGGTGGCCCCGGCGATCACGGTGGCGGCGTGCAGCCGGCCCGGTTGGCGGGAGAGCCGCTCGATCGGACCGGAGATCGACACCGCGGCGATGACCCGACCCGAGGGGGAACGCACCGGCGCCGAGACCGACGCCACGCCGGGCTCGCGCTCACCGACGCTCTGGGCCCACCCGCGGCGGCGCACGCCGGACAGCGCTGTCGCCGTGAAGGCGGCGCCCTGAAGGCCCCGGTGCAGCCGGTCGGGCTCCTCCCACGCGAGCAGCACCTGGGCGGCCGAGCCGGCCCGCATCGACAGCGTCGCGCCGACCGGGATCGAGTCGCGCAGCCCGACGGGGCGTTCGGCGGCCGAGACGCACACCCGGTGCTCGCCCTGGCGGCGGAAGAGCTGGGCGCTCTCGTTGGTGTGGTCGCGCAGCGCACCGAGCACCGGGCCCGCGGCGGCCAGCAACCGGTCCTCGCCGGCAGCGGCGGCGAGCTCGCCGAGCCGAGGGCCGAGCACGAAGCGACCCTGCAGGTCGCGGGTGACGAGCCGGTGGTGCTCGAGCGCGACGGCGAGACGGTGCGCCGTCGGGCGGGCGAGGCCGGTCGCCGTGACGAGCTGCGCGAGGGTCGACGGGCCGGCCTCGAGCGCGCTGAGAACGATGGCCGCCTTGTCGAGGACCCCGACGCCACTAGTGTTGTCCATGTCTTGATATTAGCGTCTCAGTGCCTGAGACGCACGTCCATCGACAACCTGCCCGTGCGAATCTCGGGAGTCAGCGATGGCGCCCACCAGCGCCCGGCTGTCAGCAGGTGTCGTGCGACCGCTCGTCCGGCGGTCCGTCGTGGAGGTGGAGCAATGGCCGGAACACTGGCCGAGAAGGTCTGGGAGTCCCACGTGGTGCGCCGCGGGGAGGGTGAGCCCGACCTGCTCTACATCGACCTGCACCTGCTGCACGAGGTGACCAGCCCGCAGGCGTTCGACGGGTTGCGCCTGTCCGGCAGGCCGGTGCGCCGCACCGACCTCACCCTCGCGACCGAGGACCACAACGTGCCCACGACGCCGGGGCCAATCACGGACCCGGTCAGCCGCACCCAGGTCGAGACCCTCCGCCGCAACTGCGAGGAGTTCGGGGTCACCATCTTCCCGATGGGCGACGCCGAGCAGGGCATCGTGCACGTCGTCGGCCCGCAGCTCGGGCTCACCCAGCCGGGCATGACGATCGTCTGCGGTGACAGCCACACCTCGACGCACGGTGCGTTCGGCGCGCTCGCGTTCGGTATCGGCACCTCCGAGGTCGAGCACGTGCTCGCCACCCAGACCCTGCCGCTCAAGCCGTTTCGGACGATGGCGATCACGGTCGAGGGTGAGCTCGCCGACGGCGTCACCGCCAAGGACATCGTGCTCGCGGTCATCGCGAAGATCGGTACGGGTGGCGGCCAGGGCTACGTGCTGGAGTACCGCGGCAGCGCCATCCGCGCGCTGTCGATGGAGGCTCGGATGACGGTGTGCAACATGTCGATCGAGGCCGGTGCCCGCGCGGGCATGATCGCGCCCGACGAGACGACCTACGAGTACCTCCGGGGCCGCGACCACGCGCCCACCGGCGCCGACTGGGACGCCGCGCTCGAGGCGTGGAGCCACCTGCGCACCGACGACGACGCCGAGTTCGACGAGGAGGTCGTCCTCGACGCCGACACCCTGACGCCGTTCGTCACCTGGGGCACGAACCCCGGCCAGGGCGCGCCCCTGGGCACCGCCGTCCCCGACCCCGAGCTGATGCCCGACGAGAACGACAAGGCCAACGCACGCCGCGCCCTGGAGTACATGGGGCTGCAGCCCGGCACGCCGCTGCGCGAGGTGCACGTCGACACGGTCTTCCTCGGCTCCTGCACCAACGGAAGGATCGAGGACCTGCGGGCCGCCGCTGCGGTCATCGAGGGCCGCCGCGTCGCTCAGGGCGTGCGGATGCTCGTCGTCCCCGGGTCGGCGCGGGTGCGGCTGCAGGCCGAGAGTGAGGGCCTGGACCGGGTGTTCACCGCCGCGGGCGCCGAGTGGCGCCTCGCCGGCTGCTCGATGTGCCTGGGGATGAACCCCGACCAGCTGGCACCGGGGGAGCGCAGCGCGTCGACGTCGAACCGCAACTTCGAGGGGCGCCAGGGCAAGGGTGGGCGCACGCACCTGGTCAGCCCGCTGGTGGCGGCCGCCACCGCCGTGCGCGGCACCCTGTCGAGCCCTTCGGACCTGTCCGACCTCCGCCCCGCACACGAGGAGACCCGCTGATGGAGGCCTTCACCACCCACACCGGCATCGGGGTGCCGCTGCGCCGCAGCAACGTCGACACCGACCAGATCATCCCGGCCGTCTACCTCAAGCGGGTCACCCGTACCGGCTTCGAGGACGGTCTGTTCGCGGCGTGGCGCGGCGACGAGACGTTCGTGCTCAACGACCCGAGCTTCTCGGCCGGGTCGGTGCTCGTGGCCGGGCCCGACTTCGGCACCGGCTCCTCGCGCGAGCACGCGGTGTGGGCCCTGATGAACTACGGCTTCCGAGTGGTCATCTCGTCGCGGTTCGCCGACATCTTCCGGGGGAACAGCGGCAAGCAGGGCCTGCTCACCGCCCAGTGCAGCCAGGACGACGTCGAGCTGCTGTGGAAGCTGCTCGAGAACCACCCCGGCACCTCGGTGACCGTCGACCTCGTGTCGCGCACGGTCACCGCGGGAGAGCTCGTCGCGGGCTTCGAGGTCGACGAGTACACCCGCTGGCGGCTGTTGGAGGGTCTTGACGACATCAGCCTCACCCTGCGGCACGAGGGTGACATCACCACCTTCGAGGGGCAACGTCCCAGCTGGAAGCCGACCGTCACCGCTTGAGCAGTTCGTCTCTCGCACAACGCGTTCGGATGCCGTGACGCAGGGTCCGCTGCCGGCATCCGTGTGGCTGGAGTGACGCGTGTGACGGTTGACCGGCCATCTCCGCCAGCGAACCCGTTGTGCCACAACGGATAACACGCCGAGTCAATGGTGGATTTACCGCCTGAGCAGGCATAGCGTCGAGCCAGGCCGGGCATCCGCAGGCCATGACACCGCCGTCGGGCGTGCCCCGACGCCGTCTCGACTTGGAGTGGGTCCACGTGAACAAGGCAGATCTCGTCAAGGAGCTGGAGAAGCGACTCGGCAGCCGCAAGGCCGCCAACGACGCCCTGGAGGCCGTCCTCGACACCATCGTCCGCGAGGTCGTGCGGGGCGGGAAGGTGTCGATCACCGGGTTCGGCACGTTCGACCGGGTCGAGCGCGCCGCGCGCACCGGGCGCAACCCGCACACGGGCACCTCGGTGCGCATCCCCAAGTCGAAGGCGCCGCGCTTCCGCGCCGGCACCTCGTTCAAGTCGTACGTGAAGAAGCCGAGCACGCTGTCGAAGAACGCACCCGCAACCGGTCGCGCCGCGGCCGGTGCCGCGGTGGCCGTCGCCGCTGCTCCGGTCAGGGCCGCGGCTCGCACCGCCGCCGCTGCGAGCGCTCCGGCCAAGGCCGTCGCGAAGAAGGTCGCCGCCACCACCACGGCAACGGCACGCAAGGCCACCGGGACCACGAAGGCCGCCACGAAGGCGGTCGCGAGCAAGGCACCCGCAGCCAAGGCGCCTGCCAAGAAGGCGCCGGCCAAGGCGGCTCCGGCGAAGGCGGCTCCGGCGAAGGCGGCGGCGAAGAAGGCGCCGGCCAAGGCGGCTCCGGCGAAGAAGGCCCCGGCGAAGAAGGCGCCGGCCAAGGCCGCCGCCAAGAAGGCCCCCGCCAAGAAGGCTCCGGCGAAGAAGTAGCTCGCCGCTCACGAAACGACGCCGCGTGGCGACGACGGCCCAGCCGTCGCCGCCACGCGGCGTCCGTGTCCTGACCACGCGCCCCCTCGCGCCGAGTCAGGGGGCGGTCAGTGGATGTCCTCGCCGGGGCCGATGCCGACCACCCAGACCCGGGTCGCAGCCCGACCGGTCTCGTCGAGCTCGACGCTGACCCGCTGCCCGACCCGCAGGTGCCGCAGGCCGCTGGCCACCGCGGCCCCGGCCGGCACGGTCACCTCGCGGCCGTCGTCGAGCAGGGCGGCGCCGGAGCCGTCGGGCTCGATGCGGTGGATGGTCGCCTGCACGCCCGGAAGGCTAGCGTGCGCGAGCGCCGCACGGCTGCACGGGCCGAGCCCGAGCCGGGTCGCGACGGCCAGCGCGGCTGAGTCGTCGACGTCGACCCGCAGGCCCGGGAGGTCGAGGTCGAGCCGGTGGTGGCCGAGCCGCTCGTGGGCGGCTGCGCTGCCGGGCCCGAAGGCCGTGCGCACCCCACCCGCGGCCGCACCGGGCGTCAGCGTGAGCAGGGCGGTGCCGTCGTCGTCGGCATCGGCCACCACGGATGCCGGGTGCTCGCCCGCCGCGACCAGCGCCGCGCGCACCTCGGCCGGCCGCAGCGCCGGGTGGTCCCCGAGCACGACGGCGACCCTGCTCGCCCCGCCGGCGCGAGCGGTGACCACCCCTGCTGCGACGGCGCCGTCCAGGCCGGAACCGGGGTCGGCGACCACCGCGTGCCCGGCGGCCAGGACCCAGTGCGTGACGTCGGGGTCGGAGGTGACGACGAGCACGGGCATCCCCGGCATCCCGGCTGCGAGCGCGGCCACGGTGTCGCGCGCGAAGGCGTCGGCGAGCTCGGCGCGGTTCGCACGCGGGAGGTGGAGGCGGCTCTTGGCGAGCGGACCGCCCTTGACGGGGACGACGACCGCCCAGCCCTGCTCCGGTTCGCGCACGCCCCGATCCTGCCAACACGACGTGCCACGCTCGACATCGCCCCGTGGGCGGACCACAATGCCTTGACCCGACCCCACGGAAGGCAGCGCGTGACGACCCCCTCGGACCACTCCCGGCCCTTCACCTACCGTCTCGTGATCGCCATCGTCCGACCGCTGTTCATGCTGTTCATGAAGCGCGAGTGGTCCGGTGCCGAGAACCTCCCGACGCAGGGTGGCTACGTCGTCAGCCCCAACCACTACTGCTACCTCGAGCCGCTCGTCTTCGGGCACTTCCTCGTCGACCACGGGCACTCCCCGCGCTACCTGGGCAAGGTCGAGGTGTTCACGGCGCCGGTGGTCGGGGCGATCGTGCGGAACGCCGACCAGATCCCGGTCTACCGCGAGTCGGGCCGGGCCGCCGACGCCTACCGGGCGGCCGTGGCGGCGGTGCGGGCCGGCAAGTGCGTCGCGATCTACCCCGAGGGCACCCTGACCCGCGACCCCGACCTGTGGCCGATGCGCGGCAAGACCGGCGCCGCCCGCGTCGCCCTCGAGACGGAGTGCCCGGTCATCCCCGTCGCGACCTGGGGCGCGCACGAGGTGCTGGCTCCCTACTCCAAGAGGCTGCGCCTGCTGCCCCGCAAGACCATGAAGGTCCGCGCCGGCAAGCCCGTCGCCCTCGACGACCTGTACGGCCGCGAGATCACCGCCGAGGTGCTCTACGAGGCCACCGCCCGGATCATGGCCGCGATCACCGCCGAGCTCGAGGTGCTGCGCGGCGAGAAGGCCCCCGTCTCGCGCTTCGACCCACGCGCCCACGGCATCACACCCATCGGCAAGCCCCGCCCCCTGGAGGAGGCCTCATGACGAGCGCAGCGGTCTACGGCACGGGCAGCTGGGGCACGGCCTTCGCTTCGGTGCTCGCGGATGCCGGTACGGACGTCACGATGTGGGGTCGCCGCCAGGAGGTCGTGGACCAGATCAACGGCGGGGTCAACCGCGACTACCTGCCCGAGCTGCGCCTGCCGAGCACCATCCGAGCGACCACCGACCCGGCCGAGGCCGCCGCCGGCGCCGACATCGTCGTGCTCGCCGTGCCCTCGCAGACGCTGCGGGCCAACCTCACCGCGTGGGGGTCGGCGCTGCCGGCGTCGTCGGCCGTCGTGTCGCTGATGAAGGGTGTCGAGCTGGGCACCACGAAGCGCATGTCGGAGGTCATCGCCGAGGTCGGCGGGGTCGAGCAGGAGCGCATCGTCATCGTGTCCGGGCCGAACCTGGCCCGTGAGATCGCCGTGAAGCAGCCGGCCGCCTCGGTCGTGGCGTCGGCGAGCGCCCAGATGGCCGAGCTGGTCGCTGCCGCGTGCGCCGCGCCCTACTTCCGCCCGTACACGGCGTCGGACGTCGTGGGCACCGAGATCTGCGGCGCCGTGAAGAACGTCATCGCGCTGGCCGTCGGCATGGCCGAGGGCCTGGGCATGGGCGACAACTCCAAGGCCTCGATCATCACCCGCGGCCTGGCCGAGACGATGCGGCTCGGTACGGCGCTCGGCGGCGACGCCGTCACCTTCGCGGGGCTGGCCGGGGTCGGCGACCTCATCGCCACGTGCATGTCGCCGCTGTCGCGCAACCACTCCTTCGGGGTGCGCCTCGGGCAGGGGATGGCCGTCTCGGAGGTCGTGGCGGTGACCAAGCAGACCGCCGAGGGCGTGAAGTCGTGCACCTCGATCCTCGACCTGGCCCGCAACAACGACGTCGACGTGCCGATCATCGAGCAGGTCGACGCGATGATCCAGCACGACCGCACGGCCCCCGAGGTCGTCGCGGCGCTGCTGTCGCGCCCCCGCAAGGCCGAGTCCGCCTAGCGCCGCCCGGATACGGCTCAGGCGAGGTCGAGGGCCTGGGACAGGTCGCGCCAGAGGTCTTCGACGTCCTCGATACCGACCGAGAGCCGGACCAGGTTCTCCGGCACCTTGACCGGCTCGCCGGGGATGCGTCGGCGCCGCTCGAGCTGGCTCTCGACCCCGCCGAGGCTCGTCGAGTGCACCCACACGCGGGTCGCTGCGCAGACCCGCTCGGCGCCCTCGGGACCCCCCGTGACCTCGATGGCGACGATGCCGCCCCAGCCCGGGTGGCGCACCCGCTCCACGGCGGGGTGCCCGCGCAGCCGGGCCGCGAGCTCGACGGCACTGGCCTGGGCCCGTTCGACCCGCAGGTGCAGGGTGCGCAGTCCGCGCAGGGCGAGCCAGACCTCCATCGGCCCGGCGATCGCCCCGTGCAGCGTGCGGTGGGTGAGCAGCCGCTGGTGGTGCGCGCGGCCGGCATCCGTGGGGGGCGTGACGACGGCGCCGAGCAGCACGTCGCTGTGGCCGGAGAGGTACTTGGTCACCGAGTGCACGACGACGTCGGCGCCGAGCTCGAGGGGTCGCTGGAGCAGCGGGGTGGCGAAGGTGTTGTCGACCACGGTGAGCACCCCGCGCTCGCGGGCCGCGGCGAGCAGGGTCGGCAGGTCGGCGACCTCGAGCAGCGGGTTGGTGGGCGACTCCAGCCAGAGCAGGTCGGCGCCGTCGAGCACGGCCAGCACCGCGTCGGTGTCGGCCACGTCGACGCGACGCACCGTGGCCGACCCCTCGGCCTCGCGGGCCGCGAGCGTGGCGAGTGTGGCGTTGTACGCCGCGTCGGGTGCGACGACGGCGCCACCGTGGGGGAGCAGGGAGAGCGCCGCCGTCACCGCCGCCATCCCGGACGACAGGACGAGCGCGTCGCCGCCCTCGAGGTCGCCGAGGGCGCTCTCGAAGGCCGTCCAGGTGGGGTTGCCCGTGCGCGCGTAGACCACGTCGCCGCCGGCGTGGTAGGTCGAGGTGAGCGTGAGCGGCGCGCCCACCTGGCCGCCGGCGACCACCTCCTCGCGCCCGAGCGCCACCACCCGGGTGGCGGGGGCGAGCCGGGCGGCATCCGGGCTGGGGGGGATCTCGGTCACGCCCGTCAGGGTATGCCGTGGCCGGCGTCGGATGCCGTCGCGTCCGGTCCCGACCACCCACCGGCCGGGGGTGGGCCAGCGGATAGAGTCGCGGGCGATGAGCAGCGACGACACCAGCCCTGTCCTGACCCACGAGGGTGACGCCCCCGCGCGCATCCGGGTGGCCCTGGTCTTCGGGGGCCGTTCCTCCGAGCACGCCGTGTCGTGCGCGACGGCAGCCAGCGTGCTCGAGGCGCTCGACCGCGACCGCTACGACGTCGTGCCGGTCGGCATCGCCAAGGACGGCCACTGGGTGCTCGCCCCGGACGACCCCGAGCGCCTGCGCCTGGCCCACGGCCACGTGCCGGAGGTCGACACCGAGGCCGCGAGCGTCATCGTGCCGACGAGCGCCGTCGACCGCACCTTCGTCGTGCAGGAGGCCGGGCAGCCGCCACGCACCCTGGGCGAGGTCGACGTCGTCTTCCCGCTGCTGCACGGCCCGTTCGGTGAGGACGGCACCATCCAGGGCCTGCTCGACCTCGCGGACGTGAGGTACGTCGGGTCCGGTGTCACGGCATCCGCGGTGATGATGGACAAGCACGTCATGAAGGTGCTGCTCGCGTCCGCGGGCCTGCCGGTCGGGCCGTACACGGTGATCACCGACAAGGAGTGGCGGCGCGACAAGGCCGCCGCGATGGATGCCGTGCACGGCCTCTCGTGGCCGGTGTTCGTCAAGCCGGCGCGAGCCGGTTCGAGCATGGGGATCTCCAAGGTGACTACCCCCGAGGGACTGGAGGCCGCGATCGAGGCGGCCCGTGAGCACGACCCGAAGGTCGTCGTCGAGGCGGCGGTGTTCGGGCGCGAGATCGAGTGCGGCGTGCTCGAGGGGCACGGCACCGACCCGACCCGCACCAGCGAGCTCGGCGAGTGCATCGTCGTGCAGAACCACGAGTTCTACGACTACGAGGCGAAGTACCTCTCCGAGGGCGACGTCCGGCTGGAGACCCCCGCCGACGTGCCGCCCGTGGTCGCCGACCGGATCCGGGAGATGGCGGCGCAGGCGTTCGACGTGGCTGGCTGCGAGGGCCTGGCCCGGGTCGACTTCTTCCTCACCGAGACCGGCGACGTGCTCGTCAACGAGGTCAACACGATGCCGGGGTTCACGCCGAGCTCGATGTACCCGCGGATGTGGGCGGCCAGCGGGATGACCTATCCCGAGCTCATCGACGAGCTGATCGGGCTGGCGCTGGAGCGCCGCACCGGCCTGCGCTGAGACCCGTCGCCTTGTGGGTCACCCTCAGCGGCAGGCGAGCCCGTTGGACGGCAGCGCCTTCGCCGCGGGCGCGAAGGCCGGGAGCAGCAGCGGCTCGGGTGCGTAGGTCTTCGGAACGAGCACCTCGAGCGCGGGGTCGGTGCCGAACGAGGTGAAGCGGGTGCCGTCGCTGAGCGGGTCCGGGATCCAGCCGACCCCGTCGACCTCGAGGCACTCGGTGTCGGTGGGGCCCAGTGCGGCGACCCCGCACCGGGCGATCACCGCCGGGTCACCCCAGGCGGCCACGCCGGGGGAGCCGGGTTCGGTCGTGCGACGTGTCAGGCCCGACACGGTCGAGGGCAGGAGCGGCCCGGCAGCGGCACAGGCGGCTCCCGACGCCGCCGACGGGGTGGACACCTCGACCGCCGAGGAGCACGCGGACAGCACGACGGCGGCCGCGCCGAGCGCTGCCGCCGTCGAGAGGGTGCTGCGCCCGCTCAGACGTGGACCACCGTGCAGGTGAGGGTGCGGGTGATGCCCTCGACGTCCTGGATCTTGGCGATGACGAGCTTGCCGAGCTCGTCGACGGTACCGGCCTCGACTCGGGCGATGACGTCGTAGGGGCCGGTGACGTCCTCGGCCAGCGCGACGCCCTCGAGCTCGGCGATGGCCGAGGCCACCGACGCGGCGCGGCCGACGTCGGTCTGGATCAGGATGTAGGCCTGTACCACTGCAGTGCCACCTCTTCGTAGGTCGTCGGGGCCCGGCGGGGTCCCTCTTCTCGCGGGGCGCCGATCAGCACCGGCGCTCGCACAGACGCTACCGTGCCGGGAGTCCCCACGTCTCGGGAGGGTTGGTCCAGTGCGGTTGCGCGACATCAGCGAGGGTGAGCTGCTCGCCCGCGTGTTCCCGGTGTATGCCGGGGCCGTCCCACACGCGTGGGGCTCGGTCCCGGTCGGTCCCGGTGACGACGCCGCGGTCGTCGGCACGCCCGGTGGGTCCGTCGTGGCGACGACCGACTCGATGGTCCGTGGCCGGGACTGGCGCGACGAGTGGTCCAGTGCCCACGACGTCGGGGTCAAGATAGCCGCCCAGAACCTGGCCGACGTCGCCGCGATGGGCGCCGTGCCGACCGCGCTGCTCGTCTCGCTGGTCGCGGACCCCGAGCTCGAGGTGGAGTGGGCCGTCGACCTCGCACGCGGCATCTCCTCGCTCGCCGAGCAGGCCGGGGCGCCGGTCGTCGGCGGTGACCTGTCGTCGGCGCCGCCCGGTGTCGTCGTCATCTCGGTCACGGCCCTGGGCGACCTGCGCGGCCTGGCGCCGGTGCTGCGCTCCGGGGCCCGGCCCGGCGACGTCGTCGCGGTCTGCGGCACGCTGGGCTGGTCCGGTGGGGGGCTGGCCCTCCTCGAGCGCGGCGAGACCGACCCCGACCAGGTCCTGGCAGGGCCGGAGGTCCTCGGTGCGCGGCCCCTCGCCGTGCGCGCGCTCATCCGTGCCCACCGGGCCCCCGTGCCGCCCTGGCGGGCCGGGCCGCGGGCGGCCGCGGCCGGGGCACACGCGCTCGTCGACGTCTCCGACGGCCTGGTCACCGACCTGGGCCGGGTCGCGGCGGCGAGCGGCGTGCTGGTCGACCTCGACGGGTCGGTGCTGCGCGAGCACTACGCCGCCGGCCCGTTGGACACGGCCCTGGGCGAGGTCGATGCGCTGCACCAGGTGCTCTCCGGGGGGGAGGAGCACTCGCTCGTCGGCGTCTTCGCGGACGAGGCGTCGCTGCCGGGTCCGGGGCCCGCCGGTGAGGGGGCCGAGGAGACCTGGCGGGTGGTCGGGAGGGTGCTGCCCGAGGCGGGTGACGGCATCCGCGTCACGGTCGACGGCGTGGTGCCGCACGCCCACGGCTGGGACCACTTCGCTCGCTGACGGCCACCGCGGCATCCGCCCGGACCACGAGGTCACCGGACCTGGCCACCGGAGAACAGAGCGGGCGGCTCCCCGGATGGGGAGCCGCCCGCTCTGGGTGCGTCAGGGGGTCAGCGCTTGACCTTGCCCGCCTTGAGGCAGGAGGTGCAGACGTTGAGTCGCTTCGGGGTCACACCGGCGTCGCCGACGAGTGCCTTGACGCGCTGGATGTTGGGGTTCCAGCGACGCTTGGTGCGGCGGTGCGAGTGCGAGATGCTGTGCCCGAAACCGGGTCCCTTGCCGCAGACGTCGCAGTTGGCAGCCACGGGTGAACTCCTGAAGTGTGGGAAAAGGTTGGTCTTCGGCGGCCCGCAAGAGCAGGCGCGCAACCGGACAAGAGTAGCCGAGGCGCGCCCGGTGGACCAAAACGGTCCCCGGCAGGGACGGTGCAGGTCGTTAGGGTGAGGCCGTGCCCGCCGTGTTCACCGCTGCCGACGCCCGCCACTGGGCGCTCCTGACCCGTGCGGCGCTGGCGGCCCGGCGCACCGAGATCGACGCGCTCAACGTCTTCCCGGTGCCCGACGGCGACACCGGCACCAACCTCTACCTCACCTTCGACGCCGCCATCGACGAGGTCGTCGCCGCCCACGAGGACGCCGGCATCCTCGGTGACGCCACCCTCGTGCAGGAGTGCCGCACCCTCAAGCGCGCCATCCTGCTCTCGGCTCGCGGCAACTCCGGGGTCATCGTCAGCCAGCTCGTCGGGGGGCTGTGCGACGCGGTCATCGAGCGCAAGGCCGAGGTCGTCGACGCCCTGCTGCTCGCCGAGGCCTTCGCGGCCGGGGCCGCCGCCGCCCGCGCCTGCGTCGCGCACCCCCAGGAGGGCACCATCCTCACCGTCGCGGATGCCGGCGCCGCCGCCGCGGTCGAGGCCGCCGACGCAGGGGGTTCGCTCGCCGACGTGTGCGAGGCCGCGGTCGACGCCGCGCAGGAGGCCCTGGCCCGCACGCCCGACCAGCTCGAGGCCCTGGCCCGCGCCGGGGTCGTCGACGCCGGCGGTGCCGGGTGCGTGCTCATGCTCGAGTCGTTCCACCGGGTCGTCACCGGGCGCTGGTCCGCCACCGACGAGGGGCTGCTCTCGGCCGGCCCTCCGCTGCACCGGCGCGACGAGTGGCGCCAGCGCCCGCCCGTGGGTGCCCCGGGCGCCACGACCACCTCGGATGCCGTGCCCGGCGGCGCCGTGACCACCTCACCCGTCCTGCCCGGCCACGACCCGCTCGACCGGGTGGGCGAGGCCCACGGCGAGGGCCCGGCGTACGAGGTGATGTACCTGCTCACCGACACCACCCAGGGGGCGGTGGACACGCTGACCCGCACCCTCGACGGCCTCGGCGACTCACTGCTCGTGGTCGGCGGCCCGGACCTGTGGAACGTCCACGTGCACGTCGACGACCCGGGCGCCGCGGTCGAGGCCGGCGTCGTCGCCGGCCGCCCCGAGCGGATCCGGATCACCCACTTCGCCACCCAGGTCGGCGGCCGCGACCAGCCGGCACCCCTGGCCGTCGTCGCCTGCGCGGCCGGGCCGGGCATCGCCGCGCTGCTGCGAGCGGCGGGCGCGGTCGTCGTCGCGTCCGGCCCGGGGCGCCGCGCGTCGGCCGGCCAGCTGCTCGAAGCCGTGGAGTCGACCGGGTCTGCCGCCGTGGTGCTGCTGCCGGGCGACCGCGACACCTTCATGGCCGCCGGGATCGCGGCCCAGGCGGCCGCCGGAGCGGGCATCGACGCCCACGTGGTGCCGGCGCGCACCACCGTCCAGACCCTGGCCGCCCTCGCGGTGCTCGACCCCACCCGCTCGGTGCACGCCAACGTCGTCTCGATGACCGGGGCCGCGGTCGCGACCCGGCACGGTGGCGTGTCCATCGCGAGCAAGGAGGCGCTGACCTGGGCCGGCGTCTGCCACCCGGGCGACGTGCTGGGCATCGTCGACGGCGACGTCGCGTTCCTCGGCACCGACGTGGCGACGGCGGCGCGCGAGGTGCTCGACCGGCTGCTGTCGGCCGGTGGCGAGCTCGTGACCCTGGTCGTGGGTGCCGAGGCCGAGGCTGGGCTCGGCGCCGGCGTCGCGGCGGCCCTCGAGCACGACCGGCCCGAGCTCGAGGTCGTCCTCATCGATGGCGGACAGCCCGTCTACCCCCTCCTGATCGGGGTGGAGTGAGTGGGGGTGCTCTGACGTGGCGACCGAGTCGAGCAAGCTCGCGCCGATCATCGCCACCGCGGCCACCAAGTTCGCCAAGGCCCGCGACATCCACACGGTCGGTGACCTGCTGGCGTTCTGGCCGCGGCGCTACCGCACCCGCGACAGCGACCTCGGCACGGCCGAGCCGGGCAGGTTCCTCGTCGGCGTCGCCGAGGTCAAGAGCGCCTCGACCCGCCCGATGCAGAGGCGCAAGGGCACCATGCTCAACGTCGTCATCACCGACGGTCGGCACGACATCGACATCACCTTCTTCAAGGCGTGGGGGCACGAGAAGGCGTTGGTGCCCGGAGCCCGGGGCATCTTCGCCGGCACGGTCGGCCTCTACAACAGCCGGCTCCAGCTCACCCACCCGGGCTACACGATGCTCGACGACTTCGACGCCGGTGACCGCAAGGCGCTCATCCCGATCTACCGCTCCGTCGGGTCGCTGCACACGTGGACCGTCACCGAGAGCGTGCGACGCGTGCTCGACGTGCTCGACGACGTGCCCGACGCCCTGCCCCCCGAGGTCCGGGAGCGACGCCGGCTGGTGTCGCGCACCGACGCGCTGCGCGGCATCCACACCCCCGACACCCTGGACGAGGTCGAGACGGCGCGCCGACGGCTGCGCTACGAGGAGGCGTTCGTCCTCCAGGTGACGCTGGCCCAGCGGCGGCTGGCGGCGGCGGGGCAGTCGACCACGCCGCGGCCGGCCCGGGCCGGGGGCCTGCTCGAGGCCTTCGACGCACGGCTGCCGTTCACGCTCACCGCGGGCCAGCAGGAGGTCGGTGCCACGATCGCCGACGAGATGGGCCGCGACGTGCCGATGCACCGGCTGCTGCAGGGGGAGGTCGGCTCGGGCAAGACCGTCGTCGCGCTGCGCGCGATGCTCGCGGCCGTCGACTCCGGTGGCCAGGCCGCCCTGCTCGCCCCCACCGAGGTGCTCGCCGCGCAGCACCACCGCACGATCACCGCCATGCTCGGCGACCTCGCCGAGGGCGGGATGCTGGGCGGCGCCGAGCACGGCACCCGTGTCGCCCTCCTCACCGGCAGCCAGTCGACCGGCGAGCGCCGTCGCACCCTCCTCGACATCGTCACCGGCGATGCCGGCATCGTCGTCGGCACCCACGCGCTGCTGCAGGAGAACGTCGACTTCTTCGACCTCGGCCTCGTCGTCGTCGACGAGCAGCACCGCTTCGGTGTCGAGCAGCGAGACGCCCTGCGCGGCAAGGGAACCGTGCCGCCCCACGTGCTCGTCATGACCGCGACGCCGATCCCGCGCCCCGTGGCGATGACGGTGTTCGGCGACCTCGAGACCTCCACGCTGCGCGAGCTGCCGGCCGGCCGCGCCCCCATCACCACCCACGTCGTGCCCGAGGACAG
>DASQEZ010000058.1:0-3739 GCA_035633415.1 Ornithinibacter sp. | reverse complement strand
TGGTCGAGCCGGAGTCCGAGGACGACCTGGTCGAACTGGAGCGCGTCGCGGAGCCGGAGTCCGAGGAGGACGTGGTCCAGCCGGAGCGCGTCGCGGAGCCGGAGTCCGAGGAGGACGTGGTCGAGCCGGAGGCCGAGCCCGTGCCCGAGCCTGTGGCTGAACCCGAGCCCGAGAAGGACCAGGTCGAGCCGGAGCCTGCGGGCGAGCCGGAACCGGAGTCCGAGGAGGACCTGGCCGAGCCAGAGCTTATGGTCGAGCCGGAGCCGGAGTCTGCGGACGAGCCGGAGGCCGAGCCAGAACTTGTGGCCGAGCCCCAGCCCGAGCCTGCGGACGAGCCGGAGCCGGAGCCCGAGGAGGACCTGGTCGAGCCGGAGCTTTTGGTCGAGCCGGAGCCGGAGCCTGCGGACGAGCCGGAGCCCGAGCCCGAGGAGGACCTGGTCGAGCCGGAGCTTGTGGCCGAGCCCGAGGAGGTTGAGCCGGCATCCACACCGCATGTCGCTGTCGCGTGGCGTGGCGCCGACTACTTCGAGGGCGAGGCGGAGGTGGACGAGTCCGCGGAGCTGATCATCGTCGAGCCGCCTTCGCAGCTGTACGCAGCGAATCGGCGCCGGCGCCACGAGCCACCCCCGGAGCCCGCAGAGAACCCCGACGAAGGCCCTGGCCCGGCCAGCGCTGCAGCCGCCCCGGAGGCGAATGGCCACCCCGGCGCAGCGCAGGAGCCAGCCGGCACTCCGACCCGCAAGAGCCGACGGGCCCTCGTTCTTGCCGTGCTGCTGGTGCTCGTGGCTGTCGCGACCTGGTACTTCGTCCTGCGCGAGCCCGGCGAGGGGGCGGCGGCACCGGCCGTTCACCCCGCCTCGGCAGTCGTGGCTCTCGCATTCGAGGCGCCGGTGGACCGGCTCGGCCTCCCCGGCTGAGCGGGCCTGCCCCCATCGAGAGCTCACCGCACCCGGGTCACCTCAGGGGCAGCAGGGCCAGCCACCCGCCGGCGAGCAGCGGGTGCGGGTCGAGGTACGCCTCCGCCCGGCGGGCGCCCAGATGCAGGCAGACGCGGGCACCGCAATGGGCCGGTCCGTCGCGGGCACTGACCGTACCCAGGACCGCACCGGCCGAGACGACCTCACCGACGGACACGACGGCGCGGACCGGCTCGTAGGTGCTGCTCAGCCCCCCGGAGTGGGCCACGGTGACGGTGCCACGCCCCGCCACCGTCCCCGCGTGGGTCACCGTGCCGCCCTCGACCGCAAGGACCACCGCGCCGTCGACGGTTGCGAGGTCGAGGCCACGGTGCCCAGCGGCGTACGGGGTCGGCGGCGCCCGGAACGGGCGCACCAAGGGTGGCCGGGGCCGAATCGGCCAGCGCCACCGCGCCCGGTCCGTCGAGGCAGGGCCCGCTCGCGCCGACAGCTGGTGCTGCCCCGGCGCAGCCACCCGAGCGCCTGGTGCGGGCCCCGCCGAGCCCGGCACGGCCGAGCCCGGCGGGTGCGTGACCTCGGCCGGCCGGGTGAACGTGCCCGAGCGGACGGGGGGGTCGGCGACTGCGGCGGGGCGCCCGGCCGTCCCCGGTACCACCACAGCCGCGGCGACCACCGTCGCGCCGGTGGCGAGGACGAGCGTGGAGAGCAGGAGCCGTGTCATGGCAGCAGCCTCGCGGGGTGCGAGGTGGCGGCGGAACCATCAGCCGGCCGCTGTGGATGACACCCGCGACACGACCACCCTGTGGACGAAGGAAAGGCGCAGGGCAACGGCCGACCCAGCCGCCCCCACAGCGACTCAGTCCCGAAGGGCTCCGAGCCGGCGGCACGCCTCGTCGAGCACGTCGTCGCGCTTGCAGAAGGCGAACCGCACCAGCGTGCGTGCCGCGTCCGCATCATCGTGGAACACCGACACCGGCACCCCCACGACCCCGGCGCGCGCCGGTAGCTCCTGGCAGAACGCGAGGGCGTCGACGGCACCCAATGGCGCGGCATCCGCGATGACGAAGTAGGTGCCCTGTGGCACCGCCACCGACATCCCGGCCCGGCCCAGCCCCTCGACGAGCCGGTCGCGCTTGTCCGCGAGCGACGACGCGAGCCCGGTGTACACGGCATCCGGCAGGCCGAGGCCGGCGGCCACCGCCGGCTGGAACGGCCCTGATCCGACGTACGTGAGGAACTGCTTGACCGCCCGCACCGCCGCCACGGCCTCGGCCGGCCCCGACACCCAGCCGACCTTCCACCCGGTCGTCGAGAACGTCTTGCCCGCCGAGGAGATCGTCAGGGTCCGTTCGCGCATCCCGGGCAGCGTCGACACCGGCACGTGCTCGCAGCCGTCGAAGGTCAGGTGCTCGTACACCTCGTCGGTCACCACCCACGCGTCGTGCTCACGAGCCAGTGCACAGACCAGGTCGAGCTCGCCCCGCGTGAACACCTTCCCCGTCGGGTTGTGCGGGGTGTTGAGCAGCACCACCCGGGTGCGCGACGAGAACGCGGCCCTCAGGGACGCCTCGTCGACCGCGAAGTCCGGGAAGCGCAGCACCGACGTGCGTCGCACCCCGCCGGCCAGCGCGATGGTCGCCGCGTAGGAGTCGTAGTACGGCTCGAAGGTCACCACCTCGTCGCCCGGCTGCACGAGCGCCAACACGGTGGCGGCGATCGCCTCGGTCGCGCCGACCGTCACGAGCACCTCCGAGCGCGCGTCGACCTCGACGCCGTAGAACCGCTTCTGGTGCGCCGCGATCGCGTCGAGCAGCTCGGGGTCGCCGGCGCCCGGCGGGTACTGGTTGCGCCCGCCCCGGATGGCCGCGACCGCCGCGTCGAGCACCTCTGGCGGCCCGTCGGTGTCGGGGAACCCCTGGCCGAGGTTGATCGCCGCGTGCTCGGCCGCCAGCGCCGACATCGTGGCGAAGATCGTCGTCCCGAAAGGAGCGAGAGCGGGGTGACCGAGGGGGCGACCGGCGGGCCCGGGGAAGTGGGTCATGCCCGCAGGCTATTGCCGCGCGTGCGCCACCCGCCCGGATGCCGTGCCCTGAGTGTCCCGGCCGGCTCGCCCCGAGCGAGCCCACGAGGCCGGCAACCTGCCCTCCGGATGCCGTGCGGGCGCCCCGATCCGCCGCCCGCCGACCGATTAGGTGCCCGGGCCCGCACCTCCGTAGAATGGACTCACGACCGGTCTCGGCCGGTCGAATTCGCGTGTCCTTCTCTGCGACCCCTCACGGGCGGCGCAGGGCACACCACGGCAGTGGCGGATCGCCCCCCCTCGGGAGCGTCCGTCCGGGGTGTGACCGGGCACCAGGCAGGTGGACGACGACCCTCCAGCAGGAGGGGAGCGCCACCGACGGAACTGACAACCTCAGAGCAAGGAGAACGACGATGGCCGTCGTCACCATGCGCCAGCTCCTCGAGAGCGGCGTCCACTTCGGGCACCAGACCCGACGCTGGAACCCCAAGATGAAGCGCTTCATCATGACCGAGCGCAACGGCATCTACATCATCGACCTGCAGCAGTCGGTGACCTACATCAACAACGCGTACGAGTTCGTCAAGGAGACCGTCGCCCACGGCGGCACCATCCTGTTCGTCGGCACCAAGCGCCAGGCGCAGGAGCCGATCGCCGAGCAGGCGACCCGCGTGGGGATGCCGTACGTCAACCACCGCTGGCTCGGCGGCATGCTCACCAACTTCCAGACGATCTCCAAGCGGCTCACCCGCCTCAAGGAGCTCGAGGAGCTCGACTTCGACGACGTGGCCGGCTCGGGCTT
>DASQEZ010000057.1:0-3176 GCA_035633415.1 Ornithinibacter sp. | reverse complement strand
GGCGGCGCCGTCGACCATGGCGGCGTCGACGACCTGGCCGCGCCCGGTGGTGCCGCGGGCGATGAGGGCGGCGAGCACCCCGACCACGAGGTACATCGAGCCCCCCGCGAAGTCACCGATCACCGGCACCGGCGTGACCGGCCGCTGCGCGGTTCCGAGCGCGTGCAGCGTGCCCGACACCGCCGCATACGTGATGTCGTGCCCGGCCCGGTGCGCCCACGGCCCCGTCTGCCCCCACCCGGTCATCCGCGCGTGCACCAGCCTCGGGTTGCGGGCGAGGCACTCCTCCGGCCCGAGGCCGAGCCGCTCGACCACCCCCGGCCGGTAGCCCTCGACCAGCACGTCGGCGTCGTCGACCAGGCGCTGCACCACTCGCCGGCCCGCCTCGTGCTTGAGGTCGACCGCGATGCTCGGCCGCGAGCGCCGCAGACCCCCCGCGAGGGCCAGCGGGTTGGACTCGCCGGGCCGGTCGACCCGCACGACGTCGGCGCCCAGCTCGGCGAGCATCATCCCGGCGAAGGGCGTCGGCCCGATGCCGCCGAGCTCGACCACCCGGATGCCGGCCAGCGGGCCGGCTGCCCCACTCGCCACCCCGCCGCCGGGGCTCACTGGGGCACCCCGCGCACGGCGAGCCGTGGCGGTCGCTCACCCCGGATCGACGCCACCATGTCGACGACCCGGCGAGTGGCCCGCACGTCGTGCGCCCGGAACACCGTGGCGCCCAGCCACGCGGCGACGGCGGTGGCGGCCAGGGTGCCCTCGAGCCGGTCGTCGGGAGGCAGGCCGAGGGTCTCGCCGACGAAGTCCTTGCGCGAGAGCGCCTGGAGCACGGGGTAGCCGAGCGCCACGATCGACTCAGTGTGGCGCAGCAGGGTCAGGGAGTGCGCGGTCGTCTTGCCGAAGTCGAGGGTCGGGTCGACGAGGACGCGCCCGGCGGGGATGCCGGCCGCGACCGCGCGCTCGGCCCCCTCGCGCAGCGTGCGCAGCGCGTCGTCGACGACGCCGATCGGCTCGGGCGGGTAGGTCACGCCGATCGGGTCGGTGCGCGGTGGCAGGCCGCCGGTGTGCGAGATGACGTAGCCCGCCCCGGCCCGCGCGGCGACGTGCACCAGGTCGGGGTCGTGGCCGGCCCAGGTGTCGTTGACGAGGTCGAGCCCCGCCTCCGCGGCCGCCACCCTGGCCACCTCCGAGCGCCAGGTGTCGAGGCTGAGCAGCAGGTTCGGGTGGTCCTCCCGGGCCCGGGCCAGGAACGGCACGACCCGCTCGATCTCCTGCTCGGGCGTGACGACCTCACCCTCCTGACCGGCACGCACACCGCCGACGTCGACGATGTCGGCGCCGAGGGCGACCGCCTCGTCGAGGGCGCGTCGCGCCGACGCGACGTCGGCGTGACGGTTCCCGGCCCAGAACGAGTCGGTCGTGCGGTTGACGATCGCCATGACGGCGGGCCGCCCCGCGTCGAAGGAGTGGCCGCGCAGCGTCAGTACGGCCGGGGCCGCCGGAGCCGGGCCGCGCTGCGCGTTCACCTGGCGCTCACCGGAGGGCGGGGGTCAGCTCGCGCAGGCCGGGGAGCACCTGCTCGGCGAAGGTGGTGAGGAAGCGTTCCTGGTCGTGCCCGGGGCCGTGCACGACCAGGTGGTCGAAGCCGAGGTCGGTGTAGACCCGCAGTGCCTCGACCACCTGGTCGGGCCGTGACGCCACGACCCAACGCTTGGCGACCTGCTCGATCGGCAGCTCGTCGGCGGCCCGCTCCATCTCGGCCGGGCCGTGGATGGAGTGCTTCTGCTCGGCGGTGAGCGACAGCGGCGCCCAGAACCGGGTGTTCTCGAGGGCGAGGTCGGGATCGGGGTCCCACGACACCTTGATCTCGATCATCCGGTCGATCTCGTCGTGCGCCCGGCCGGCCTTGTCCAGTCCCTCGTCCACCGCCGGCACGAGCTGGTCGGCGTAGAGCTCGCGCCCCTTGCCGGAGGTGCAGATGAAACCGTCGGCGACGCGGCCGGCATACCGTGCCACCATCGGGCCGCCCGCGGCGACGTACACCGGCACCGGCACCTCGGGGCGGTCGTAGATGGCGGCGTCCTCGGTGCGGTAGTACTCGCCCTCGAAGGTCACCCGGTCCTGGGTCCAGAGCTCGCGCATCAGCCGCACGGCCTCGCGCAGCCGCCCGAACCGCTCCTTGAACTCCGGCCACTCGCCCGCCTCGACCGAGCCGACGGCCACCTCGTTGAGGGCCTCGCCGGTGCCCACGCCGAGCATGACCCGGCCGGGTGCCAGGCAGGCCATCGTGGCGAAGGTCTGGGCGACGACGGCGGGGTTGTAGCGGAAGGTCGGCGTCATCACCGAGGTGCCGACCAGCACCCGCTCGGTGCGGGCGAGCACCCACGACATCCAGGCGAGGGAGTTGGGGGCGTGCCCGCCCTCGAGCCGCCACGGCTGGAAGTGGTCGGAGATGGTCACGGAGTCCAGGCCCAGCTCCTCGGCGCGCAGCGCGTAGGCCGCGAGCTCTCCGGGCGCGAACTGCTCCGCCGACGCCTTGTACCCGACCCGCAGACCGCGTGGCTCCGTCATGGCCCCATCCTGCCCCACGGCATCCCGCCGGGGGGGTGCTCCACGGCGTCGCGGGATAGCGTTGACCACGCCGACCGAGCACGAGGAGCGCGCCATGGCCACGGACCTCATCGACCTCACCGGTCACGAGCAGGTCGCCTTCTGCTGCGACCCCGAGACCGGGCTGCGGGCGATCATCGCCCTGCACGACACCGCACTCGGGCCGGCCCTCGGCGGCACCCGCTTCCACCCCTACGCCTCGATGGACCAGGCGCTCGCCGACGTGCTTCGCCTGTCGCGGGCCATGACGAGCAAGAACGCCGTCGCCGGGCTCGACCACGGCGGCGGCAAGGCGGTCATCATCGGCGACCCGCACCGCGACAAGACGCCCGAGCTGCTGCGGGCCTACGGCCGGTTCGTCGAGTCGCTGGGAGGGCGCTACGTCACCGCGTGCGACGTCGGCACCTACGTCGCGGACATGGACGTCGTCGGCGAGTCGACCCGTTGGGCCACCGGGCGCTCCCTCGAGCGTGGAGGCGCCGGCGACTCCTCGCTGCTCACCGCCTACGGAGTCTTCCAGGGCATGCGTGCGGCCGCCCAGCACGTGTGGGGGAAGCCGAGCCTGG
>DASQEZ010000056.1:0-3669 GCA_035633415.1 Ornithinibacter sp. | reverse complement strand
GGTCCTCGGCGACCGCCAGGAGACCCCGAGCCCGCGGACCCGGCGGGCCCGGCCGAGCTCGCGCCAGATCTCACCGAACGAGTGCACCCGCTGCAGGGCGGCCGACGTGGCGATGACCGGGCGGTCGGGCAGCCGCAGCCGTTGGGCTAGCGCGTCACCGAGGGCATCCGGGTCGATCCACGGGATGAGCACGGCCGAGGGCAGCACGATGACGAGCACCCGCAGCGCGACGGTGAGCGCGGCGTCGACGTCGTTCCCCGCGAGGAACCACGTCGACCAGCCGACCGACAGCGCGGCGACGAGCCCGGGGATGGTGCGCACCGCCACCCTGCGGGCCCGGGAGAGGCCGCCTCCGCGACCGCCCGGGGCCCACAGGCCGACGACGGCGAGGCCCAGCTGGGTGGCGAGCACGGCCAGGCTCGTCGACCAGGTCGGCGAGAGCACGCCGGCCGGCACGGCGAGCAGGGCGCCGGCGAGCAGGGCCAGCGAGCCGCACCGGGCCACGAGCGGCACACCGACCGGTGCCGCGACGGCCGGCTCGGGGGGCGCGACGAGGTGGTGCACCTGCGTCGCGCGGTCGATGACGTGGGTGTCGTGGGTGGCGGCGACGACCGCACCCCCGGCCTCGCGGTAGGCGGCGACGAGACCCACGACGGCCGACCAGGTGCCGCGGTCCTGGCCGACGGTGGGTTCGTCGGCGAGCAGCACCGGCGGCCCGTGGTGCAGGGCAGCCGCGACGGCGAGGCGGCGCTGCTCGCCACCGGAGAGCTCGCGGGGGTCGGCCGCCTCGAGGTGGCCGAGGCCGAGTGCGGCGAGCAGGGTACGAGCCCGCTCGGTGGATGCCGGGCCGTCGCCGTCCGCCATGGCCACGCTCCGGGCGGTGGCAAGCACCTCGTCGAGCACGGTTCGGGCGACGATCGTCGAGCTCGACCACTGCGGCACCCAGGCGAGGGTGCGGGCGAGGTCGTGCGCCGACAGCGAGGCGGGCGGCGCGGCATCCGGTGCGTCCGTCGGCGGCTCTGCCGGCGGGTGCACCTGCACGGCAACGGGATCGGTCGGGTCGAGGAAACCGGCGAGGGCATGCAGCACCGTGGACTTGCCCGACCCGCTCGGCCCGACGAGGGCGGTCAGGGTGCCCGGGGCCGCCACCAGCGGCTCGGCCAGCACGGCGGCCCGACGGGTGCGGGCGGTGCCGTCGACGAGCCGCGTCGTCCGCTCGACGGCGAACGGCGTGGCGCCCAGGGAAGGCGTCCGCCGGGACGGGACGTCCTGAGGACCCCGCGGCGCCACGAGGGCCGGGTCGACGGCCAGCGGCTCGGGCGGCCCGGCCCCGGGCACCCAGATGCCCATCGCGAGGAGCCGGTCGCGGTGGGTGTCGAGCGTCTCGCGCACCGGACCGTCAGCGACGACCCGCCCGTCCGCGGAGAGCACGACGAGCCGGTCGACGAGGTCGACCCACGGCCCGAGCACGTGCTCGACGACCACCAGGGTCGGCGCCGAGGAGTACGACCCGACCGCCGGCCGCCCCTCGCCGGTCGTGAGGGCGCCGACGGCGTCGCGCACCTCCCGGGCCGATGCCGGGTCGAGCATCGCCGTCGGCTCGTCGAGGAGCACCACCGCCGGGTCGAGCGACAGCGTCCCGGCGAGGGCCAGCCGCTGGGTCTGCCCACCGGACAGCGCGGAGGTCGGGGTGTCGAGCGGCAGGTCGCCCAGGCCGACCGAGGCCAACGCCGAGGTGACCACACCGGCCATGGCGGCGCGCGGCAGCCGCACGTTCTCCGGTCCGAAGGCGACGTCTCGCCCGAGGTACGCCGCGACCACCCCCGCACCCGGCTCCTGCAGCACCAGGCCGACCGCACCCGGGCGGTCGCCGGGCGCGACCCCGTCGACGGTCACCGTGCCACTGAGCTCGCCGGCGTCGACCGTCTCGAGCAGGCCCGCGAGGGCCCGCAGCAAGGTGGACTTGCCCGATCCCGAGGGCCCGACGAGCAGCACCTTCTCGCCCTGGCGCACGGTGAGCGACACGTCGCGCAGCACCGGCTCGCGGCGCCCGAAGGGCCGCCAGGTGAGGCTGTCGACCTCGACCCGGCCGCGCGCGGGGGCGCCGCCGACGGCGTCCTCGGGGACGCCCTCGACGGCAGCCGCTGCGACGGCGTCAGACAGCGTGGCTCTCCCGGTGCTCCTGGCCCGCAGGGAACGCCGACAGCGCCCCCGCCCGGGCCAGGGCCCGCACGAGCAGCCAGCCCACGAGGCCGGCGAGCACCGCGCCGGAGACGGCCATCGCCGCGAGGTAGACCAGCTTGTCCCGCAGCAGCCACTCGGCGTACCACCCGCCACCGCCCGCGAAGGCCGACAGCACCGGCACGTCGGCCCAGGCCTCCGGGAACTTCACGACCTCGAAGGCCCACTCGAGGGGGGCGGACAGCATCCCGGCGAACATGGCAGCACCCAGGCCGAACGACCTGTACGCGAGGATGGCGAAGGCCAGCTCCGCGCCGAGACCCTGCAGGATGCCGGACACCAGCACCGTCGCCCCCCACTCGGTGCCCGGGAGCATCGAGACCAGGGAGGCGACGACCTCGCAGAACAGGGCCGCGCCCGGGCGCCGCACGACGAGCCCGCCGATGACGCCCGCGAGGAACCATGGCCCCACGAACAGCCCCATCAGCGGGGCGTAGCCGAACTTGAGGGCCGTGAGCGGGCCGTTGTAGAACACCCCCCAGCCCCAGAACGCGACGCCGAGCGCCGCGCCGAGGAAGGCGATGGTGAGGATGTCGACGGTGCGCCAGCCCACCAGCGGGCGGGTCGCGGGAATCGAGCGCCGGGTCGGCGCCTCCGTGAGCGGTGTGGCCATTCTGCTTCTCCCGAGGTTTTGGTGGTGGAGACCTCGGGGAGGTGCGACGCCGGCACCTCGCGGAGCGACCCCGCGGGTGTGCCGATGACGCACCTGAGATTCCCGACTCCCTTCGCCGGTGCTAACCGGATCAGGTTCGAGGGTCTGCGGCGGACCGCACTCTCAGCGCTTGGGGGCGCTCCCCTGTCGTTGGACGCCTCCACCATAACCCCGCCGACTACAGTGGGGACGACCTCGTCGGACGTTGTTGCGGCCGACGGCAGACAACCCCTCGGGAGGACCGACATGGCCATGGGAGCCGTCGCGTGGAAGATCATGGGCACCGGGGGTGCCATCCTCGCCGGGGTCATCGCCACCAAGGTCATCGACACGATCTGGGCGAAGACCGAGGGTGACGAGATCAACCCCAAGAGCCCGAACGCACCCCTGGCCAAGGCCGTCGCGTACGCCATGATCACCGGCCTGGCGGTCGGTGCGGCGAAGACGCTCGCGACCCGCAAAGCCGCGCAGTACTACGAGAAGTCGGCCGGGCACCTGCCCGGCGAGATCGCGGAAGAGCCCGTCTGACCGCGGATCCGAGCTTCACCCCCTCCGGGGGAGGCCGGGGCCGACTGCATCCCGCTTGAGTGGGTCGAACGACCCCACTCGGCCAGCCGAACCCGCCTGCCCCGGCGTGGTCGTCGTTCCGACGATCAGGTGTGTGGAGCCATGGGAGTTCCGTTCAAGGGCAAGGTCAACGTCGACATCCGGGACTCGGTGGAGGACTGGGACCCGTTCGCACCGCCGAAGGCGCCGGCCGGGGCCCCCAACGTCGT
>DASQEZ010000055.1:0-5218 GCA_035633415.1 Ornithinibacter sp. | reverse complement strand
CCCGGTGGGTGACTGGCGGTCGAGCGAGGGGGTCTTCCTCGTCGAGCGCGGCGAGATGACCCAGGGCTGGCACAAGCCGCCACGGGCCCGCAGCTCCCGGCGCGTGCTCCGCCTCGACGGTGAGCCGATGCGCGGCATCCCGGTGGCCCCCGGCGACAAGGTGAGCACGGTCTACCCCGACCCACCGCCGGTGGGCATCACCACGCTTCCGGGCCACGCCAACGCCTGCTCCTCGGCCGGGGTCACGGTGCTCGAGGTGCACGACCGCATCGCACCCAACGGCCGGCTCCACCAGAGCCTCGTCGTCGAGGAGCTGCAGCCCAAGGCCGCCTGCGAGCACGCCGACCTCCCGATCGCCCTCGTGCCCAACGACAGGATCGGCACCCGGGCGATCGACGAGGCCCTGGCCGAGGTCGCCCGGCGGGTCGTCGAGGCCGGCGAGCGGCTTCCGCTCACCTCCGGCCTCGACCTGCTCGCACGGCGCCTGCCGCGGCTGCACGGGAACGCCCCCATGCCCGTGGTCGGCGCCGGTCCCACCCGGCACGTCGACGCGATCGAGGCCGCCCTGCTGGCCACCGACGACTCCTACCTGGCGGTCCAGGGGCCTCCCGGCACCGGCAAGACCCACGTCGCCGCGAGGGTGATCGCGCGGCTGGTGCTCGAGCACGGCTGGGCGGTCGGCGTCACCTCGCAGGGACACAAGGCGATCGAGAACCTCCTGCGGGCCGTCGTCGCCGCCGGGGTGCCGCCCGAGCAGGTCGCCAAGTCCACCCGTGACCCGCAGGGCGCCACCTGGACCACCCTGGCCACGGCCGACGACCTCGCCGAGTTCGCCGCCGACCACGTGCGGGCCGGGCGTGGCCACGTCGTCGGCGGCACCGCGTGGGACCTCACCAACACCCGCCGGGTGGGTCGCGGCCAGCTCGACCTCGTGGTGGTCGACGAAGCGGGGCAGTTCTCTCTCGCGAAGACCCTGGCCTGCTCGGTGGCCGGCGACCGGCTGCTGCTGCTCGGCGACCCACAGCAGCTACCGCAGGTCTCGCAGGGCACTCACCCCGACCCCGTCGATGCCTCGGCCCTGGGCTGGCTGATCGGGGACGAGCCGGTGCTCGCGCCCGAGCTCGGCTACTTCCTCGAGACCACGTGGCGCATGCACCCCGACCTCACCGCTCCCGTCTCCCGGCTGTCGTACGCCGGCCGGCTGCGCTCCGAGGAGTCGGTCACCGGTGCCCGGCACCTCGAGGGCGTCGAGCCCGGCCTGCACGTGCACCTCGTCGACCACCACGACAACTCCACGTGGTCCCCCGAGGAGGCCGAGGTCGTGCGAGACCTGGTCCACGACCTGCTCGGCCGCACCTGGCACGACCCGGCGCAGCGTGGACCCGACGGTGGCCCGGTCGGCCCGCGGGCACTGCGCCCCACCGACATCATCGTCATCACCCCCTACAACGGGCAGGTCGGTCAGCTGCGACGCACCCTCGACGACGCCGGCCTGGGCGAGGTGCCGGTGGGCACCGTCGACAAGTTCCAGGGCCAGGAGGCGGCCGTCGCCATCTTGTCCATGGCGGCGTCGTCGCACTCCGACGTCTCTCGCGGCATGGGTTTCCTGCTCGACCGGCACCGGCTCAACGTCGCCGTCTCCCGGGGGCAGCACAGCGCCCACGTCGTGCGGTCGGCCGTGCTCACCGACTTCGCACCGCGCACCCCCGCCGAGCTGATCGACCTCGGTGCCTTCCTCGGGCTGTGTGCGGCCGCGGTGTCCACGGCCACCGCCGGTCAGTCCGAGCCGGTGCCCGCCTGAGCCGACGGCGTCGTTCCCCCGGTGGTCGTCGCGGCCACCGATGCCGGTGCGTTCGGCCGGTTCGTCGCGTCCGCGGCGTCCGCGGGCAGGTTGGTCCGGTGGCCGAGCCGCTCGAGCCAGCGCACCATCTGGTGGTGCACCGTGTCGGCGCCGCGCAGTCGCCCCCTCTCGTCGAGCAGGTCCTCGTCGATCGACCACTCGGCGGGGTGCACCAGCAGCGGCCGGGTCTGCCAGCCGCCCAGGCCACCGTGGCAGCCGACCAGCTCCTCGAACGCCGCGACCTCGTCGAGCACGGGGTCGTAGAGCGAGTTGAGGTAGATGTCCGGGGCGTTCGGGTAGGACGAGACGTGCAGGAAGTCGCCCACGGCATCGGGGCCGAACAGGGCGAGCGGGTCCTCGCCGACCACCTCGCCCGTCGCGAGGTCGTGGGTGCCGTCGGCGCCCAGGGCCACCGGGCCGTGGTCGGTCGCCACCACGACGAACCCGATGCCGGGGTGCGCCGCGAGCATGGCCAGGAGCCCGGGGTGGAGCCGCTCGATGTCGGTCAGGGTGAGCCGCTGGGGATGCTGGCTGAACCACACGCCGCCCAGGTTGCCCGACCCGACGACGGTGATCTCGGCCGGGGCGTCCCCCTGTCCGGAGGTGTCCTCGGTGACGCCCGACGGACCGACCGGGGCCTCCGGGTCGCGGTCGGAGATGGCGCGCTTGGTGAGCCGACCCGAGACCGAGTCCTGCCCGGACAGCTGGCCGATGAGCATGTTGACCGGGCCCCACGCCTCCACCTCGCCGGTCGCCGCGGTGACCGTGGCCGCACCGTTGAAGTGGTCGAGGATGAGCCCTTCGAGCGAGACCCCGTAGCGCTGCAGGAACGTCGCACCCTGGCTCTGCCCGTGGTCCGACACCAGCACGACGTGGTACGGCCTCGGGGTGATGCCGGCCTCGATGACCTGCTCGATGCTGCGCAGCACGTCGTCGAGCCCGTAGAAGGCCGCCAGCGACTCCGAGCGGGTGACCCCGGCGTGGTGCGCGATCTCGTCGTAGTCGACGAAGTCGACGTAGATCGACTTCGAGCCCTTCATCATCGCCTCGACGACGAGGGCGACGTTCAGGTCGCGCAGGAAGACGTTGGTGACCGCCCGCAGCGCGACGTAGGAGCCGCCACGGTGGATCCGCGGCTCGACCCCCCGCCGCACCTGGCGACGCGCCTGGAAGACCTCCTTGGCCATCTCACCGATGGTCAGGATGACGGCCCGCAGGATGCCGGCCGGGTGGGTGAAGAACGCGGCGTACGACTGCGAGGGGCCGAGCCCCTTCTTGCCCTCCTTCAGGCCGCTCATGGTGAGCAACGAGGTGGCGGCGTCCCCGGAGAAGAGGTTCGAGATGCTCACGCCGTCGTCGGCGAGCAGCCCCCTGCCGTTGCCGACCCGCGCCTCGATGATCGCGGCGTCCTCGGGCCGGTTCGCCACCAGGAGTCGGCCCATCTCGCGGTCGTACCAGCGAAACGCCGGGATGCCGGCGTTGTTGCCGTGCAGCAGCCCGGCCTGGCTCACCGGCGTGGTCGACGGGACCCGAGCGGTCCACTCGGTCCAGGTGTGGCTGCCCGAGCGCACCCACCGGCTGATCGTCGGGATGTTGCCTGAACGGATCTCACTCTCCAGCAACGGCGCCGGCACACCGTCGAGCTGGACGAACACCACCCCGGGGATGTCGGAGGTCTCCTCCTGCACGCCGCGCGCACCCATCCGCATCGCGTGGAGGGTGAGGTAGTCGCGGCTGTTGATGCTGAACGCCCAGGTGATCAGGGTCATGACGAACGCGTAGACCCAGGCGGCGACGAACGCCACGACGGGGCTCGACACGTTGACGCCGGGGGTGAGGTACAAGCCCAGACCGAGCACCACGGCATTGGCGAACAGGGCCAGGAGCACCGCGCCGATCCACCCGAAGTGCAGTGCCACCCGCATGAACAGTGGCTGGAGCAGCCATCCCGCGACGGACACCATGACGACCGCGAGGATCAGCGAGCCGGGCGAGTCCGTCGTGACGCCGGGCATCAGTGCGATGGTGGCGCCGAGGACGACCAGCCGAACCAGGAAGTCGAGGACACGGGTGCCCGACGGCTGTCGCTCGGCGCCCCCGGTGTCGATGGAGTCGGCGAGCGCCTGGTTGCGACCCCGGTCGAACCACCTCGAGGACACCGGGTTCCAGACCAGGAACAGGATGACGACGGCGACGGCCAGGCCCGCGAACCCGGGGACCCGCTGGATGTCGAGCTGGGCGCCGAGGTAGAGCGAGTGCAGCTGTTGCGCGACCAGGATCACGGTGACCACCAGCCGTGCCCCGTTGGACCCCTTGGCCAGCTGGTAGGCGACGACCGCCTGGACCAGGCCGAAGAGCAGGAAGACGACGGCGACGACCCGGGCCGTGGTGACGGACTGGTCGGCGGTCATGCCGGAGACCGGTCCGAGGTCGTTGGCGCCGGCCAGGACGAGCACCCCCACGACCAGGTCGAGGACGGCGACGAGCGCCGTCAGCGCCACCACCACGGTGACGGCCAGGGGCCGGGGTGCGCTCGGTTGGGCACTCATCCGGCCGTGCTCGCATCGCTGCCGGACCAGCGACCCGGTTCAGGGAGGACTCCGAACCCACCTGCACGACCTGGCATGACTCGCTCCCTTCGGGCCCGCGCGGGCCCCTCGGGCCAGTGTTGGGGACCGTGGGAGCGGGCGGTTCACCCTGCAGGGGTGAGCGCCGGGGGGCGCGTCCCGCCCGGGCCCGAGCCACCCGCTGACAGCTGGTCGGCGAGCAGCACGGCCACCCGGCGCTGTTCGCGGGTGGGGCGAGCGACACGGCTGGCCGCGGTGATGCGCACGTGGCCACGACCGGAGGAGAGGGGAAGGCAGGTGTCGGTGTCACTGGGCAGCCCCTCGCGCTCGACGGCGAGGACGACGCCACCTCGCTGCACCGTCCCGTCGCGACACAGCACAGGAGCGGCGTGGGGTGGCGCGGCGTCCGGCACGAACCGGCAGCGGTCGACCTCGAGCACCCCGGTCATCCGGTCGGTGATGCGACGGGCGAGCTCCTCGGGGGAGGCGCCCTCGGCAACGGCCCGGTCAGCGGTCTCGAGCACGCCGTCGAGGTAGCCGCGCCGCAGCGCGGCCTGCTCACCCTGGCGTAGCCCCCAGTTCGCGATCTCGCCCACGGCGGCGCCGACGACGACGAGGAGCACGACCACCTCGATGTCGTCGGGATCGTCGATCGTGAACCGATGCACCGGGGCGGTGAGGAAGAAGTCGAACCACAGCCCGCTCGACACGGCGGCGAGCAGCCCGGCCGCCCGGTCACCGACCGCGTTGAAGGCGACGACGACGAGGACGAGCACGAGCGCCGCCGTCGCGGTGGTGATGCTGGGCCCGA
>DASQEZ010000054.1:0-17736 GCA_035633415.1 Ornithinibacter sp. | reverse complement strand
CTGCGACATGCTCAAGGACGATGAGGTGAAGGACTTCTTCGCGAAGATCCATGTGCCCATCGACATCGTCGTCCACGCGATCGCGTTCGCTCCGGCGCGCGCCTTCGAGCATCGGGTCGTGCAGACCAAGGACGAGGACTTCACCACCGCGATGCTCACCAGCGCCCATTCGTTGGCCAAGCTGATGAACGCCTCGCGCAAGCACATGCCCAATGGCGGCTCGGTCATCGCGCTGAGCTACCTGGGAGGGGTCCGGGTGGCCGCCAACTACAAGCTGATGGGCGTGGCCAAGGCCGCGCTCGAGGCCTACGTGCGCGAGCTCGCGGTCGACCTGGGGCCGCGGGGGATCCGCGTGAACGCCATCTCGGCCGGGCCGATCCGCACGCTGGCGGCCTCGGGGATCCCGGACATGGACCGGCTGCTGGAGTACAACCGCCAGGTCTCACCGATGCGCGACAACGTGACGCAGGCCGACGTTGGGCACCTGGCCGCCTTCCTCGCCTCCGACGGCGCCCGGATGATCACCGGCCAGACGGTCTACGTCGACGGCGGGTACTCGATCATCGGGGTGCCGGACACCGGGGGCCATCGGCCGCACCGCTGAGCGCGGCTCAATGAGGGCGGGGGCGGTGCGCGGCGGCGGGCCCCACGCGGGGATCCCGACGTGAGCCAACGCGGCGATTTGGTGGCTCCCCGAGCCTCGCGTAGACTTCGTCATGCAACGCGGGGTGGAGCAGCTCGGTAGCTCGCTGGGCTCATAACCCAGAGGTCGCAGGTTCAAATCCTGCCCCCGCTACCAGTAAGACCGCAGGTCAGAGGCCAGTTTCCGGGAGACCGGGGACTGGCCTTCTGCGTGAATGGCTGCGGACATTTGCGCCGGTCCCTGGACGCGGCGAGCGGGTGCGGACGGCGAGGGACTCATCGGACGTCCTCGGCCGCCATCGGGCCTGAATCATCTCGAGGTTGCAGGAGGCCGTCGCCACCCGAGTTTCTCTCGCCGGGTCGGCGAGTGCCTCGCGGGTCGTCTCCGTGACGAGGGCCGAGCTCCCGTCGGCGCTGAGGTGGAAATGCTCCTGCACGTCGAGGTCCCGTCCCGAACCCACGACGACAGCCGAAAGGCTTCGCCGGAACCCCGCCCTGGTAACTGGCCCCCGGTCCAACAACTCGACCCGGACGCGATGACCCCTGTGTTGACGATGGCGACTCCCGTTCGCAGGCGGGTTCGGGAACGCGGTGCGAGTCCCCGGTGGGCGCCACGCAGCCGAGGGGAAGCCGGCGTTACGCCCTGCCTCCACGGTCAATCACCCGGCGGGCGACGGCGGAGATGTCGTGGTGCGGGACCGGGCGACGGGCGTCGCGCTCGGCGCGTCGGGCGTAGCCCTCGTCGAAGTACTCGAGCAGGACACGGATCGCGGCCTCGGGCCTGCGGGCGTGGAAGTGGCTGATCGCACGGTCAGCCCGGCCGTTGCCGAGCCGCCGTCGGATGCGCTGGGTGGCGTCGATCAGGTCGGCGGGGTCTGCTCGCCCGAACAGCGCTGTCAGCCGGGCCACACGATCGCCGAGCGGCAACTCGACGCGCACCGTCGTGGCGGTGCCGATCGCGCTCGTGATCTCAGTTGGCACCCACAGGCGGCCGACGTGTGGACCTTCGTCCTCAATCCACACGGGGCGATCACGATCGAACGTCGGCCACGACGCCTGGATCAGCGCGCGGAATTCGGGCTGGGTCGGCTGGGGCGTTTCGATACCGATCCGGCCGAAGGACGAGCCGCGATGGGCAGCCAATCCTTCAAGGTCGAGAACCTGCTCGCCAACTGCTGCCAACTCGGACAGCAACGCGGTCTTCCCCACCCCGGCGAGGCCCGTCAGCACAATCACACGCACGTCCCGCCCCCCCGTTCGGCCGACGTGTCGGGAGACTAAGTGCCCCCTGAGTGGAACACACTGCGGAACCCCGCGTCCGCGGGGAAGAACGCAAGCCGGACCACCCAGGAGGACTCCCATCAGCTCTGATATTCTTCAGAATCCCCGTTTCAAATTCGAGTGTGCACTGCACTACCAATGGTGCAAGCACCTTAGGTCGCGCGCGGGCCACGGTCAAGGCCACATCGCGCACCGGGCGGTGCCATTACGGGGCGACGATACGGTCGAATGCGAGTCCCGAGCGCGCCTCGCCGCGGCCCGCGGTCACGCGACGGGCGTGCCACACGATCGGTGTGCCGTCGTAGGCCCGAGCCCGACGCAGCATCCCCTGGACGCGCACCCCGACGCGTGGCACCTCCTCCTCGTGCACGTAGTACGGCGCGACCCGCTGGTCGTCGTCGTCGATCCCCTCGCGCAGGATCGACGTGCGCGGCCGGATCAGGCTGTCCTGCGGACCGATGGTGCGGCGCATCGTGCCGCGCTGCAGCTGGATCGCACGGAGCTGCCCGGGCAGGTGGACGGGGATGAACGGGATCCAGTTCTCTGCGACCTCGGTCTGCACCACGTAGCGCAGCTGCCCGCCGCTCCTGACGGTGGCTGGCGCGTCGGCAGTGGCGTCGAGCTGTTGGCGCAGGCGCCGGGAGGCCTCGGCCGCGTCGCGGGACCCGCCGAGGCCGTCGGGGATCCGCTGCTCGATCGCCCACACCATGTCGGCGGTCTCGTCGCGCACGAGGACCACCTGCTCCAACGGTTCGGAGTCGCTGATCAGCGGCAGCGTCTGGGGCACGAACAGGTGCTGCGGCAGCGGCGCCTGGTCCGGCGCGGATGGCCGGGGCGCAAGGCTGAAGGCGTCCCAGCCGGTCCAGTCGTTCCCCGCGGCGGCGATCATCGGCTGCACCAGCGTGCGCCACCCGAATGTGTCGGTGACGATCACCCCCTGCAGCTCGGCGACGGTGCCCACCGGCTGGCGGCAGACGATGGTGAACCAGTCGTTGCTGTAGAGCAGTGCGAACTCGCTGACCACGATCCGTGCGGCGTCGGTCGCGGCGGCGCTCAGCTTGCCGAGGTCGACCGCCGCGTCCTCGAACTGCCACCAGCGCGGCTTCGGCATGCCCGGGTACTCGGCGGGCACCGGGATCACCGTGCGCACGTCGACCACCGCGTCGGCCAGGTCCGCACTCGGGAGGGCCGAGGTCGCGCCCTGGTCGAATGAGTACCAGTCGAGGTGGCCACCGACGTGCTCGGCGGCCTGTACCGCGGTGCCCACCGAGCCGCGCGCGGCGACTCCGGTGACCGCGTACTCCAGCTGGTCGCCCTCCCATCGGGCCGCCCCGCCGTCGGTCGCCGACGCCGGCTGCCGGTAGGTGCGCTCGAACCAGCTCCGGTACTCGAGCAGCACGCTGACGACCAGGCCGGCGCGACCGGCCGGCAGCGCCGCCGCCAGCTCGGTCGGGAGCGTGGCCACGGTCAGGTCCGCCGGCACCGACGCGTGGACCCGGACACCGTCGACGCAGCGGCCGCGCAGCGCAAGGCGGGCCCGCGCCGCGCGGGGGGCGGCGCGGTCGCGGGCAACCTCGATCGCAGCAGTCGGCTCCGGATCGAGTGGCCCGTACGCGCTGGCCAACGCATCGCGGATGACGGCGGCGTCGCCGGCGGCGTCCGCGCCGCTGCGCGCGACCGCTGCGTCGACCCGGCTGAGAAGCGTCCGGCCGAGCCGCGCCCGAACGATCAGCGGGAAGTCGATCGGCAGCCGCTCCGTGACCGCGTCGACGCCGTCGTCGTCGCCGGCTCCGGCGATGCGGACCGGGCTGATCTGGCGCGCCATCGTGGCGAAGATCGCGGAGCCGCCGTCGGTCCCGGCGAACTCGCCGAACTGCCACTGCCGGCCGAGCATGAACAGCGGGTCGGCGATCCGCGCCGCCAGCGCACCTGCGAATTCGGGTTGCCGCGTCCGCGGCTCGAGGCGCGACCAGATCCGCAGCGGTTCACAGGTGGCAGAGACGAAGGCCATGTCCACACCTCACGGGTTGTTCTGATGGAAGTCAAGGACGACGCGGTCGCCGGCGAGGCCGGTGCCGGCGGCGTGCGGCACCACCTCGCCGATGAGCAGCGGCAGCAGCTGGCCGTAGAGCCGGGCACCGATGTGCTCGAGCTCGACCGTGCGGTTGCGCGCCAGCTCGAGGGTGTCGTGCAGGGTTGCGGCGAAGTCGGTCAGCGTCCACGGCGTGCCGAGCACCGGCGGGACGGCGACGAGGATCGCCTGCGGGGCCGTGGCGTCGGGCTGGTCGTAGTGCAGCGCCACGCCGGTCATCTCCTCGCGGAACGGCACCGACTCGCTCCACTCGTCCACCAGCAGCGCGGTCCCACTCGCGCCCGCGTCGGGCAGGTGCTCCCGGCCGTACACCACCACGCTGACCTTGCCGTTCATCACGGTCGGGTCGGGCACGGGCCCGCCGAGCCACGGCTCGCCGGCGACGTGTGGCAGCTGGGCGACTGTGGCCGTCGGCGTGCTGCGCCCGAGCGCTTCGGCGAGCAGGTGCAGGTCGGCGAGATCGGCAGCGCCCGGGCGCACGGCGGCGGCCCCCTCGAGCCACGCGTCGACCTCCTCGACGGGCACGAGGCCCGCGTCCAGTGCGGTCTGCAGGTCCGCGCGGATCGGGTCGAGTCCGATCCGCGGCACGAGCGTCAGGGCCTCACCGAGCAGGGCCACCGCGGCATCGGTCCAGGTGGCCGCAGGCTTCGGATCGCCGCCCGCAGCGACGATCGCTTCAGCAGCCCGGCAGCGGGACGCCAGGTCGAGGTAGGCGACCTCCGCCGACTGCAGCAGCTCGGTGCTGACCTGGATCCGCGAGAGGAACCGGCGGGGCAGCCCCACCCGGATGCCGTAGCGCTGCGCCGCCGCCGTCGCGGTGCGCCAGGAGTCGCGCTCGGCCCAGAACCCGTCGAGGCGCGCCAGGGCGGCCGCCACGTCGGCCGGCGTCCCCCCGACGATGTCCAGCGACGGCAGCCACGCACTCGGGTTCTCCGCGGCCGGGTTCCCGGGCTGGCGCACGCGGCGGCCCCCCAGCCACACCGCCGGCTCGGTGTCGAGCACGCTCGAGTCGAGCGATGCGTCCTCGGCCAGCAGCCGGGCGAGCGAGAGGGCGTGCTCGCGGGCACCGTCGAGCAACCGCTGCACGCGGGTGGCGAGCTCGGCCAGGTCGACACCGTCGCCTGCGGCCCCGGTCACCTCCGGTGCCGCGTAGTCCGAGGCGCGGGCCGGCTTGGCCCTCCCGAGCAGGTCCGCGCACGCCTCCAGCGCAGGCGCAACGTCGGTGATGCTGCGGATCGACGGGCCCCACGCCGCGGCACGCTGAGGCTCGATCCTCCACACGTCGGTCGCGGTGCTCGCCGGGCCGTCGGACACGGCGACGCCCGGCTGGTCGGGCGGCAGATCGTTGGGTCGCTCGCGGTCGAGCACGCGGGCGGTCAGCCATCCGACCGAGGAGTCGAAGCCATCGGCGAGCAGGGCGACCAGGTCCAGCGGTTGGAGGCCGAGCTCGGCGATCGACGCCTCCGGCAGCGCCGCGCCCGGCGCGAGCAGATCAGAGGTCAAGCGCACCCGGATCGTCGACGGATCGCCGAGCAACCCGGCCAGCCACGCGTTCACCGCCGGCTCGACGGCAGCACGGGGCGTCATCGGCACCGACTCCCATCCGGAAGGCGACGTCACCGGTTCGGCTGCCACCGGCGGCAGCTGCAGCAGCAGCCTGTGCGTCACCGGCAGCCCGGTGCGCGGCGTGTCGGTGACCTCCGGGTGCGGGATCGCGGTGCCCTCGCCGAGCGCGGCCAGCACGGCGGCGGCCCGGGCGTGGTTGCCGCGCACGAGCTGGTGCACGGCCTCGCTCATCGTGAGGTCGCCGAGTGCGTCGAGCGCGTCGGCGATGGCGTCGATGCCACGCAGCACACCGGTCAGGCGGTCTGTGTCGGTCTTCGCCGGGAGCGCGCCCGGTGTGACGTCCCACGGGTATCCGTCCATCCGGGCGCTCAAGACCTGGAACAGCGTGCCCACTGCAGATGCCGCGTTCCGCTCGATCCAGTCCAGCACCGTGCGCACGAGCGCCAGGCCGTCGACGACGTACCTGGTCGGCTCGGTGCCGGAGTCGACCGCGGGGTCGGCGCCGGGGTCGACGGCGGCCACCGTCGGGTAGGCGCGCCGCAGCGGGAAGATCGCAGCGTCGAGCTCGACCACGTGGGGGGTGTCGGGCCGCGCGTAGTACTCGTGCAGGAAGCGTTCGAGGCGGTAGCCGAGCAGCGCGCCGAGGTCGTTGCCGGCCCGCACCCCGTCGATCAGCGAGTGCGCGATGCGCACCCGGTTCGACGACAGGTTGACCGACATCTCGTTGCCGAACGAGCCCTCTGCCATCTGTGACCGATAGGCGGCGCGGAGCACGGCGGCGGTGACGGCGTGCGTCGGTGACGGCGTCTGGATGAATCCCTCGGCCCGCTCGTCGCGGATCACCGGGCGGCCGGGGAGCCCGGTGAGCGCGGCTGGCAAACCGGCCGCCGCCGGGGCGCTCGGCTTGGGCCGCAGGTTCTCGACCCAGCCGTACGCGCCGACATGCACGCCGACGGGCCGCCGCTGTCGCATTGTGCGCATCCGCCGGTGCGCGAGCCCACCGATCCATGCGTCCAGTCGATGGGTCGCGAGGTCGAGGTGCTCACGTGTGAGCGCCCCCATCCGGTCGGCCGGGAGCTGTGCGAAGCGGGTGACCGCCGCGCGATGGGCCTCGACCGACGCGGGCCTACCCGCCTGGAACACCTGCGCCATCGTGCGGTTGTCGAGGTCCGGCGGGACCGCGGCACCGGAGCCGCCGACCTCGACGATCTGGTTGACGGTGCCGAACAGCAACCCCCAGGCCGACGTTCGGGAGAGCGTCCCGGACGCCCACGTCTGGTAGAGGCTCGACGTGCCGATGATCGCCAGCGCCTCGTCGGAGAGCAGGCCGCGGTCGACCAGGACGTCGGCGGCCGCACGGCGCGACTCGGCCAGGAGCGCCTGGCGGGCGAACAGCTCGGCGAGGCCGACGTTGGACAGGTCCTGCTCGGTACGGGCGCGCAGGTCATCGAGGTTCCGCGTCAGCAGGTCGAGGATCCACTTCCCGGTGCCCGGGGCGCCAGTTGCTGCCGCAATGGCCACGACGCCCTGCAACGGCCACCTCCCGGTCAGGAGTCGCAACCCGTACGCGCGCGACGCCAGCAGCCGCTCGTACACGTCGGCCCAGCCGGCTGAGACCAGCCCGGTGGACGGGTCGCGCGGCGGCTCCACCGGCGGCTCCACCGGCAGCCCGAGGGCGGCGCGGAAGGCGTCGTCGAGGTGTTCCAGCAGCGCGAACGGCCCGAACGAAGCCGCCGGGTCCGGGGTCGATCGGTCGGCCGGAGGGATCCCGAAGCCGAGGCCGAGCTCGGGTTCACCGCGCACGCCGCCCCGGTCGGCGACGTTGACGGCGAAGCGGTAGCTGGCCCCCACCGACGACGGCTCCAGCCCGAGCATCGCCAGGAAGTGCTGCTGGGCGTCGAACCCCGGTCGCCCGACCTCCGGGCTGGCGAGGTGCCGCACCGCCGGCCCGTCGTCGGAGCCGTCGCGCATCGCCGACCAGTCAGCGTGCAGGTGCCGGAACAGGCGCAGCAGCGTCTCCTCGAACCGCTGCTGCTCCATGCGCAGCGGTGACGACGCGGCGAGGCCGGCATCGCGCAGGTCCGGTCGGAACCGGCTGATCGACACTGCCGGCAGCACCCCGTAGGGCTGGTCGTCGACCCGCACTGCCGGGAGCAGGCCCCGGCCCGCGACGTCGGTCAGGGCGAAGGCGCGCAGCCGGGCACGCGCTGCGCGACCGATCAGGCCCGGGGCCAACTCCTCGAGCGCATGGCCGAGCGTGCCGGGGTAGAGGGCGTGGTTCGTGGTGATCGTGTCGCTCGCGTCGGTGCCGTCCGCGCCGCGGACGTGGGCGAACAGCTGCGGGTCGACGCCGAGTGACGTGGCGAGCCGGCGACCGTCGGAGTCCGGCACCGAAGCCGCGAGGTCGGCGCCGAGCTCGATGGCGAACGCCTCGTCGGGGTCGTCGCGCGTGGACAGGCCCGACGCCTCGAGCTCGGTGTTGTTGGTCGGCGTTCCTACTGGCACCAGCGACAGCCCGGCACCGGTGTGATGGTGGGCATCGAGCATCGCGGTCAGCCGGTCGGTGCCGTCGCCGGTGTCGCCCGCGGCGAGGCCGACCACCAGCAGCTCGTCGAAGCCGTGCTCGGCCTCCTCTGGCGGGATGGTGATCCGCAGCGCCATACCCTTGGCGACGGCCTCGTCGAAGTCGGTCATCCACCTGATCGAGTCGGGCACGATCAGGGCCCCGTCCTCGAGGCTGAAGGTGTCGCCAGCCGGGTCGAGGCCGAGGGTGAGGTTGGCGGGGACCGGGTTGCCGGCAGCGACCCTGGTGGCTCGGCCATCACGGACGGCGAAGACCGCGAACCGGCTGGGGAGCACGGTCGACGACGCGGCCCGGGTCCAGGTGCCCGTACGTGGGGCGACGTCGGGTCGGGGTGGCTCGGGCGGTGGTTCCACCGGCAGGGCCGCGAGGTGCCGCGCCATCTGCTCCAGCGCCGACGCCCATCCGGGCGGGAGGTTGACGAACACGTCATTGAGCGAGGCGACCGCCGCGTGCAACGTGCGGAGCCCGGCGACGATGGCCGTGCCCGAGGCGGCTGGGAGCGCGTCCGCAGCCTCGACGGACTTTCCGAGCCCGCCCAGGGCCCGCTCGATCGCGGCGACCTGGCGGGCCGTCAGCTCCTTGTCGGCGCGCCCGCCCGGCAGGCGCCGCGGCCGTTCCCCCGGCACCAGCGGCAACCGGTCGACGTCGAGCTCGGCGAGTCGCTTCTCCGCCACGGTGATGGCGTCGAGGATCCTGGCTGCGTGACGCGCACCTTCGGTCGGGCCTGGTTCCGCCGGTTCGGTGACCCGGGCGATCCATGCCGCGCGCCGGGTGCTGCGACCCACGCACAGCGCACGCCAGGCACCCTTGCGGAGCTCGGGGTTGCTCCCCGCGGCAGCCCACTGCGCCCAGAACGCAGTGCCGGCGGCCGCCTCGGTCTCGGTGAGCTCCTCCTCGTGGCTGTCGACCGCGAGCGGTTCCGGGTAGATGCGCACCAGCAGCTGGTGCACCGTCGTGGTCCGCGCTTCGAGCGCCCACACCGTTCCCGCGGCGCGTTCGGGGACCGCGTCGTCGAGCTCCGGCCAGTCGCTCGGGGTGGCGGCGATCTCGGCTCGCAGCTCGGTGGCGCCGGGGCGCCTCACGGCGTGATCGAGTGCGGCGAGCAGCTCGGACTTCAGCGACCCCGGGAGCAGGACGATCCCGGCCGCCTCGGCGACGAGATCGGGGCCGAGCTCGGTCGTGCCGTCGGCGAGCCGCGCCCGGATGCGCTGCGCGGACTCGCCTGCCGCCACCAGCTGCGAGTGCTCGAGGTGCACGACGCGCTCGGCGCCGAGCGCGTCTGCGCGGGTGCCGTCGTCGACGATCACTCGCCGCGCCGCCCGGCCGCCCGCCCGGGGCAGCAGGTCGGGCCGCAGCGGGCGTCCGTCAGGGGTGCGCCCGAACCCGCGGGCGGCGCGCGACCCCGTCGTGATGTCGAGGTCGGCCACCAGCCGCAGGCCCGGCTCAACCTTCGACCCGATCACCCCGATCCGTTCCTCGATCGGCGCCAGCACCGAGTCGAACGCCGCGGTGAACCGAGCGCGCTGGAAGTCCGAGCGCATCGCCGTCATCGCTGTCCGGGCCGCAGCCGCCGCCTCGCGCACCTCTGCCACGGCCACCTGCAGCGCCTTGCGCTGCTGGCCGGTGGCGGAGGTGATCGGCTGCTCCAGGGCGCCGCGCAGACGGTCGTGGGCCGTCTCCAGCGGTGCGAGCTCGCTCTGGATCTGCTGGTAGAGGGGCTCCTCGGTGCCCGTCTTGTACGTCCGGCGCTCCTTGACCCCGCTCGGCAGCGCGGTCACGTACTCGATCTCGGCGAGCCGCTGCAGGCCGCCGGAGACCTCGCGCAGCCGCTCGATCAACACGTCGAGGTGGTCGACGACGTCCGGGACCTCGACCGTGGTGAAGCGGGTCTCCACGCGCACCGGGATCAGCACGGTCGGCACCTCTGGATCCAGGCCGTGTGCGAGAGCCTCGAGGTCGGCGACCGACGGCGCGCTGGCCGGGTCGGTGGTGGGGGTCGACCAGTCGACTGTGCTGGTGCTCATCGGTATCTCGCGTCCATGGTTGGTCAGCCTCGCTTGGGTGGCAGCATGTCGGTCGCGTGCCGGGCCAGCCAGACCGGGTTCTGGGACAGGAGCGAGGCCATGTGCGCGGACGTCGCCCCCCACGCCGGGAGGCCTGCCGTGGTGGGTTGGAGCCCGGCGTTGGCCGTGATGAGGACCTGCGCCGGTGGCTCACCGTCCACCGGCTGCAGGTGCTTCCAGTTGAGGTCGTCCCAGCCGCCGAGCTGGGGGGCGGGGGCGTCCGCGTCGTCGTCGAGGTCGAGGCCGAAGCGCACCTGGCCCGGGCGCTCGGTGAAGCAGAAGAAGAATCCGGCGTCGGTGTCGTCCCCGCCCGCCGCGCCGCCGCCCGCCTCGACCTCGGTCATCGTGAATCCGTACAGGGCGATGTCGGGATCGAGACGGCCGCGGACCACGGGGTAGCGGACCTCGCCCGCCAGGTCGAGGGTGCGCCGACGCGCCGTGCCCGAGCCGCTGTACGTGCCGTGCTGCGCGAACACCAGGGTGTCGGGGAACTTGACCAGCAGCTCGGCGCGCACGACGAGCACCAGCAGCCCCGCCAGGGCCGGGGCGTTGAGCCCGAGGTCGGCGTCCCATCCGGGCACGTCGGGGATGTCGGGCGGGCGCGCCGCACCGGCGTCGGCCGCGTCGAAGAACCGTGCGAAGTAGGTGCCGCGCTGGTCGGTCGGGTACTCGTTCCACAGCAGCTCGCGCCCGAACTCGGTGTTGACGCCTGCGAGCAGCGACTCGATGAACCGCACGTTGGGCTTCATCAGCGCGATCCTCTCCGCCGGCAGGTTGGCGATGTTCGGCACGATGTAGTCCTGCCCGAGCTGACGCAGCGGCTCGAACAGCGGGTCGGCGAAGGTCGGGTGGGCCAGCACCGGCTGCAGCCGGCGACTGGTGGACAGCCCGGCCACCACGTCCTGAACACCGACGAGGACGGTGGCGAGACGCTTGGGCATCGCCACCATCGGCCGCACCTGACCGGCGACCTGCGCGGCCAACGTCGCCGGCGCCGTGAGTGCGGCGGCCGCGGCCGGGATCGGGCGAGAGGTGGCCAGCGCCGAGAAGTCGGTGAGCGCGGTCACGAATTCGGCGGCGTTGGAGAGGCTCGCGGCCGGCGCGAGGGTGCTCAGCGTGCTGCCGAGCGGGGCGATCACCAGACCGAGGTAGTTCTTGCCGTCGATCGCGGCCCCGTAGTACTCGCTGAAGGTGGCGGCGGGGATGCGCAGGACGGTTGGGTCGTCGCCCGCGCCGACGGTCAGCGTGCTGCCCGAGCCGGCGGCGACCAGCACGTCGTTGAGTGTCGTGGCCTCGGCCCGAAGGGCTGTGTGCGCAGGGTCCGACGCCGGGTACCGGGCATCGACGCGGACACGCACCGCTGCGTGCAGCGCAGCGAGCGTGAGGGTGGCGAGCGTGCCCGCCTGCCGGTGCTGCTCGACGGCATCGCCGGCCAGCGCCGCGAACGCGTCCCGGCCGCGCGGCAGCTGCACCGCCATCGCCGCCGCCGCGTCGAACACGAGCGTCGGTGCCACCCCGAGCACCGGCTCGGGCGCCGGCGGCGCCGCGGAAACGGCTGTGGCCGGGTCCTCGTTGAGTCGCGTGAGCAGGCCGATCTGCAGGCTGGCGCTGGCCTGCTGGGTCAGGGCCGCCACGAGGGTCCTGCCGGGCCGCGCGATCCGGCGGAACGCAGGGAGCTGCGCGGCGGCCGGGACGCGGCTGGCATCGACCTCGCCGCGGATGGTGCGGTCGCCGGCGCCGAGGCCGCGCAACGCAGCCTGTGCACCGGCTGTCAGCCCGAGCAGGCGGTCGGGGCCCGACCTGGCGATGTGCTTGGCGAACACGAGATCGCTGGCGGCCATCGCCAGGTCGGCCTCGCGCAGACGCTGGTTGACGGCCTCAAGTTCGTCGACCTGTGCCCACGCGCGCTCCAGGTACTCCTCGTCGCGGCGGCGCACGATCTCGGCCCCGAGCCCGGCAGCAGCGCGGTTCCGCGGGTCGAGGTTGAGCTCGGCGAGCCAGCGGGTGCCCGGCGTGTCGGCGTCGGCGACACGCTCCAGCCCGAGGTGCCGACGCGCGTACGCCGGCGGGGTCACGATCGGGTCCTCGCCCTCGTCGATCGGGGTGCCGGTGGCATCGCGGCGGTCAGGCGCGAGGTCGACCAGGGCGAGCAGGTCGCCCCGCAGGCCTGCGCCGGGCGATTCGGGGAACGAGTCCCGCACGAGGTCGAGCGGCGCGAGCGCCCCCTCGAAGGCCACGGTCGCGTGCTCCCGCACCTGGACGCCGGCACCGGGATCGGACACGTCCAGGGTGCGCGTTCCGAAGCCCGCGGATTCGATGCGGTACGCCTTCGGTCGGCGGGCCAGCACCTCGAAGTCGGTCAGCTCCGGGCTGGTGCGCCAGCTCCAGTCGTACAGCACCGGGAACACCCGGGGCTGTACGTCGCCGCCCCACGCCGGCTGCTGGGCGGGCACGGTGCCCGGGGCAGGTGGCGTGCGCAGACCGGCGAGCCGACCGGTCTCGAAGGTGGGCACGACGAACGCGTGGTAGCCGGTGTCGCGGGCAAGCAGGCGGGGCGACATGAGCCGGGACCGGGCGAGGTCGGGATCGGACTCGACCTGCTGCTCGAGCGCATCGGGCCCGACAGTCAGATCGCCGGTGCCCTGGACGTGCGCCCACGCCCACGTCTCGGTGGGCGGCGGCAGGGGCGCCGCGTCGGTGACCGTCAGGATCGACAGCTCACCGGGCACCCGGGTGAGCGTGTACTCGTCGTCGGCGAGCACGAGCAGCGAGATCCACGGTCGCAGCCGGTGGTCGTCGGTCGCCCGCGCCGGCGTGTACCGCCACGGGAAGTCCTCCTCGTAGAAGTCGAGGTAGGCCAGCTCACCGGGGGTCGCATTGAGCGTGCCGGGCGCGGGCACCGCGATGACGACGACGTCGGGGGCCAAGTTCTTCACATCGCCCGGCCCGACCAGCGCGACCTCCTGGGGGACGGCGACCGATGCCGGCGGTGGCGCACCGGGCACGCCGACAGCAGCGATGGTGATCGACGCGGTCATCGTGGCCCGGTCCTTGGGCCCGGCCGCTGGTGTGTCTCCCAGGTGGTCGACCTCCGAGACGCGCACCGCGATCCCGCGCCGCGACCAGGGGAAGAAGCTGTGCTCGGGCAGTTCAGCGGACAACCTGCACCTCCGGCACGAGTTGGAAGCGCCGCCCGTCGGACGGCATCGCAGCCAGCCGCTGCTCGGCCTCGGTGCGGCTGAGCAGCCCCTTGCCGGCGGCCGCGGGCGCCCCGGTGGCGTCGAGCGACACCAGGGAGTCGGTGCTGGTGACGGCGAAGCGCGGGGCTGCGGTCGAGACCGAGCGCAGCCCCGAGCCGTGCTCGGCCCGCGCACGCCTGGCGCGCGCCGCCACCGACGCCCCGATCGCGCCGCCCCCCACCAGCGTCGTGAACGCGAGCGCCGGGTCCGCCGTCGATCGCTGCGGCGTGGCATCGGGGTCGGGATCGTCGATGACGATCATCTCGTAGGACTGGCGGTGGGGCAGCCCCTTACCGACCACGAGCGACTGCCCGATGTTGGCGCGCACGCCGTTCGGCCGATCCTCGAACGCGGGTGCCGTGAGCAGGTCCGGGTTGGTGCTCGACGCGCCGGCGAACGTCGACGGCGAGAACGGTGCGGTGACGTCGGCGACGTCGTCCGGGTCGAGCGCCACCCCGCCGAGCGACATCCCGGTGATGCTGACTCGCTGCACGTCGCTCGGCGGCGTCTTGCCGACCAGCCCGATGTCGGTCTCGAGCGGGATCAGGTTCTGCCGGGCGGTGAGCAGTCCGCAGGCGTCGACGACGAGCCTCCCCTGGGGCAGCGGGAGCAGCGTCACCCCGGCCGACGCCGCGGCGGCAAGATCAGCGGTCCAGTTGAGCGGGTCGTCGAACTGCGCGAGCAACCTGGGCAGTACCGGTTCGGCCGGGATGCTCGTCTCGTGCTCGTCACCGAACGTGGCCTCGACGTCGATGCTCACGGTGATGAACAGGATCTTCAACCTTGCGGTGCCGTGGGCGTACCACGGGGTGGGGCCGCGCAACACCAGGTCGAGGCTGATCGAGCACACGTCAATGCCCCCGGCGGTGACGGCCAGCCGACCCCACATGTGCGCGTCGATCAGGAAGGGGACGAACTGCACGAGCACGTCGAACCCGAAGTCACCGCTGATCGAGAAGCCGTCGACGCCGGCGAAGAACTCCAGCTGGGCGCCGAACTGGATGGTGTTGCTGGTGACCGCGAAGTAGAGCGCCAGGGTCAGCCGCGGGTTGTCCTTGAGCAGCGACAGGCGCAGCCGGCGCATCGCGGGGAGCTTGAGGTGGGCGGCGGGCGTGTAGGCGGGGTGGAACCCCCCGATCGAGGCGACCAGGTCGGGCGTGCCACCCCAGCACACGCGGATCGCGATGTCGCCCTCCAAGCTCAGCTTGAAGTCGCCGTAGCCGATGTACGAGTCGTAGATCGCGGCGTCGAAGTAGAGCAGGCTCGAGGCCACGTCGATCCCGCCGATGAACGCCACCTTGAGGTCGACGACGGCGGCGTCAGGGGTCGGCAGGGCGAGTCGGAGCACCCCGAGAAGGGCGATGTTGGGCTGCGGGGCGATCTCGACGACGATCCCGACCTTCAGCGTCACCAGCGCCGGGTTCATCCACGTGATCATCGCCATCGGGGCGATCAGGAAGTGCCCCTCGTGCGCGGGGAAGGCCTCCTCGAGGTCGCGGACGATCACATCGATCCGGTTGATGATGTCGGTCGGGAACAGGATCGAGTCGGCGGTCCCCGTGCGCAGCCCGTCGCGGATGCGGTCGACGTCCATGCCACGGTTGAGACCCAGCAGGCCGCCCGCCCCCGCGAAGAAGAAGCCGTAGCCGAGCGGGATGGGCACCGGCAGCGTCACCGTCACCAGCATCAGCAGCGAGAAGCCGGGCGACCCGTCCGGGTTCTTGGTGGTGATGATGCCGATCGCGGTCAGGGAGAACTTCTCGAGGACGGCGATCTCGAGCGCACCGACGTAGCGGCCGCGGGCCTCGTCGACGAGCAGGAACCCGCCGAGCCGGATCGTCGAGGCATCGAGGGAGAAGCCGAACCCGTCCGGCGGCTTGAACGACAGGGTCGCGCCCGATCCCGTGACCGTGACCCGCAGGCCGACGCGGGTGACCGTCACCGCGATGGGGCCGAGCTCGGCGTTGCCGGACAGGGCGGCGATGACGTCGGTCTGCGGACCGAACGTGGCGGCGAGGTACAGCTCTCGCAGGAGCACCACGTCGAAGAGGTTGAGGTCCAGTGGGAACGTCAGCTCGATCCCGTTGGTGAGGTCGCCCGGGCCGCCGTGCACCTCGAGCTGGTCGTTGCGGTACGCGATCGCGGTGGTGAACCCGGCCCCGAGCTCCTGCGGCATGAGCGACGCGACGAACGAGTCGCCGTCCCCGCCGTCGACGCGCACCATCGCGTCGACCAGCTCCACTGCGGCGCCCAGGCTGTCGACCGCGAACCGCGGACCGTTCGCGACCGGATCCCAGAACGAGAAGCTGCCGAAGAACATCGCGGCGATCCCGCCCAGCTGGACCACGGAGTCGTCGGCGCCGAACAGCGGGTGGTCCTCGTCGGCCCCAGCGATCTGCAGGCCCACCCCGAGCACGTCGAGCCCAGGAGCGGGTGCCACCGGCAGTGCTGGGTTGCCCGACGGCCCGATGACCCACGCCGTGACCCCGGCGTCGTCGCCGATCCACGGGTGCGCGCCGAAGAGCAGCGTGACCGAGACGTCGCCGGGGAACGTGACCGAGCCCTGCAGGCGGATGCCGAACCGGCCGGCGTCCTCGGCGAACTCGAGGGTGAGGTCCTCGGTGAGGTCGATCGACACCCCGTCGACAGCGACCAGCAGGGCCCCCATCCCGATCGCTGCAGGCGCCGGGAACACGGTGACCACCCGCATCGGGCCCGACTCCGTTGTCACCAGGCCGGCGCCGAACAGGACCCGACGCGCGCTGGGACCGCCGGACCACATCGCTTCGCCGAGCACCGCTTCGACAGCGGGCAGCAGGTAGTGGGTGAGCAGTGGCACGAGCCACGCCCCGGCGAGCTGCAGACCTCCCTCCGGGGTGAGCGTCGCATCAGGAACTGGGGCGAGCACGATCTCGACGTCGCCGGCTGCCGCCTGACCCAGCGGCAGCAACCGCACGCCCACCCGGTCGCCGACGACGCTGAGCTCGATCTCCGGGGTGAACCAGTCCAGCGGGTCGCCGACCTCGACGCGGGCCAGGACCAGTCCCTCGAGCTCGTCGAGGTACCCGAGCCTCGCCTGCACGATGGTGACCGGCCCGGTATCGAGGTTGTCGAGCGTGATCCGCACCTGGGGGTGGCCGGCCGCGGCCCAGCCGATCTCGGCGCCCAACTGGCAGCCGGGCAGGAGGTCCATCTCCCAGCGCAGCCGGTCGCCGGCCCGCACGACGCGGTGACCTGCCGGCAACGTGACGGGACCGGGCCCGGCGACGCCGGCGAACAGGCGCTCGACGTGGCCGATCACGAGCGAGGGGTCGGTCACCTGTGACTCGAGCCAGCCCGGCTGGAGCATCGCCCGCAGTTGGGCCGTCTGCGCGCTGCCGGTCCAGCTCTGGGCGGCGGCGTCGTAGATGCGCAGCGCGTCGGCGATCTGGAGCGCGACGTCGAGCACCGGGTGGGCGGGCCGGGACAGCAACTCGTCGGTCAGCTCCTGCAGCACCCGCGGCACCAGCGCGGTCGCGGCTCCGCCCAGCAGCCCACCGAGCCCGTCCACGGTCGGCAGCAGCTGGATCGGGTCGACGTTGGTGGGGGTGACCACCAGCCGCACGCCGCCGGCGCCGACGCCGAACTCGATGTGGATGGGGCCCCAGCCGCCTGGCAGTGCCGGGTCGAGCGCCAGGTCGAGGGTGATGGTGCCGGAGGGCACCACCTGCACGGAGGCGCCCACGGGCACGAGGTCGACGCCGAGGGCGACGTGCGTGACGAGATCCGGTGCGCCGGCGTCGATGGTGCCGGTGAGCCGCACGGCGAGCGGATCGCTCCCCGCGGCGGTGAGGATGAAGCCGGCGGGGAGCCCGAGGCCGGTCGTCGCGTCGAGCTGGAGCGCACCGGCGATCGTCTGCAGCAGCGCGTTGATCCGGTCGCCGTCCAGCTGGCCCGCGGCGTTGCCGAGTGCCTGTGGGCTCCGCAGCCAACTCGACGGGTCACGCACCAGGGCACTGATCGGCGGGATCGACACGCCGCCGTCGGCGCCGGAGCCCAGCACGGCGCTGGCGATCGCCGACACGGACAGGTCGGCGAGCAGGTCGAGCAGGCGGGCCTGGACCGCCGATGGGTCGAAGGGCCGCACCACCAGCGGCGTCGCGATCCATGGTGCGCCGCTGACCTCGATCATGCCCGAGAGGTGCCGGCGCAGCACGATCGGCCCGGCGAGCAGCGAGACATCGAGCGCCCCGGCGAGCGTGGCGGTGTCGAGGTCGAGCTGGCCACCGA
>DASQEZ010000053.1:0-12062 GCA_035633415.1 Ornithinibacter sp. | reverse complement strand
TGACCGAGATGGTGTCCTCGCCGCGGCGGATCCGCTGGACGGAGAGGGTGGCGGCGTCGACGGGGTTGAGGATGCGCAGGTCGAGGCCCTCGGTGTCGTGGTCCTGAAGGTAGGTCTCGACCTTCGCGATGAGGTTGCGGTCGTGGGCGCGGCTGTCGTCGAGCCAGAACACCGTGGGGGTGCCCGAGGCGCGGGCCCGCGTGACGGCGAGCTTGACCCAGTCACGGATGGGGGCGTCCTTGGTCTGGCAGGCGCGCCAGATGTCCCCGGCCTCGACGTCGTGGCTCATCAGCACCTCACCGGCGGCGTCGACGACCTCGACCGTGCCCGCCGAGGCCATCTCGAAGGTCTTGTCGTGGCTGCCGTACTCCTCGGCCTTCTGGGCCATCAGGCCGACGTTGGGCACCGAGCCCATCGTCGTGGGGTCGAACGCCCCGTGCGCGCGGCAGTCGTCGATGACCGCTTGGTACACCCCGGCGTACGAGCTGTCGGGGATGACGGCGAGGGTGTCGTGCTCGTCGCCGTCGGGGCCCCACATGTGGCCGGAGGTGCGGATCATCGCCGGCATCGAGGCGTCGACGATGACGTCGCTCGGCACGTGCAGGTTGGTGATCCCCCTGTCGGAGTTGACCATCGCCAGGCGCGGGCCGTCGGCGAGGCCCTGGTCGATGGCGGCCTTGATCTCCGCTCCGTTGGGCAGGGCGGACAGCCCGTCGAGGATGCCGCCGAGGCCGTTGTTGGGGGACAGGCCGGCCGCGGCGAGGTCGGCTCCGTACGTCTCGAAGACCTCAGGGAGGAAGGCGGTGACGACGTGGCCGAAGATGATCGGGTCGCTGACCTTCATCATCGTGGCCTTGAGGTGCACCGAGAACAGCACGTCGTCGGCCTTGGCACGAGCGATCTGCTCGCGCAGGAACGCGTCGAGCGCGGCCACCCGCAGCACGGTCGCGTCGACGACCTCACCCTCGCGCACCGGCAGCGACTGCTTGAGCACCGTGGTGGTGCCGTCGGTGGCCACGTGGCGGATGGTGAGCGTGTCGTCGCCGCCGAGCACGACCGACTTCTCGTTGTCGCGGAAGTCGTCGACGCCCATCGTCGCGACGTTGGTCTTGCTGTCCGAGGACCAGGCGCCCATCGAGTGCGGGTGCTTGCGGGCGTAGTTCTTCACGGCCGAGGGTGCCCGCCGGTCTGAGTTGCCCTCGCGCAGAACGGGGTTGACCGCGCTGCCCTTGACCTTGTCGTAGCGCGTGGCGACCTCGCGCTCCTCGTCGGTCTGCGGGTCGTCGGGGTAGTCGGGCAGGGCGAAGCCCTGGGACTGGAGCTCCTTGATGGCTGCCTTGAGCTGCGGCATCGACGCAGAGACGTTCGGCAGCTTGATGATGTTGGCCTCGGGCGTGGTGGCCAGGGCGCCGAGCTCGGAGAGGTCGTCGCTGATCCGCTGCTCCTCGGTCAGGTGCTCGGGGAAGAGAGCGAGGATCCGCCCGGCCAAGGAGATGTCGCGGGTCTCGACGTCGACACCGGCCGAGGAGGCGAACGCCTGCACCACGGGGAGGAAGGAGTACGTGGCCAGCATCGGGGCCTCGTCGGTCAGCGTGTAGATGATCGTTGCCATGGGTGCGTCGTTGCTCCTTGGTGGTGGCCGTTATCTTGACGTCAAGACAAATTCTACCGGATGCAGTCCCTCACCGGCGGGCGGTCGTCGGGCCGACCCCCGCCGCGGGGTCCGCGCGGGCTGGTTGCCACCATGGACCGGTGCTCCTCGTCTCCGCCAACGTCAACGGCATCCGGGCCGCCGTCCGTCGTGGCGGCGTGGGGTGGCTGGAGGCGGCCGGGCCCGACGTGGTCACCCTGCAGGAGGTGCGCGCCGACGACGACCAGCTCACCGCGGCGCTCGCCGGCACGCAGTTCGAGGGGTGGCACGTGGCGCACGCCCGGTGCTCGGCGCCGGGTCGGGCCGGGGTCGCCGTGCTGTCACGCGCCCCGTTCTCGCAGGTGCGCACCGACGTGGGCGAGGAGTTCGGTGGGTCGGGGCGCTGGGTCGAGGCCGACGTCGTGCTGGGTGGCGGCGATGGCGCGGTGGTCACGGTCGCCTCGGCCTACGTGCACACCGGCGAGGCAGGCACCCCGCGCCAGGAGGAGAAGCTGCGCTTCCTCGCGGCGGTCGGTCAGCGGCTCGGGCAGTGGGCGGCGGACGGGCGGTATGCCGTTCTCACGGGGGACCTCAACGTCGCCCACCGGGCGGAGGACATCAAGAACTGGAAGGGCAACCGCGGCAAGTCCGGCTTCCTGCCCGAGGAGCAGGCCCAGATCGACGGGTGGATCGGCACCCACGGCTTCGTCGACGTGCACCGGCACCTGCACGGCCCCGGGCCGGGTCCCTACACCTGGTGGTCGTGGCGAGGAAAGGCGTTCGACAACGACTCCGGGTGGCGGATCGACTACCAGCTCGCGTCGGCGCCCCTGGCCGCGCTGGCCGTGTGCGCCGAGGTGGGGCGCGCCGCGGCCTACGACCAGCGGTGGAGCGACCACGCCCCGGTGTCGGTGACCTACGACCTCTGACCGTCCTGCGTGGTCAGGGGTTGCGGTGCGCCGACGTGCCGGCGGTGACCATGAAGCAGCGCGGCTCGCCCCAGCCGCGCTCGGCGAAGGCGGCGGTGATCGCGCGCTCGGCGTCGTCGACCCTGTCCTCGGGCAGCAGCGCGATGCTCGAGCCGCCGAACCCGCCCCCCGTCATCCGGGCCCCGAGCGCCCCCGCGGCGCGGGCCGCCTCGACGGAGGCGTCGAGCTCGGCGCAGCTGACCTCGTAGTCGTCGCGCAGCGAGGCGTGCGAGGCGTCGAACAGCCGCCCCACCTCGGTGAGGTCCCCGGCCCGCAGGGCGTCGACCGCCGCGCGTACCCGGGCGATCTCGGTGACCACGTGCCGGGCGCGCCGGCGCAGCACGTCGTCGGAGAGGCGGGCGAGGGCCTCGTCGAGGGCGCCGGGGGCCACGTCGCGCAGCGAGGTGACCCCGAGCTCGGCCGCTGCCTGCTCGCACGAGGAGCGGCGCTCGGCGTACTGGCCGTCGTTGAGGGCGTGCTCGGCCCGGGTGTCGGTGACGAGCAGCACGTGACCGGGTGCCGTGCCGTCACCGGCCAGGTCGAAGGGCACGTGCTCGGTCGCCCCGCTGCGGCAGTCGAGCAGCAGGGCGTGGTCGGCCCGGCACAGCAGCGCGGCCGACTGGTCCATCCCGCCCGTGGGGGCCCCTGCGACGTCGTTCTCGGCGTGCACGCAGGCTGCGGCGAGCCTGGCGCGCCCGGCGTCGTCGGCCAGCAGGCCGAGGCCGAAGAGGTCGCTCGCCGCCGCCCCCACCGAGCACTCCAGGGCCGCCGAGCTCGACAGCCCGGCACCGACCGGCACGTCACTGTCGACGGTGACGTCCAGCCCGCTGACCTCGTGCCCGTCGGCGCGCAGTGCCCACAGCACCCCGGCGACGTAGGCCGCCCAGCCGCCCGGAGTCCCCGGCCCGACGTCGTCGATCGCCACCTCGACCAGCTCGTCGGTCTGCACCGACCACACCCGCAGGAGGTCGTCGGTGCGCGGCGAGCACGCGGCATCCGTTCGGTGTGGCAGGGCGATCGGCAGCACGAGCCCGTCGTTGTAGTCGGTGTGCTCGCCGATCAGGTTGACCCGGCCCGGCGCCGACCAGACCCCCACCGGGTCGGCGCTGAAGACCGTGCGGTGCGTGTCGACGACCCGAGTCATGTGGGGAAGTCTAGGCGTCGCGCCCCTGACACAATGTCGGCATGTCCACCCCTGCAGCGGCCGCTTCCGCACGCCCGCGCATCCTCTCCGGGATGCAGCCGACGAGCGACTCCCTCCACCTCGGCAACTTCCTGGGCGCGCTGGTGAACTGGGTGGGCCTGCAGCAGGACTTCGATGCCTACTACTTCGTCGCCGACCTGCACGCGCTCACGGTGCCGACCGACCCCGAGGTGCTGCGCCGGCGCACCCGGGTCACCGCCGCGCAGTTCATCGCCGGCGGGGTCGACCCCGAGACCTCCGCCGTGTTCTGCCAGAGCCACGTCAGCCAGCACCCCGAGCTCGGCTGGGTGCTGGCCTGCCAGACGGCCATGGGCGAGATGAACCGGATGACGCAGTACAAGGACAAGACGGCCAAGGGGCACAACGCCAACGTCGGCCTGTTCACCTACCCGGTCCTGATGGCGGCCGACATCCTCATGTACGACGCGGCCTTCGTGCCCGTGGGCGAGGACCAGCGCCAGCACCTGGAGATCACCCGCGACCTGGCCGAGCGGGTGAACGCGCGGTTCGGGCCGGTGCTGACCGTTCCCGAGCCGTACATCCTCAAGGAGTCCGCCAAGATCATGGACCTCCAGGAGCCCACGGCGAAGATGAGCGGGTCGATGTCGTCCGACAAGGGCCTGGTGCTGCTCAGCGACGAACCGGGGCGGATCGCCAAGAAGATCCGCTCGGCCGTCACCGACACCGAGGCCGAGGTGCGCTACGACCCCGAGCACAAGGCCGGGGTGTCCAACCTGCTCGTCATCCACTCGGTGCTGTCCGGCACGCCGATCTCCCAGGTCGAGGCCGACTTCGCCGGCCGGGGCTACGGCGACCTGAAGAAGGCCGTCGCCGAGGTGGTCGTCGACGCCGTCACGCCGTTCCGAGAGCGGATGGCCGAGCTGCTCGCCGACCCGGCCGAGCTCGACCGCCTCCTGGCAGCCGGCGCCGAGCGCGCGGCCGTCATCGCCGAGGCGACGATGACCCGGGTCCGTGCCGCGGTCGGGCTGCTGCCCGCGGCGGAGTAGGGTCCCTGCCCATGCCGAACCACGGCGTCGCCGTCACCATCCCGCAGCCCTGGTCCACGACCCTCCAGCAGGCCCGGGAGGACTTCGGTGACCCGATGGCATCGGCCATCCCGCCGCACGTGACCCTGCTGCCGCCGACGGTGGTGGGCCCCGAGGTCATGGACGACTTTCTCGAGCACCTGGCCGCCGTGACGTCCATCGCCGAGCCGTTCGACATGGTTCTCTCGGGTGCAGGCACGTTCCGGCCGGTGTCGCCGGTGGTGTTCGTTCAGGTGTCACAGGGCATCCCGAGCTGCGAGGCCCTCGAGCGCGCGGTGCGGTCCGGGCCGGTCGAGCGGCTGCTCGACTTCCCCTACCACCCGCACGTCACGGTCGCCCACCACCTCGACGAACCGGCCCTCGACCGCGCCTTCGAGTCGCTGAGTGACTTCCGCTGCTCCTTCCGGGTCGCCTCGGTCGAGCTGTACCACCACGACCACGACGGGGTGTGGCGGGTCGTCGACAGCTTCCCCCTCGGCGGCTGAGCCGTGGCGAGCATCCCCGGCTTCTGGGCCGTCGTGCCCGCGGGCGGCGCCGGCACCCGGCTGTGGCCGCTGAGCCGCGCCGGCCACCCCAAGTTCCTCCTGGACCTCACCGGCAGCGGCCGGACGCTGCTGCAGGCGACCGTCGACCGGCTCGAGCCACTGACCGCGGACCGGGTCGTCGTCGTCACCGGCGCCGCGCACGCCGAGGCGGTGCGGGCCCAGCTGCCGGGGCTCGGCGCCGCACAGGTGCTCGCGGAGCCGTCGCCGCGTGACTCGATGGCCGCCATCGGCCTGGCCGCCGCGGTCGTCGAGCGCCTCGACCCGGATGCCGTGATCGGCTCCTTCGCTGCCGACCACGTCATCCCCGACCAGGCCGCCTTCGAGGCGGTCATCCGCGAGGCCGCCACAGTGGCCCTGGACGGCCACCTGGTCACGATCGGGGTCGAGCCGACCTGGCCCGCCACCGGGTTCGGCTACATCCGGGCGGGCGAGGCTCTGCCCGGTGCCTCGACCGCGCTACGCGCCGTCGAGTTCGTCGAGAAGCCGGATGCCGAGCGAGCAGCCCGGTATGTTGCCTCAGGCGAGTTCCGTTGGAACGCAGGGATGTTCGTGGTCCGCGCGGCGACACTGCTCGACCTGCTGGAGCAGTGGCACCCCGAGCTCGCCGCCGGCCTGCGGGCGATCGCTGCGGAGCCGGAACGACTCCCGGAGGTGTGGCCGGGGCTGACCAGGATCGCCATCGACCACGCCGTCGCCGAGCCCGCCGCGGATGCCGGCCGCGTCGTCGTCGTGCCCGCGCCCTTCGAGTGGGACGACGTCGGTGACTTCGCGAGCCTCGCCACGCTGCTCCCCGCATCCGGTGACCGCGACCTGCGGGTGCTCGGCGACCCGGCGGACGTCATGGTCATCGACGCCGCAGGAGTGGTGGTGCCCGCGAGCGGTCGACGGATCGCGATCGTGGGTCTGGACGACGTCGTGGTCGTCGACACCCCCGACGCCCTGCTCGTGACCACCCGGGCCCGGGCCCAGGACGTCAAGCTGGTCGTCGACGCCCTCAAGGCACAGGGCCGCACCGACCTGACCTGACCCAGGTCAGGTGACGTCGCGGCGCTGGTAGGCCAGCCGTCCGGCGGCGACCAGTGCGACCGCCACGACGGTGAGCACGGCCGCGGACAGCGGCTGGAAGTCCCCGGCGGGCAGCGGCGACAGGTGGGTGAACGGCGAGAGGTTGAGCACCCACGACGGGGTGCCGGTGAGCGAGCCGATCTCGGCGACGAGGAAGGCCACCAGGAGCAGGCCCCACGAGAACGCTGCGAAGCGCGGGACCGCCCCGGCGAGCAGGGCCGCGAGGCCGATCATCAGCCAGACCACCGGGAGCGCGGCCAGGGTCGCGGCGACGGACTCACCGAAGGGGGGCGCCTGCGGGGTGACGGCGGGCCCGACCATCCCGACGACTGCGCCGAGCAGTGCCATCAGGGCCGTCGTGAGCACGACGGGGAGCGCGACGTGCGCGCCGAACCAGCTGGCTCGGCTGGTGGGTGTCGAGAGCACGACCTCGCCGAGCCCGGACCGCTCGGCGCCGACGAGGCGCAGGACCAGCGCGATGCCGGCGGCAGAGACCGCGGCGGTGACGAAGTGGATCTCGGTGGCGACGTAGATGTCCTCGAAGGTGCCCGGGGCCCCCCCGAGCTTCTCGAGCATGTCGGAGATGCCGGGATCCGCCGCCATGTCGGCGACGGCGCCGAGCAGGGATCCGACGAGGATGCCCCCGAGCACCATCCCGATGCCCCAGCCGAGAATCGTGCCGCGGGCGAGCCGCGTGACGAGCGAGAACGGCCCGACCAGCGCTCGCCCCGCCCGGCGGGGGCCGCTGCGGGCCGGGATGATGCCGGCCCCGAGGTCGCGCCGGTCGAGCACCGCGAGGGCCACCGCGACGCCGCCTGCGAGGGTGAGCACGCCGAGCAGGACCAGCCACGTGCGGTTCGCGCCGTAGGCCTCGACCCGACCGGACCAGCCGAGCGGCGACAACCAGCCCAGGCCGTGGACGAAGGTGCCCGCGTCGGCGGAGTCGGCAATCGCCCGCAGGGCGAACGTCGCCGCCAGGAAGCCGAAGCCGAGCCCCGCGGCCGCGCGGCTGGTGGACGCGAGCTGCACGGCGACCGCCGAGACGCCCACCATGGCGAGTCCGGCCGTCAGCCAGGCGGCGGCGAAGGCCACGCTGCCGGCAGGGTCCATGCCGAGCGAGGCGAGCCCCGCGCCCGAGAGTGCGCTGGCCGACACGACGGCGATCGTCGCGAGGCCGACCGCGGCGGTGAGCGGCGCCCAACGGCCGACCACGCCTGCCCCGAGGAGCTCGAGGCGCCCCTCGTCCTCCTCGGTGCGGGTGTGTCGCCGCACGACGACGAACCCGAGCACGGCGGTGAGGAAGGCACCCATCATCACCGTCTTGAACACGGCCAGGGCGTCTGCGGTCTGTGCCGGGATCGGCCCGTAGAGCGCGACGATGGAGGGGTTGGCGAGCACCTCGGCGAGCCCCGTGGAGGCGGCTTCGTCGGTCGGGTAGAGCGCCAGCGTGGCCTGGGCGGAGCCGACGGCGAGCACGACGAGTCCGAGCACGCTGCTGGGGATCAGGACGCGGTCGCGGCGCCACGCCAGGCGAAGGAGCTGCCCGACACCGGTCAGCTGGGTGGCCACCGGGATGCTCGAGGAGACGTGCCCCGTGGGGGCGGTGGCCGCGGTCATGCCGACTGCCCCTGCGGCATCGCGGCGACGGTCGCCGGCGGCGTCTGGTAGCGGGCGAGGAAGAGCTCCTCGAGCGTGGGCGGCTGGCAGGTGAGGCTGGCGACACCGCGGTTGCCGAGCGTCGCGACCAGCTCGCCGAGGTGCTCGGCCTCGACCGAGCAGCGGACCTCGATGCCCTCGACAGTGACGTCGTGCAGGCCCGGCCACGAGCTGACCTCGGCCGGGGTGAGATCGCTGGTGAGCACCGCGTGCACCCGGGTGCGGGTCAGGTGGCGCAGCTCGGCGAGGCTGCCGCTGTCGACGATGCGACCGGCGCGCACGATGCTCACCCGGTCGCAGGCCCGCTCGACCTCGTTGAGGATGTGGCTCGAGAGCAGCACGGTGCGACCGTCGCCCTTCAGGGCCGTGAGCTCGCTCTGGAAGACCTCCTCCATGAGTGGGTCGAGGCCGGCGGTCGGCTCGTCGAGCACGAGCAGCGGCACGCCGCTGGCCAGCGCCGCCACCAGGGCGACCTTCTGGCGGTTGCCCTTGGAGTAGGCCTTGCCCTTCTTGGTCTCGTCGAGCTCGAAGCGCTGCACGAGCCGGCGGCGACGGTCCTCGTCGATGCCCCCGCGCAGCCGTCCGAGCAGGTCGATGACCTCGCCGCCGCTCAGGCTCGGCCAGAGCACGACGTCGCCCGGCACGTAGGCCAGCTGACGGTGCAGGTCGGTGGCGTCGTGCCACGGGTCGCGGCCGAGCACCGTGGCGGTTCCACCGTCGGCCCGCAGCAGGCCGAGCAGGATGCGGATGGTCGTCGACTTTCCCGAGCCGTTCGGCCCGAGGAAGCCGTGGACCTCCCCCTCGCGGATCGTGAGGTCGAGACCATCGAGGGCGACGGTGCGGCCGAACGACTTGCGCAGGCCGGAGACGGTGATGGCGTCGGGCATGTCACAGACGCTACACCCACTTCAGAAGTATGTGAATGTTGTAATGTTCACGTATGCCGTCCTCCGTCCTGCCGCCGTCCGCTGACGTCCGCTCCCGCGAACGGTCCGTCGGGGAGGCCGAGCGGGACCTCGGTGACCCGGGCCTCCACGAAGCAGTCGAGCACCTCGGCGGCGCCCTCGCCGACGCCGGGCTGGCCCGCCTGCCGGCGCGCGTGTTCGCCGCGCTCATGGCCACCCAGGACGGCCGCCTCACCTCGGCCGACCTCTCCACCCTGCTCGAGGTCAGCCCGGCCGGGATCTCCGGTGCGGTGCGCTACCTGACCCAGCTGCGGATGATCCGTCGCGAGCGAGAGCGCGGGTCGCGGCGCGACGTCTACGTCGTCATGGACGACGCGTGGCACGACCTGCTCATGCAGCGCGAGCAGCGCTACGCGCCGATCCTCGCCGCGCTGGCCGCGGCCAGCGGTGCGGTCGGGGAGGGCACCCGGGCGGGGGACCGGATGCAGCTGTCGGTCGAGTTCCTCGAGTTCGTCGTGCGCGAGATGGGCGGTATCGCCGAGCGCTGGGACGCGTACCGGGCCGCGCGCGGCTGACGGCATCCGCCCTGTGCGTCGACGTCGTCGCACGAGGTCGAGCCGTCGGAAGGCTGAACGCGGCCCGGCGGATGTCGGCATCCGAGTAGAGTTGGTCGCCTGATGAACGACGATGCCCTCCTCGCCTCGCTCGGCGAGCGCATCTCCTCACTCGCAGCAGAGCTCATCGACATCCGCCGGGACCTCCATGCCCATCCCGAGCTGTCGCGCGAGGAGGTGCGCACGACCCGGACCGTGGCCCGCCGCCTCGATGCCGCGGGCGTCGGCGTGCGCCTCCTGCCCGGCTCCGGCCTGCTCGCCGACGTCGGTGCGCCCGACGCCGAGCACCGCGTCGCCCTGCGCGCCGACATGGACGCCCTTCCGGTGCGCGAGCGCACGGGGCTCGACTTCGCCTCCCGCACCCCGGGCGTCTGCCACGCCTGCGGCCACGACCTGCACGTCACCTCGCTGGTCGGGGCCATGCTCGCGCTCAAGGCCTGCGAGCCGGCCCTCGTCGAGCGCGGTCTCGCCGTGCGCGGCATCTTCCAGGCGGCCGAGGAGATCATGCCGGGCGGTGCCCACGACGCCATCGCGGCCGGTGCACTCGACGGCGTGGATGCCGTGTTCGCCGTGCACTGCGACCCCAGTCTCGACGCCGGGGAGGTCGGCCTGCGCGAGGGCCCGCTGACCGCGGCCTGCGACCAGGTCACCGTCTCGCTGCACGGCCGTGGCGGCCACACCTCGCGCCCGCAGCTCACCGAGGACCTCACCTTCGCGCTCGCCAAGGTCGTCACCGACGTGCCGGCCGCGCTGTCCCGCCGGCTCGACCCGCGCGCCGGAGCGGCCCTGGTGTGGGGCACGATCAGCGCCGGGCGGGCACCCAACGTCATCCCGTCCACCGGCGAGTGCCAGGGCACCCTGCGGATGCTCGACGCGCAGGCCTGGCTCACCGTCGGGCCGCTCCTCGAGGAGATCGTGCACGCGGTCGTGCAGCCGTACGGCGTGCAGGCCAAGGTCGAGCGGATCAAGGGGGTGCCGCCGGTGGTCAACACCGCCTCCGGCATCGAGGCCTTCCGGCTCGCGTCGCTCGCGGGGGGCATGCACCCGGTGCCGACCTCGCAGTCGCTCGGGGGCGAGGACTTCTCCTGGTACCTCGCCCACACCAACGGCGCGATGGCTCGGCTCGGCACCCGAACCCACGGCGGCCCGACCTTCGACCTGCACCAGGGCGACCTCGTCGTCGACGAGGACGCCATCACCTTCGGTGCTCGGCTGCTCTCGTCCGTGGCAGTGCTGCGGCGGCGCGAGCCAGGTACCGCCACATCCAGCGCGTTGGAGACGACATGACGGCATCCGAGCGGGTCGTCGACTGGGAGTCGCTGCGCACCGAGGCGGTGCGGATGACCACCCTCGCCTACGCGCCCTACAGCCACTTCGCCGTCGGCGTCGCGGGGCTGGTCGACGACGGCCGGATCGTGTCGGGCTGCAACGTCGAGAACGCCGCGTACGGCGTCACGCTGTGCGCCGAGTGCGGCATGGTGTCCGAGCTGCACGCGACCGGCGGCGGCTCGCTCGTCGCGGTGTGGTGCGTCGACCAGAACGGCGACAGCCTGATGCCGTGCGGCCGGTGCCGACAGCTGTTGTGGGAGAACGGATCTCCCGAGACCCTGTTGCAGACCCCCGAGGGTGTGCGAACGATGCGGGAGGTGCTGCCGCAGGCCTTCGGGCGCGACACCCTCGACGCCGTCGCCCCCGTCGACTGAGGCCCTGCGGCCACGGCCGTACCCGGGCCCGCAGCGTTGTCACGCCCCGGCAGCGTGCCTGCCATGATGTCCGGATGAGCGAATCCTTCGACGCCGTCGACGTCATCACCACCAAGCGCGACCACCATGAGCTCTCCGACGACCAGATCCGCTGGGTGATCGACGCCTACACCCGCGGCATCGTCGCCGAGGAGCAGATGAGCGCGCTCGCGATGGCGGTGCTGCTCAACGGGATGACGCGGCGCGAGATCGCGACCTGGACCGGCGCGATGATCGCCAGCGGTGAGCGGATGGACTTCTCCGGACTCTCCCGCCCGACCGCCGACAAGCACTCCACCGGCGGGGTCGGCGACAAGATCACCCTCCCGCTGGCGCCCCTGGTCGCCGTGTTCGGCGTGGCCGTGCCGCAGCTCTCGGGGCGCGGCCTCGGCCACACCGGTGGCACCCTCGACAAGCTCGAGTCGGTCGCCGGCTGGCAGGCTGCCCTGTCCACCGAGGCGATGATGCGCCAGCTCGAGGACGTCGGTGCCGTCATCTGCGCTGCGGGGTCGGGGCTCGCACCGGCCGACAAGAAGCTCTACGCGCTGCGCGACGTCACCGGCACCGTCGAGGCCATCCCGCTCATCGCCTCGTCGATCATGAGCAAGAAGATCGCCGAGGGCACCGGCGCGCTGGTGCTCGACGTCAAGGTCGGCAGCGGTGCGTTCATGAAGACCCGTGAGAACG
>DASQEZ010000052.1:0-19444 GCA_035633415.1 Ornithinibacter sp. | reverse complement strand
GCCGACGACGCGATCCAGAGGGCCATCGACCGGGCGCTGTTCCGACGGCGCAGGCCACGCTCCCCGGTCGGCGTCGACGGCGCCGACCTCCGCTCCGACAGAACACCTGGAGGCGCCCCGTGAGCGCCGCGGAGCTGTCGCCGGTCCCGCGCGAGGCGCGGCCCTACCAGGGCGAGACGGCCGGAGTCGTCACGCGAAGCGTTGCGAACGTCGTCGACGCGATCGTCGTCTGGGCGATGGTCGCCGCCTGCTACCTGGGGCTCGTCGCCGTCAAGTTCCTCCTCGACCCGCGCACCTTCACCTGGCCCGAGGGGAACTTCCTCGCCGGACTGACCTTCACGCTCTCCCTCTCGGTCGTCTACCTCTGGCTCTCCTGGTGGCTCTGGGGCCGCAGCTACGGCAAGCACGTCATGGGCATCCGCGTCGCCGGGCGTCGGGGGCGCAGGCTCGGCCCGGTACGGGCCCTGGGCCGGGCGGCCTTCTGCGTGTTCTTCCCCATCGGGTTCTTCTGGTGTGCCATCAGCCCACGACGCCACTCGATCCAGGACATCGCGGTGTACAGCGCGGTCACGTACGACTGGATGCCGCACCCTGTGGGTGGGGCAGCACCTGTCGTCCAGGCGACCGGCGCCCAGCAGTCACCCCCGCCGGGGGAGCCGCCCGCCGAGGCGTCGCCCACAGAGTCGAAGGCTCAGAGCCGCCGCTACCGGTGGGCCCGGACCATCGACCCGTACGAAGACTGAGGCCAACCCCATGAGCACCGACGCCGCCACTCGCACGGCCACCGCGGGGGCCACCGTCCTGATGACCCTCGCGACCGCGCAGTTCCTCATGACCCTCGACAGCTCGGTCATGAACGTCTCGATCGCCACGGTGGCCGAGGACGTCGGCACCGACGTCACCGGCATCCAGACGGCGATCACGCTCTACACGCTGGTGATGGCCTCGCTGATGATCACCGGCGGGAAGATCGGCGGCATCCTGGGCCGCAAGCGGGCCTTCGCGATCGGGTGTGTCATCTACGGCGTGGGGTCGCTCACGACCGCTCTCGCGACCAGCCTGCCCGTGCTCATCCTCGGCTGGTCGCTGCTCGAGGGCATGGGTGCGGCGCTGATCATGCCCGCGATCGTGGCCCTCGTCGCGACGAACTTCGCGGCCCCGGAACGCCCTCGCGCCTACGGGCTGGTCGCCGCCTCCGGGGCCATCGCGGTCGCGGTGGGGCCACTCATCGGGGGTCTGCTCACGACGTACGCGTCGTGGCGCTGGGTCTTCGCGGGTGAGGTGGTGCTCGTCGCCGGAATACTCGTGCTGGCGCGACGGATGGCCGACGCCGAGGCCGACCCGGATGCCGCCCTCGACCTGGTCGGGACGGTGCTGTCGGCCCTGGGGCTGGGTCTCGTCGTGCTCGGCATCCTCAAGGCGGGCAGTTGGGGCTTCGTCAACCCCAAGCCCGGCGCTCCCACCTGGGCCGGCCTGTCGCCCGTGGTCTGGATGGTGCTCGCAGGCGCCCTCGTGATCTGGGCCTTCCTCGTGTGGGAGAACCGCCGGCTGGCGCAGGGGCGGTCGGCGCTGCTCGACCCGGCCATGCTGCGGATCTCCCCGCTGCAGAAGGGCCTGACGGCCTTCTTCTTCCAGTTCCTGCTGCAGGCCGGGCTGTTCTTCTGCGTGCCGCTCTACCTCTCGGTCGCACTCGGCCTCAGCGCGATCGACACCGGGCTGCGGATCATGCCGCTCTCGATCACCCTGCTGCTGGCCGCGGTCGGGGTGCCGAAGCTCTGGCCCCAGGCGTCGCCGCGCCGGGTGGTACGGCTCGGGTTCCTGGCGCTCCTCGTCGGCATCGTCGCGCTGATGGCGGCTCTCGAGGTCGGGGTGGGCGCAGAGATCGTCACGGTGCCCCTGCTGCTCGCCGGGCTCGGCATCGGGGCTCTGGCCTCCCAGCTCGGTGCGGTGACCGTCTCGGCGGTGCCCGACGAGCAGAGCGGTGAGGTGGGCGGCATCCAGAACACGTTCACGAACTTGGGGGCCTCGATCGGCACCGCCCTGGCCGGTGCGGTGCTCATCTCGGCGCTGACCACGTCGTTCTTCACCGGCATCGACCAGAACGAGGCGATCCCGCCGTCGGTGACCTCGCAGGCCCAGGTCGAGCTGGCCAGCGGCATCCCGTTCGTCTCCGATGCCCAGCTGGAGACCGCCCTCGCGGACGCCGACGTGGACCCGGCGGTGGCGAGCGCGATCGTCGACGAGAACACCCAGTCGCGCCTCGACGGCCTGCGCAGCGCCCTGGCGGTGCTGGCCATGCTCGCCCTCGTCGCGTTCTTCACATCCGGGGGGCTGCCCACGAGGCAGCCGGGCGGCCCCGAACCGGAGCCCGCGGCGGAGCCCGCGGCGGAGCCTGACGGTGACCGGGCGGTCAGCCCACCTGGAGGGCACTGACCCGCCACTTGCCGTCCTGCCCGACGAGCCGCACCGCCACGGCGCGAACCCGCGGGCCGTCGCGGACGACGACCGCGGCCTCGGCCACGCCGTCGGCCGGCTCGCAGACCCGCACCCGCACCACGTGCAACCGCGGGCGGGTGCGGGGAGCCCGGCCCTCGGCGACCCTGCGGGCGACCAGAGCGCTGCGGCGGGCCACGACGGCGTGGACCTCGGGCGTCGTCCAGCGCACGACCTGGGGGGCCGGGCGCACCCCGGTCATGACCTCGAGCAGGGCCAGCGTGATGCGGGCGGCCCAGCGCGTGGGGTCGGGCAGGGCGTCGCGCAGCGTGCGCTGCGGGCCGAAGTACTGCTCGTCGGATGCGGCGGCGAAGTCGACGGCCAAGGTGTCCTGGACGTAGCCGTTGCGGCCCTCGCGGGCTTCGGTGGCCTGCCGAGAGCGTCGGACGGCCTCCTCGAGGGAGATGGGTGGCGGCAGTGGCCGGCTCGGCGGTGCGACATGGAGGAGCCCGGCGCTCACGAGAGGGACCTTGGGGGAGGACGCAGCACCTGGCCGGGTCGCAGCAGGTCGGGGTCGTCTCCGACAACCTCCCGGTTGGTGTCGTGCCACGCGGGCCAGGCCCGCGCGATCTCGGACTCCGAGGCGTCCGGCCCCAGGTGCCGCGCGGCGATGGACCACAGGCTGTCGCCGTGTCGGACCACCACCTCGGGCGGCGGCGTGGCCGGGGTCGAGCGGGGTGACGGGCTCAGCACGCGCACGTCGGGTTGCGGTCGCACGTGCGGGCGGGTGGGCACCCATCCACCCGGTGTGGGCGGCGGCGCCGCAGCGGCGGGCGCCCACCCGGGGTCGGGCAACGGCGCGAAGCCCGGGTCGGGCAGTGGTGGGCGGGTGGCGGTCGGCTCGACGGCGGCCGCCCCACCCCCCGCCTCCGCCACGATCGTCGGCGCGGCCACCGAGGCTGCCGGAGCGAGACCGGCGAGGACGCCGACTCCGAGCAGGGCTCCGGTCGCGCGGCGGACCACGCTCGGCGTGACCAGGTCGGCCAGGCGGCGAGCGCCGCGCCCGAGCGCGCCCGGGACGAGGCACAGCAGCTCGAGCAGCACGCTCAGTGCGAGCCAGCACAGCCCCACGAGTGCCGCCGAGGCGACGGCGGCCGCCAGCGCCTCGTCGGGGCGCACCGGCACTCCCGCAGCCGACGCCGCGCCCACGTCGTCGGCGACGCGCCACAGCCACGGGCCGAGCAGCAGCGCGACCACGAGGACGCCGCCACCGCGGCCGATCATCATCGGTGGTTTGATGTCGTTTACGGTTGTTTGCATGCGAATGACGATAGGTGTCGCCACTGACACCGGCAACCGGTGGCGACCTAGGCTGTGGACATGAGGTGGGAAGGGCTCTTCGCCGACCTCGAGGGCCAGCTGGCCGCGGACCTTCGGCGCGAGCGCGACGACGAGGTGGCCGAGCGCACCCGCCGCGAGCGTGCGCTCGTCACGCTGCCGGCCCGGCTGGCAGCCGCACTCGGCACCCCCCTGCGGGTGGTGCTGGCCGGTGAGCTGCACGTCGAGGGCGACCTCGAGGACCTCGGGCAGGACTGGCTCCTCCTGCTGGCGCCCGGCGGGCACGAGGTGCTGGTGCCGCTTCCGTCCGTGGTGACCCTGCGTTCGCTCGCGCCGCACTCGGAGCCGGGCAGGTCCGCCCGCCGCTTCGGCCTCGGCTACGCCCTGCGGGCGCTGTCCCGCGACCGGGCCACGGTGGTGCTGACCCTGGTGGGGGGTGGGCCGCGCCTGCTCGGCACGATCGACGCGGTGGGAGCCGACCACCTCGACCTCGCCGAGCACCTCGAAGGGCTCCCGCGGCGACGCGAGAACGTCAGGGCGGTGGCCACCGTGCCGTTCTCGGCCGTCGTCACCGTCGAGTCGCGGCGCTGAGCCCGGGATCCCCCTCCGGGGTCAGCGGTCGGCCCCGGAGGTGTCCTCGTCGGTGTGGTCGGTGCGCGTAGTGACGAGGCCCCGCGTCTCGGCGTACATCCGCTGGATGTAGGCCTCGAGCTCGACGGTCTCGACCCGCCACTGGCCACGTCCGCCGACCTTGATCGCCGGCAGGTCGCCGCTTCGCACCAGGGCGTACGCCTGCGCCGCGGAGACGTCGAGGATCTCGGACACCTCGGTGAGCGGGATGAAGCGGCGGGCCACGTCGTCAGTGTGCCATCCACAGGCCGGGGTCGAACCACGGTCGTCCACAGGCCAGATCCTTCGGGAGGCGAACCGCGGGATCCTCGGCAACAATCTGGGCCCATGAGCGACCTGCCGGCCCCGACCGCGTCTCGGCTGCGCGCCCCGTCGTGGCGCGACTCCCGGCTGCTCGTCGGGCTCCTCCTCGTGCTCGTCTCCACCCTCGTGGGGTCGGTCGTCGTCGCCCGGGCCGACGACCGGGTGCCCGTCTACGCCGCCAAGGGCATGCTCGCGCCGGGCCAGCGGCTCACCGGGGCCGACGTGGTCCGCGTCGACGTGCTCCTCGGCGACGGGGCCGCGGGCTACCTGCCCGCCGACCGTCCGCTGGCCACCGACACGTGGTCGCTGCGGGCGCTGCGTCCCGGTGAGCTCATCCCGCTGTCGGGGGTGGGCCCGGGCGCCACGGTCGACGTGCAGCAGGTCGCCCTGCTCGTCGACGCCACCTCCGCGGCTGCCCTCTCGGCGGGCTCGGTCGTCGACGTCTACGTCAACCGCCCGACGGAAGGCACGACCGTGGGCCTGCCGACCTATGCCGGTCCGGAACGAGCGCTCGCGGACGTGTCGGTCGTGCGGGTCGCCGCCGAGGACGGCGTGCTCGGGGGGTCCGCCCAGACCAGGGCCGTCCACGTGATGGTGCCGCGGGACTCGGTGCGCGACGTCGTCGCCGACGTCGACCTCGGCGCCCGCATCACCCTGGTGCCGGTGCCGGGCGGGGTGTCGGCGGCCGCGTCGTGACCAGCGTCCTCACGGCCGTGACGCACCGGCTCGAGGCCGACTTCGTCCGCGTGCTCGAGGGGGCACCCGACCTGACCCTCGTGCGCCGCTGCGCCGACGTCGCCGAGCTGCTCTCGGCCGGGGCGGCGGGGGTCGCCCGGGTGGCGGTGGTCTCCCCGGACCTGCGCGGTCTGGACCGCGACGCGCTGCGGCACCTCGCGGGCCACGGTGTCCGGGTCGCCGGCCTCGTCGCGACCCCCGACGAGGAGGGCGAGCGTCGGCTGCGGCAGCTCGGGGTCGCGACGATCCTGCGCCCGGGCGACCTCGCGCCCGACGTGGCGAGCGCCCTCGTGACCCTCGCCGGCTCGAGCACGTCGGGGGTGCCGGCCGACCGTGGTGGCTACGCCCGCGCGGCATCCGTGGGCACCTCGTCGGGGCATGCCGGCCCCGACGACGCGGCCGACGAACCTCCGGTGCTCACCCCGCTCACGGTCGTGTGGGGCCCGACCGGCGCCCCGGGGCGCACGACCGTCGCGGTCACGCTCGCCGCCCAGCTGGCCGCTGCCGGGGTGCGCACCCTGCTCGTCGACCTCGACACCTGGGGGGCCAGCGTGGCGCAGGTGCTCGGCCTGGTCGACGAGGCGCCGGGGGTGGCCGCTGCGGCCCGTGCCTCCGAGCAGGGCACCCTCGACGTGCCCGCGCTGGCCCGTCTCGCGCCCGAGGTGGTGCCCGGTCTGCGCGTGCTCACCGGCCTACCGCGGGCCGACCGGTGGCCCGAGCTGCGCAGCGCGGCGGTCGAGGACGTCCTACGTCTGGCCCGTGGGGTCGTCGACCACGTGGTCGTCGATGTCGGGTTCGCGGTCGAGGACGACGAGGAGCTCAGCTACGACACGGCCGCGCCACGCCGCAACGCCGCCACCCTCGCCGCACTCGAGGCGGCCGACCACCTCGTCATCGTCGGCGCTGCCGACCCGGTGGGGTTGCAGCGACTCGTCCGCGCGGTCCAGGACGTCGCGGTCCTGCCCTCACCGCGGCCCACGGTCGTCGTCACCAAGGTGCGAGCCTCGGTCGCCGGGCGGAGACCCGAGCGCGCCATAGCCGACGTCCTGCGCCGGTTCGCCGGCATGGATGCCGTGCGCTTCCTTCCGTGGGCGCCCGACGAGTGCGACGCCGCCCTGCTCGCGGGGCGGTCGCTCGTCGAGGTGGCGCCCCGGGCCGCGCTCACCCAGTGCGTGGCCGAGCTCGCCGCCGAGCTGGACCCCCGTGCCGCCGCGCCCGGTGGGGGTCGGCGGCGCTCGGCATCCGGGGTCGGTCGGCGAGGAAACGGGGAGGCCGGGACTCGCCCTCGTCACAGGGTTTCTCTGACCCGCCCCATGGTCTGACACGATGGGGCCGTGGCAGAACGGCTCAGCTCTCTCGACACCTCGTTCCTCAACCTCGAGGACGCGGCGACGCCGATGCACGTGGGCTCGGTCATGGTCTTCGACGCCCCGTCCGGTGGGTTCGACTACGAGAGCCTCGTGACGCTGATCAGCCAGCGCATCGCGCACGTTCCCCGTTACCGACAGCGGATCAAGACGGTGCCGGGCAGCCTTGCGAACCCCGTGTGGGTCGACGACACCCACTTCGACATGAGCTACCACGTGCGCCGCAGCGCCTTGCCGCGGCCCGGCTCGGACGAGCAGCTCGAGGAGCTCGTCGCCCGCATCCAGCCGCGCCCGCTGGACCGTTCCCGCCCGATGTGGGAGGTCTACCTGGTCGAGGGACTGGCCGAGAACCGGTTCGCGATCATCACCAAGACCCACCACAGCCTGGTCGACGGCATCAGCTCGGTCGACATCGGCAACGTTCTCGTCGACGGCAACCCCACCGCCAGCGAGGGCGTGCTCACGACCTGGCGCGCCCGCCCCGAGCCCAGCGGTGTCGAGCTCGTGGTGTCGGCGCTCAGCGAGGCCGCGCGCACCCCGAGCCAGGTGGTCGAGACGGTGCAGCACGGGGTCGCCGACGTCACCAAGGCGTTCGGCAAGGTGGCCTCGGTGGCCGGCGACGTCATCGCGACGCTGGCCCGCGTCTCGGCCCGCCCCGCTCCCGCGTCGCCGCTCAACGCCCCCGTCGGCCGGGCCCGCCGCTACGTCATGATCGGCACCGACCTCGAGGACTACCGCAAGGTGCGCGCCCGCCTGGGTCGGGGCTCCTTCGCCGACGAGGTGACGGTCAACGACGTCATCCTCGCCACGATCGCCGGGGCCTTCCGGTCGTGGCTGCTCACCCGGGGAGAGTCCGTCTACCCCGGCACGACCATCCGCGCGATGGTGCCGGTCTCCGTGCACGACGGGAACGACGCACCCACCGGCGCCCAGGTCACCGCCTGCTTCGTCGACCTTCCGGTGGGGGAGCCGGCACCGTCGATGCGCCTGCACCAGATCGCCTTCTCGATGCGCCAGCAGATGGAGGGTGGCTCCCGGCGCGCGGTCTCGGCCGAGACCCTCTCCGGTCTGGGCGGTTTCGCCCCACCGACGATGCACGCGCTCGGGGCCCGCCTCGGCGGGATGGTGTCGCGCCGCCTCTACAACGTCGTCATCACCAACGTGCCCGGCCCGCAGACGCCGCTCTACGCAGCCGGCGCCCGGATGGTCTCGACCTACCCGGTCACCCCGCTCGGTCGCGAGCAGGCGCTCTCGATCGGGATGACCTCCTACGACGGCGGCGTCTACTACGGCCTCTACGCCGACCGTGACGCCATGCCCGATGCCGACGTGCTCGGCCGCGGGGTCGTCGACGCCCTCCACGAGCTGCTCGAGGCCCCGCGCGTCGGGTCCCGCTGACGACGTAAAGGAGCCGTTGTGCCGCTCACCCGGGTCTACCTCCCGCTCACCCCCGCCGACCTCGAGGACCTCGATGAGGGGCGGGCCATCGGGCCGGCTCCGCGCACCGCGCACGCGGTCACCCCCGCGCTGGGCAAGCCCGGGCTCGTCACCGACGAGGAGGAGCTCGAGCACGCGGCCTGGGTCGCCGCCACCGAGGAGGCGGTCGGGCCGGCCGGCGCCGCGCCCCGACGCCGGGTCGTCGCGGCGGCCGACGTCGACGCGGCCTGCGTCGTTCACCCGACCTCTCCTGACGTGCCGTCCCGGGTGGAGGTCTCGGTTCCCGTCGAGCGCCGCAGGGTCGTCTCGTTCCACGTCGACGAGGAGCCCGGCTCGACCGAACCGACCGACCTGCTCTGGTACGACGTCACCGAGCTCGCCGACGTGCGAGCCCTCCTCGGCCTCCCCTGAGCGTCCCTGACCCCGCGGCTTGCGCCTCGTCGAGCCGGGGCGCGAGAGTGGGGGTGATCCCGATGTCGTGACCCGAAACGAGGAGCCCCACCGCATGGACGCTGTGACCCACGTCCCCACCCCGACCAACGAGACCGTGCTCGACTACGCCCCCGGGAGCCCTGAACTGGCCTCGCTCGAGGTGGCACTGGTCGAGATGGCCGCGACGCGCCACGAGCTGCCGCACACCATCGGCGGCGCCCGCGTCATGGGGAGGGGGGAGAAGATCGAGGTGCGCCAGCCGCACGCGCACCGCAAGGTGCTCGGCGTCACCCGTGGCGCCACGGCCGCGGATGCCGGTGCCGCCGTGGACGCCGCGATGGCCGCCGCCCCGGCGTGGCGCGACCTGGCCTTCGACGACCGGGCCGCGATCCTGCTCAAGGCGGCCGACCTGCTCGCCGGCCCGTGGCGAGCGAGGATCAACGCCGCGACGATGCTGGGGCAGAGCAAGACGGCCTACCAGGCCGAGATCGACGCAGCCTGCGAGCTCATCGACTTCTGGCGCTTCAACGTGCACTTCGCCCGCCAGATCCTGCAGGAGCAGCCGCCGGCCAACTCCCGCGGTCTGTGGAACCGCAGCGACTACCGGTCGCTCGAGGGCTTCGTCTACGCGGTGACCCCGTTCAACTTCACGGCCATCGCCGGCAACCTGCCGACCGCGCCGGCGCTGATGGGCAACACGGTGGTGTGGAAGCCGTCGCACTCCCAGCAGCTCGCCGCCCAGCTGACCATGGAGCTGCTCGAGGAGGCCGGGATGCCGCCCGGCGTCATCAACATGGTCACCGGTCACGGCCGCGAGCTCTCCGACGTGGCGCTGAGCCACCCGGAGTTCGCCGGGCTGCACTTCACCGGCTCCACCGCGGTCTTCCAGGGGCTGTGGCGCCGGATCGGCGAGAACCTCACGTCGTACCGGCACTACCCGCGCATCGTCGGGGAGACCGGCGGCAAGGACTTCATCCTGGCCCACCCGAGCGCCGACCCCGACGTGCTGCGCACCGCGATGATCCGCGGGGCCTTCGAGTACCAGGGCCAGAAGTGCTCGGCGGCCTCGCGTGCCTACGTGCCCCGCTCGCTGTGGAAGCTCATCAGGAACGACCTCGCCGACCTCACCAACGGGCTGGCCATGGGCGACGTCACCGACCTGTCCAACTTCATGGGCGCCGTCATCGACGACCGGGCGTTCGCCAAGCACAAGGCGGCCATCGACCGGGCGCACGCTACGAGCCACCTCGACGTCGTCGCGGGTGGCACCTACGACGACTCCGTCGGGTACTTCGTGCGGCCGACCGTCGTCGAGAGCAGCGACCCGACCGACGAGATGTTCAGCACCGAGTACTTCGGGCCGATCCTGGCCGTGCACGTCTACCCCGACCGCCAGTACTCCAAGGTGCTCGACCAGATGGAGTCGTTCGCGCCCTACGCCCTCACCGGTGCGATCATCGCCCAGGACCGGGCGGTCATCGCCGACGCCACCGAGCGGCTGCGCTTCGCGGCGGGCAACTTCTACGTCAACGACAAGCCGACCGGCGCGGTGGTGGGGCAGCAGCCGTTCGGCGGTGGCCGGGCCTCCGGCACGAACGACAAGGCCGGCTCTGCGGCGAACCTCATGCGGTGGACCTCGGTGCGCTCGATCAAGGAGAACTTCGTCCCGCCGACGGCCCACGGCTACCCCCACATGGGCTGAGGCCGTCCCGGCTTCGTGCGGAACCGCGACACCACAGCGCCGTGGTGTCGCGATTTCGCAATAAGTGGAGGTGGGTCAGCGGGCGAGCCACTCCCGGAGCAGGGCGATCTCGATGTGGATCGCCGCGGTGATCGGCTCGGCCGCGGCGCGCTCCAGCTTGCCGCCGATCAGCGGGACGTTGGCCTTGAGCTCGGCCTCGATGAGCTCGAGGGTCTCGTCGCCGTGGGACTCCAGGCGCATGGTGCCCTTGACCGTGAGCGGTGCGCCCTTGATGTGGATGTCGACCAGCGAGGCCCGGGAGCCGTCCGGGCCGGGGCCGCTCCAGTCGAGCACCTCGATGATGGTCAGGTGGTCGCCGACGAAGGACCGGGCCACGTCGGGGAGCCCGTCGGACGGAAGCTGACGTTCGGTGCGCACCCGGTGGCCGTCGACACCACCGCCCACGTCGACCGTGTAGACACCGTTGTTCGTCGTGGCGGCGCACTTGGCCTCCTGGAAGGCCGGGTCGATGAGCAGGGCGTGGACCTGGTCCACCGTCCCGTTCAACTTCTCACGCGTGCTCAGTCGCACTGGCGTCCTCTCGCTGGTCGGTTCGGGAATCCTCTCATCCGCCGCGCAGGCGGTGCGAGAGGTCGGCCAGGCCGTTCGTCGAGTCCCGCAGCACGCCGAGCACCCAGTCCCGACGCCGCCGGTGCTGGGCCAGCACCAGGTCGAGCTCGCGCTGCACTGCCTCGCGCGCCTCCTCCCGGGCCAGGTCGGCCCGGGCATCGGCCGTGCCGGTGACCCCCCAGCCGACCTCGACCCGTCCGTCGCGCAGCTCGAGCCCCGACGCGCGGACCCGCTCCTCGAGGGCGCGGGCGCGCGCGACGAGGTCGGCGAGGTCGGTGGCGTGGTCCTGCAGCACCCGGCCCACGTGGTCGAGCTGCGCGGCGCCGTCGTCGGCCGTCGACGCCAGCAGCGTCGTGCGGCGACGGGTCGTGGCCGAGGCGCGTCCCGTCCACCCCTCGCCGAGCCGCTCGGATGCCGTGCGCACGCCGGCGGCGCGCTCACCCAACCGCTGCGCGACCGCGCGCACCGTGCCCGCGCACGCCGAGAGGGATGCCGGGTCGCCCGGCACGATGCTCACGGCATCCCCGCTGCGTCGACCGGCCCGCCCACCGGAGCCTCGTCGGGCGTCTCCGGCGACTCGGCCGGGGCGAACCGGGCCAGTGCGGGGGAGAGGTCGGCGGCGCCCTCGCCGAGCGCCCGCAGGGTGTCGGCCACCTGGTCGAGCCAGTCGTCGAGCACGCGTTGCGGCCCCGGCTCGCCGGTGACGACGAGGCAGGCGAGCACGTCGTCCTCCGCCGCGGTCACGGTGGCGCGCAGGGCGTCGAGCTGCGCGACGGTGGTGCGGGCACGCTCCGGGTCCGGTCCGAGGGGCACCCCGCCACTCTAGGGACTTCGGCCGACCGGGCCGCCGGGTCATCCACAACCACTCCGGGCGGTCCGCGGACTGCGTCGGCAGAGGGGTCGGCGTAGGGTCGCCGGGTGGCCACGAACGACCCCGCCGACGTCCTCGTGGACGTCGCCCCCGACGCCCCTGCCGACCTCGCCCTGGGCGCCGCCGCCGTCGCGCTCACCGCGGAGCTGGTCGCCATCGACTCGGTGAACCCCGGGCTGGTGCCCGGTACCGCCGGTGAGGGCGCCATCGTCGACCACCTGCGACTCCGGCTGCAGCGCAGTGGGTTCGAGACCCACGTCGTCACGCCGGTGGGCCACGACCAGCGTCCGAGCCTGGTGGCCATCGGCCCCACCGGAGCCCCGGGCCCGACCGTGGTGCTCACCGGCCACCTCGACACCGTCGGCGTCGACGGGATGCCGCTGCCGTTCACCCCCGTGGTCGAAGCAGACCGGCTCACCGGCCGCGGCGCCAGCGACATGAAGGGCGGGGTCGCCGCGATGGTCGTCGTCGCCGAGGAACTGGTGCAGCGGGGGATGCCGGGCCGCGTCGTCCTCGCGCTCGTCGCCGACGAGGAGGACGCCAGCCTCGGCGCCGAGGTGGTGCTCCCTGCCCTGCCCGGCCTGGGGGTGCACCCGGACGTCGCCGTCGTGGGTGAGCCCACCTGGCTGGCCGTCACCGAGAGCCTGCGCGGCTACGCGCTCGTCGAGGTCACCCTCGCCGGCCGCGCGGCGCACTCGTCGCAGCCCGAGCTCGGCGTCAACGCCGTCGTGCACCTCGGCCGGCTGCTCGCCGCCGTCGAGCAGCGCGCCACCACCCTGCCCGACCCCGGAGCCTCGCTGATGGTGACGGTCGCCTCCGGTGGCGACTCCCCGTTCGTCCTCGCCCGCTCGGCCCGTGCGCTGGTCGAGCGCCGCACGGTGCCGGGCGAGCGCTCGGATGCCGCGCTGTCCGAGGTCGAGGAGGTGCTCTCCGGGCTGAGGGCCGACGACCGCACGGTCGACGCCTCGGCGCGGGTGGTCGTCGCGCGCGAGCCGTGGCGCCTCGACGGGGACGGCCCGGCCGCCACACTCGCCGCGACCCTCGAGCGTGAGCTGGGTCTCAGTGCACCGGACTCCGGTGCGCCCCAGCGCTTCCACGCCCCTTACTGGATGGAGGCCCCGCTCTGGCAGGCGGCCGGCATCCCGGCACTGGTCTGCGGGCCCGCCGGGGGTGGGCTGCACGCGGCCGACGAATGGGTCGACCTCGGCCAGGTGCGGCGGTATGCCGTCGCCCTCACCAGCGCGGTCGCGCACTGGGCGGTCGAGCATGCCCACTGACCCTCGACGGCTGCGTGGTGACGCGCCGCTGCTCGACGCCTGGCTCCGCTTCCTGGAGGAGCCGCCGACCCCGTTCACCATCCCGGGACACAAGCAGCGTCACGACCTGGTCGGAGACGTCGTCGCCGGCGACGTGCCGCTCTACGCCGGTCTGGACACGATGAAGCTCGCCCGGGGGGTCGTCGCCGAGGCCGAGGACCGGGCCGCTCGGCTGTGGGGTGCCGACCTGTGCCGCTTCTCGGTCGGCGGCTCGACGCACGGGAACCAGTCGCTGGCGCTGGCCGTGGCACGCCCGGGAGACCGGGTCGTCGTGGCCCGCACCCTGCACCGGTCGATGCTGCTCGGCCTCGTGCTCGCGGGTCTGGAGCCGGTCTGGCTGCGCCCCGAGGTCGACCCGCGTCACGGCCTCCCGACCGGGGTCACCGCCACCGCTCTCGAGGCCGCGATCGCGGCCGCTCCGGATGCCCGAGCCGTGTTCGTCGGCGACCCGTCGTACGTCGGCACCGTCGGTGACACGGCCGGGCTCGCCACGGTGGCGCACCGGCACGGCATCCCGTTGGTGGTCGACGCAGCCTGGGGTGCGCACCTCGGCTTCCACCCGGCACTGCCGCCGCACGCCCTCGCGGCGGGCGCGGACGCGCTGGTGACCAGTGCGCACAAGGCGCTGCCGGCCTGGTCGCAGGGCGCCCTCGTGCTCGCCCGCAGCCGGAGGATCGGACGGGCCCGTTTCGACGCGGCGGTCGAGGCGACGGCCACGACGAGCCCGTCCGGAGCCATCCTCGCGAGCATCGACGCCGCCCGAGCCCTGCTCGAGCGCGACGGCGAGGCCCTGCTCGGGCCGGTGATCGAGGCGGTGGCGACCGTGCGTGAGCGACTGGCCCGGATACCGGGTCTCGTCGTGCTCGACGGCCCGCGGGTCGACCCGATGCGGCTCACCCTCGTGCTGCCCGGCACCGGCGCCGACGGCAACGCCGTCGAGGCCGACCTGCTCGCCCGCGGGATGCCGGTCGAGATGGCCGACCGCGACACGGTCGTGGCGATGGTGACCCTCGCCGACACGACCGAAGGGCTCGTCGACCTCGCGATGGCGCTGGCCGAGTCGCTCGACCGGCACCGCGGGCGGGCGCGGCCGGTCGTCACGTCGGGTGTCTGGGCGGTCGACCCGGTCACCGTCACGAGCCCGCGCGAGGCGTTCTTCGCGCCACGCGAGAGCGTGGCCGTCGAGCAGGCGGTGGGCCGGGTCAGCGCCGAGCTCGTCGCGCCCTACCCGCCCGGCATCCCGGTGCTGGCCCCCGGCGAGGAGGTCACGACCGACGCGGTGGAGGCGCTGCGCGCCGCGGTGGCTGCAGGCAGCCGGATCGCGTACGCCGCGGACCCGACCGGTCACACCCTCGACGTCATCGCCGAGTAGGGGGTGGCCGGCCAGGCAGCCCGCGCCGGCCGCACGGGTCGGGTGGGTCAGGGGCCGGGCTGGAAGTGCTCCGCCAGCTCGACGAGGAGGCGAGCGCCGAACGCCGTGGGGCCCTTGGGGATCCAGCGGGTCGTCGCCTCGGCCTGGCCGGTGCCGGCGATGTCGATGTGGGCCCACGGGAGCCCGCCGACGAACTCCTCGAGGAAGAGGCCGGCCGTGATGGACCCGGCGTACGGGCCGCCGAGGTTGGTCATGTCGGCCACCTCGGAGTTGAGCTGCTTCCGGTAGGACCGCACCAGGGGCAGCTCCCACACCGGCTCGTCGGTGCGCTGCCCCGCCGTGCGCACCTGCTCGAGGAGTCCCGGATCGTTGCCCATCACCCCGGCGACCTCCGTTCCCAGGGCGCGCAGGCAGGCACCGGTCAGGGTCGCGATGTCGACGATGCCGTCGACGCCGTCCTCGACCGCGAGGGCGAGCGCGTCGGCCATCACCAGGCGCCCCTCGGCATCGGTGTTCATCACCTCGACAGTGGTGCCGTTGCGCATGGTGAGCACGTCGCCGAGCTGCATCGCCGAGCCCGAGGGCATGTTGTCGGTGCACATCAGGTAGGCCGTGACCGCCGTCCGGCAGCCCACCTCGCGCAACGCCGTCATCGCGGCGAGGATCGCGGCCGCACCGGACATGTCGTTCTTCATCTGCGAGTGCGAGACGTCGCTCGGCTTGAGGTTGATGCCGCCCGAGTCGTACATGATGCCCTTGCCCACCAGGGCGAGGTGGCCGCGGGCCTCACCGTCCGGGGTGTAGCGCATCCGCACCATCCGCGGCGGCTCGACGCTTCCCCGGTTGACCCCGAGCAGGCCCCCGCAGCCCATCTCGACGAGCTCGTCCTTGCCGAACACCTCGACCTCCAGGCCGGCCTCCGGCCCGAGCTCGACAGCGAGATCCGCCATGGCGCTCGCAGTGAGGAGGCCGGCCGGACACGTGGCGAGGTCACGGCCGAGCATCGCGACCCGGGCCAGGGTCGCGCCTCGCCGGGCGCCCTCCTCGACGGCAGCGCGCTCACCGTCAGGAGCGACCAGGGTGAGCGAGGCGACCGGCACGGCGCCGGTCTCCTTGCTGCGCAGGCTGAACCGGTACCGGGAGAGCAGAACGCCCTCGACGATCGCGGCCGCGGCATGTGCCGTGGTCATCCGCGTCGAACGCGGCACCCTCGTCGCGAGGTCCTTGTCGAACGGGACGGCCGTGGCGAACGCAGCGGCCGCGTCACGGACCGCCGCGGCATCCATGTCGTCGAGCGTCCCCAGCCCCACCGCGACCAGCGTCGGCGCACTCGTGCTCGGGAACGGCAGGGCAGAGCCGACCTCGGGCCGGAACCCGGCCCGTTCCAACGCGCCCCGGTCGACCCCCAGCACCTCCGGGAGGTCTCCCGACGAGACCACGGGAACGCTGACGGCATCGATGCCCGCGAGCGTGCCGTCGTCGTCGACCACGGAGACGGCGACCGGGTTGCGAAGCGAGGGGGCGACGTCCCTGACGTCCTGGAGCGAGGTCATTGCTTCCTCCTGGGTGCGGTGAGAGCCGCCGTCGACGTCGGCGGCAGCCGTCCGAAGAGCTCTGCCACCGACACTAGTGGGGGGCGGCGAGCGAGGGGAATGGCTCGTCGAGCCTCGGGCACGGTTGGGCGGGGGGGAGATCGGCGGTGACGGGAAAGCGGGCAAGGACTACCGTCGGCGGTTGCGGGGCACCGCGCAGCGACGTGCGACCCCGGACCCGCGTCACCCTGGAGGTCCTTCGTGCAGATGGCGGCCGCGCCGGTCCTGATCTCGACCGTGCAGGCCCTCGACGCCTTCGAGCGCGTCGAGGTACCCGTGGCATCGGTCGTGCTGGCCGGGCTCGTCCTCGCGGGGGCGGCCGTGCTCCTCGTGGTGGCCCCACGGCGGGCGCGGTCCCGCCGCCCCGCCCCGCCGCCACCGATCTCCAGCCCGGGCCAGGTGGACGAGGTGACCGACTTCCTCGTGGCACTCGGGGAGGCGATGGTCGACGCCGGGGACCCCGTGACCCACGTGCAGGAGAGCCTCGTGCGCGTCGCGGACTCCATGGGCGCCGGGGAGGTCGAGGTGGTGGTGATGGCCACGGCGCTGTTCGTGTCCGTCCCCGGCTCGACGGCGACCCAGACCTCGGTGGCCTCGGCCGGCTCCCGCTCGCTGCGGCTGGACCAGGTCGACGACCTGTTCGCGCTGGTCGACGAGGCCGAGGCCGGGGGGTGGACCGCGCAGGCCGGCCTGGACCGGCTCGCGCAGATCCGGGGCCGCCCGGCGCCCTTCCCCGACCCGGCGCGGGTGCTCGGCTATGCGGTGCTCACCTTCGGCATCGCGCTCATCCTGCGTGGCAGCTGGCTCGACGTCGCACTGGCGACGTCCCTCGGGCTGCTCGTCGGGCTGGTCGAGGTCGCCGTGCGACGCCTGGTGCCCTCGCTCGGGGTGTTCCTCCCCGTCCTGGCGTCGTTCGGCGTCGCGACCACCGTGTTCGTCGCGGCCCGGCTCGAGCCGGAGGTGTCCGTGTCCACCCCGCTCATCGCACCGCTGGTGATCTTCCTGCCCGGGGCGCTCCTGACCACCGCCGTCATCGAGCTCTCCACCGGGCAGATGATCTCCGGGGCCGGCCGCCTCGGTGCGGGGATGATGCGGCTGGTCCTGCTCGCCATCGGCATCGTCCTCGGGGCGCAGGTGACGGGCGTCCCGACCAGTGCCCTGAGCCAGGCCGCGCAGACCCCGGTTCCCGCATGGGCGCCGTGGGTGGGCGTGGTCCTCTTCGGCCTGGGGCTGGTCGTCCACGACTGCGCCAGGCCGCGGTCGACGGGCTGGATCCTCCTCGTGCTCTACGTGGCCTTCGCCGGGCAGCTGGTCGGCGGCGTGCTGCTGGGGGGTGTGATGTCCGCCTTCGTGGGCGCCGTCGCCATGACTCCCGTCGCACTCCTCGCCGCCCGCGTGCCCACCGGCCCCCCGGCGATCGTCTCGTTCATGCCGGCGTTCTGGCTCCTCGTGCCCGGCGCGCTCGGCCTCGTCGGCGTGGCCAAGTACCTCGGCCAGGATCGCACCCTCGGTGCCGTGTCGCTGCTGACGTCGGGGACCACGATGGTCGCCATCGCCCTGGGTGTCCTGCTGGCGGTCACGGTGTCGGCGGGCCTGTCGGGCAGGGCTCGGCGCTGAGCCCGGCTCTGGGTCTAGAGTCGCGGCCATGAGCCCGGTGACGACGACCTTGGTCATCCTCGCGCTGGCCGTCGTCGCGTTCATGTCGAACCGGATTCCGCTGGGGATCGTCGCGATCGGTGTCTCGGTCTCGTTGTGGCTCACCGGCATCCTCGACCTGGGGCAGGCGTTGGCCGGGTTCGGCGACCCGACCGTCATCTTCATCGCCTCGCTCTTCATCGTCGGGGAGGCCCTGGACTCGACCGGCGTGACCGCGTGGGCCGGGCAGCAGCTGATCGCCCGTGGCGGTACCGACCGCGGCCGGCTGCTCACCGTCGTCTGCCTTCTCGTCGCCGTGCTCACCGCCCTGATCAGCGTCAACGGGGCGGTGGCGGCGCTCATCCCGGTGGTCGTGGTCGTCGCGACCCGGGCGGCGCTGTCACCGTCGCAGATGCTGATGCCCCTGGCCTTCTCGGCGCACGCCGGCTCGATGCTCGCGCTGACCGGCACCCCGGTCAACATCATCGTCAGCGACGCGGCCGCGGATGCCGGGGCCCGTTCCTTCGGGTACTTCGAGTTCGCGCTCGCCGGGGTGCCGCTGCTCGCGGGGGCGGTGTTCTTCATCGTGTTCTTCGGGCGGCGGCTGCTCCCGGACCGCACCCCCGCCAACCTGCCGCAGGACCTGGGCGACCTCACCGACGCGCTGCGCTCGCAGTACGTCCTGCCCGACGATGCCCTCGTGGGGTCCGAGCGTGGGGTGAGCGAGGTGGTCGTGGCACCGCGGTCCCCGCTGATCGGCCAACACCTCTTCCCGGGCATGGCCACCCCCAGCGGTGACCTCGTCGTGCTCGCGGTGCAGCGCTCCGGCGACCCGCTGGAGGGCCCCGACGAGACCCTGCGGGCCGGTGACACCCTGCTGCTCAGCGGCACCTGGGACAAGCTGCAGCAGCACACCGCCGACGGCTCCGAGGTGCTCGTCGTCGACGACCCCGCCCTCCTGCGCCGCGGTGTGCCACTCGGGCGAGGTGCCCGGCGCGCGATCGCGATCCTCGCCGTGATGGTGGTGCTGCTCGCCACGGGCGTGGTGCCGCCGGCGATCGCGGGGCTGCTCGCCGCCTGCGCGGTCGTGCTCAGCGGCGTGCTCACGTCGACCCAGGCCTACCGGGCGGTGTCGTGGACCACGGTGGTGCTGGTGGCCGGGATGATCCCGCTGTCGACGGCCTTCGTGTCGACCGGGACGGCCGACGTCATCGCCAACCGGCTGCTCGAGCTGGTCGGGTCGGCCTCGCCGCGGCTGGTGCTGCTGGCCCTGTGCGTGCTGACCATGTTGCTGGGCCAGCTGATCAGCAACACCGCGACCGTGCTGATCATGGTGCCGATCGCCGCGGTCGTCGCGGCCGACGTGGGCGCCTCACCGTTGCCGTTCATGATGGCGCTGGGCATCTCGGGGGCGGCATCGTTCCTCACCCCCGTCGCCACCCCGGCGAACACGATGATCCTGGAGCCCGGGGGATACCGGTTCGACGACTACTGGAAGCTCGGCCTGCCGCTGCTGCTGCTCTTCCTGGCCGTCGCCGTGTTCTGGGTGCCGTTCGTGTGGAAGTTCTAGCGGTGCGGCACGCCGCGGAAGACCTGTCGCGCACACCGGCGTGCGTGGTTGGATTCTCGCAACTCAACCCGTGGAGGCTGTCGTGAACCCGGTGCTCGCGTT
>DASQEZ010000051.1:0-19582 GCA_035633415.1 Ornithinibacter sp. | reverse complement strand
GGATCAACACGCGCGGGCGGCCCGGCGGAGTCGCCCGGCTCCTGAGCATCCCCGACGTCGCAGTGACGTCGGGGTCGTTCCGGCCAGCCGAAACGGTCTCGTCGCGGATGGCGTCCCGTCAGGGCCGGGCCACGACCAGGTAGCGCTCGTCGACGATCTCGCGCCCCCACAGCCGCGGGTCGGGCAGGGGTCGCACCTCGACGTGTGAGCACGACTCCCCCACGATCTCGGCGCAGCGCCGCGCGGTGAGCCCTGCCCCGGTCGACCAGTCCCCCTCGACGAGCACGAGTCGCCCGCCGGGTCGCAGCCCTGAAACCCAGCGGCGCACGACCAGGGCCGGGTCGGGCAGCGCCCACAGCACGTGCCGGCAGAGCACGACGTCGACGGACGCCGGTGCCAGCCCCGGGTCGGAAGCGTCACCCTGGCGCACGGTCACCAGGTCGCGCACCTCAGCCGGCGCGGCCCCGACCTTGGCGGAGGCGAGGCGCACCATGGCGGGCGAGAAGTCGAGCCCGTCGACGGCATACCCCTGTTCCGCCAGCAGCAGCGACAGGGTGCCCGTGCCGCAGCCGAGGTCCACGACGCCGGCCGGCGCGGGCGGCAGCACGCCGAGCAGCAGGCTCCGCCAGGCCGCGCGCACCCCGGGGTCGAGCAGGCCGTGGTCCGGCGCCTCGTCGAACGCCGGAGCCTCCGCGTCCCAGAGCGACGGGTCGGTCGCGCTCACTCCTCGTCGAGCTGGGCGAGCACGTCGTCGGGGATGTCTCCGTTGGCGAACACGTCCTGCACGTCGTCGGAGTCCTCGAGGGCCTCGATGACCCGGATCATCTTCTTGGCACCGTCGAGGTCGAGGGGCACCTGGAGGGTGGGCACCCAGGAGGCCTCGGCCGAGTCGTAGTCGACGCCGGCCTCCTGCAGCGCGCTGCGGACGGCCACGAAGTCGGTCGCCTCGGACACGATCTCCCAGGTGTCGCCGTTGTCGTTGACCTCCTCCGCGCCGGCGTCCAGCACCACCTCGAGCAGGTCGTCCTCGCTCTGCTCCGCCTTGGGCACGATGACGACGCCCTTGCGCTCGAACACGTAGCTCACCGAGCCGGGGTCGGCCAGGGCGCCGCCGTTGCGGGTCAGCGCGGTGCGCACCTCGGCAGCGGCCCGGTTGCGGTTGTCGGTGAGGCACTCGATGAGCACGGCCACGCCGCCGGGCGCGTAGCCCTCGTAGGTGATGGTCTCCCAGTCGGCACCGCCGGCGGTGGCGCCGGAGCCACGCTTGACGGCGTTGTCGATGTTGCTGTTGGGGACCGAGGACTTCTTCGCCTTCTGGATCGCGTCGTAGAGCGTCGGGTTGCCCACCGGGTCGCCGCCACCGGACCGGGCCGCGACCTCGATGTTCTTGATGAGCTTGGCGAAGAGCTTGCCGCGCTTGGCGTCGATCGCGGCCTTCTTGTGCTTGGTGGTCGCCCACTTGGAGTGGCCGCTCATGAACGCTCCCTCACGTGTTGCTTCACGATGTCGACGAACAGCTGGTGCACCCGGTGGTCTCCGGTCACCTCGGGGTGGAAGGAGGTGACGAGCAGGTTCCCCTGTCGCGCGGCGACGATCCTACCTGCGGCGGGACCGTGCTCCACGCGGGCGAGCACCTGCACGGCATCCCCGGCGTCCTCCACCCACGGCGCACGGATGAAGACCGCGCGCACCGGTTCCCCGCCGAGCTCTCGGATGTGCAGGTCCTCCTCGAAGGAGTCGACCTGTCGGCCGAAGGCGTTGCGGCGCACGGTGATGTCCAGTCCCCCGAGCGTCTGCTGGTCGGGCCGGGCGTCGGCGATCCGGTCGGCGAGCATGATCATCCCGGCGCACGAGCCGTACACCGGCATCCCGCCGGCGATCCGCTCGCGCAGCGGACCCTGCAGGCCGAAGGCGCGCACCAGCTTGTCCATGGTCGTCGACTCGCCGCCGGGGATGACGAGCCCGTCGATGGCCGCGACCTCCTCGGCCCGGCGCACCGTCGTCGTGCGGGCACCGCTGGCCGCGAGCGCCGCGAGGTGCTCGCGCACGTCACCCTGGACCGCGAGGACGCCGATGAGGGGGATGCCGGTCACGAGCCGACAGCGTACGGCCCGCCTCGGGGGTGGTTGGACGCCGTTCTCCGGGAGTACGGTCGACGAGGACGGGCCGCGCCGGTGCGCGGCTTCGGACGAGCACGGAGGTGGAGCTCATGGCACCAGGCGTCACCATGGCGGTGATCGGCGCGATCCTCGCCTTCGCCGTACGGGCCGATCCTTCCGGCATCGATCTGCGGGCCGTGGGTCTGATCCTCCTGGTTGCGGGTGCCGGCCTGATCTGGCACGAGCGCCGGGGCGCGACGCGCGAGCGGGTGGTCACCCGGTCGCGGTACGCGACCGACCCCCACGACCTGCGCAGCCCGATCGGCAGGGGCCGCTCCGTTCGCCACCCCCAACAGGACCGCGACCGCGAGTAGGGGCCACCGACCTCGCACACCCCGCCCGCACGTCGGTTCCTACACTCGCCGCGTGCCCACTGCCACCGTGACCGTCCGGCCCCGGACTGCGGCCGACCTGCCGGCCCTGGTGCGCATCCTCGAGGCGCAGCGGCCGGCTTCCGGCTACCCCGTGCGCTGGCCCCTCCCCTTCCCCGTCGGGGACTTCGTGGTGAGGTCCGCCGAGCTCGCGGCCTGGGTCGCCCTCGACGGCGGCTACGTGGTCGGACACGTGGCCCTGCTCGATGTCGCTCCGGGGTGGGAGGCCGACGGCTGGGGCGCGGGAACGGGCCTGCCGGCATCCGCACTGGCCGCCGTGGGGGTGCTCTTCGTCGACCCGTCCGCGACCGGCCGCGGCGTCGGGAGCACGCTGCTCGCCACCGCCGTCGACCGGGCCCGCGAGCTCGGCCGCACGCCCGTGCTCGACGTCGTCAGCGAGAGCGGCCGCGCGCTCGACCTCTACCGGCGTCACGGCTGGCAGGTCGTCGGCCGGGCCCGACCGCCCTGGCTGCCCGACGACCGCGACCCGCTCGTGCTGATGGCCCTGCTCGACGACGGCGGTACCGTCGGTCGCATGTCGTCAGCGCTGACCGTTCGGGCCCGCGAGCTCGACACCGCCCATGCCGCCACCGACCTGCGCGGCCGGTTCCGGCTGCCCGCCGGTGTGGTCTACCTCGACGGCAACTCGCTCGGGGCGCTGCCCGCCGGGGTCGCCGAGGCAGTTGCCGACGTCGTGCACCGCCAGTGGGGCAACGACCTCATCGCGAGCTGGAACGACGCCGACTGGTGGGGCGCCCCCACTCGGGTCGGTGACCGCATCGGTGCCCTCGTCGGCGCGGCCCCGGGCCAGGTTGTCTGCACCGACTCCACGTCGGTCAACCTCTACAAGGCGGTGGTCGCGGCATCCCGGATGCGGCCCGGGCGCCGCGTCGTGCTCACCGACCCGGACTCGTTCCCCACCGACCTCTACGTCACCGATGCCGCCGCTCGGGATGCCGGTCTGGTCGTCGAGCGGGTCTCCCCCGCCGACGCGCTGGCACGGATCGCCGAGGTCGGCCAGGACCTCGTCCTCGCGTCCTACTCGTCCGTGGACTACCGCACCGGTGAGCTGTGGGACCTGCCCGCCATCACCCGCGCCGCGCACGCGGTGGGCGCGCTGGCCTGCTGGGACCTCTGTCACTCGGCCGGCGTGCTCGACGTCGGCCTCGACGCCCACGAGGCGGACCTCGCCGTGGGCTGCGGCTACAAGTACCTCAACGGCGGCCCGGGCGCCCCGGCGTTCCTGTACGTCGCGCACCGGCACCAGGACGACTTCGACCAACCGCTCGCCGGCTGGAACGGTCACGCGACGCCGTTCGCGATGGCGCCCGACTACGTGCCCGCACCGGGCATCACCCGCGGCCGGGTCGGCACCCCACCCCTGCTCGGCATGCTGGCGCTCGAGGCCGCACTGGCGGCGTACGACGGTGTCGACGTCACCGCCGTGCGCGAGCGCTCGCTGTCCCTCACCGGGTTCTTCCTCGAGTGTCTCGACACGCTGCTCCCCGACCTGGAGGTGGCGACCCCGCTGGAGCCGGGGCGCCGCGGCTCACAGGTGAGCGTGCGGCATCCGCAGGCCTATGCCGTCGTGCAGGCGCTCATCGCCCGCGACGTGGTCGGTGACTTCCGTGAGGCCGACATCGTGCGGCTCGGGTTCGCCCCGCTCTACCTGACGCACGGTGACGTGTTGCGGGCCGCCGAGCACCTGCGTGCCGTCGTGCAGGACCGCGAGTTCGAGCGCGAGGAGTTCGGTGTCCGCGGCACCGTGACGTGAGCCACCCGGGCGTCCCTGCGATCGGCAGTACCGTCGGAGGGTGACCCGCCCGACCCGGCGTCAGCAGATCGCCGGCCTCGCTCCCGGGCTCGTCGTGCTGCGGGGGTACCGGCGAGACTGGTTGCGCGTCGACCTGGTCGCCGGCCTGACCGTCGGCGCCATGCTCATCCCCCAGTCGATGGCCTACGCCGAGCTGGCCGGGATGCCGCCGGAGTACGGCTTCTACGCGGTCCTGGCTCCGCTGGTCGTCTACACCGTGGTCGGCACGAGCCGGCACCTGGGCGTCGGACCCGAGCCCGGCACGGCGATCCTGGCGGCGACCGGCGTCGGGGCGATCGCGGGGGGTGACCCCGGCCGCTACGTGGCGCTCATGGCCGGGCTCGCGCTCGTCGTGGGGTCGATCGCGGTCCTCGGCGCCGTCGCCCGCCTCGGTTTCATCGCCTCGGTGCTGTCCAAGCCCGTGCTCGTCGGCTACATCACCGGCGTCGGGCTCACCCTGCTCAGCAGCCAGATCGCCGCGTTCACCGGGGTGTCGATCGAGGCGGACCGGTTCTTCCCGCGGGTCGCGGAGCTCCTGGCCGAGCTGGGCGACGTCGACCCGGCCACGCTCGCCGTGGGTTCGGGCTCCCTCGCCCTCGTGCTCGTCCTGCGACGGATCTCCCCGCAGCTTCCCGGCGCCCTCATCGCGGTCGCGCTGGCCACCCTCGTGGTCTGGCTGCTCCCCGGCGAGGACCCGGTGGTCCCCGTCGTCGGGGAGATCCCGCGGGGGCTCCCCACCCCCGCCCTGCCCGCCGTGACGTACGACGACATCGTTCGGCTGCTCCCAGTGGCGTTGGGGATCGTGCTCGTGGGCTTCAGCGACAACGTGCTGACCGCCCGCTCGATCGCGGGACGGCTCGGTTACCGCATCGACCCCAACCGCGAGCTCCTCGCCCTGGGCCTCACGAACCTCTCGGCCGGCGTCTCGCAGGGCTTTCCGGTGTCCTCGAGCGCCAGTCGCACCGCCGTGCCGGCCTCACTGGGCAGCCGCACCCAGCTCGTCTCGCTCGTCGCCGGGTCGGTCGTGGTCGCCACCCTGCTCGTGCTCAGCCCGGTGCTCGGCCAGATCCCGCGCGCCGCCCTCGCCGCGGTCATCGTCTCGGCGGCGCTGGCGATCATCGACGTGCCCGGTTACCGCGCGCTCTGGCGGGCCAGCCGTGAGGAGGCGGTCCTGGCGGTGGCCGCCGCCCTCGGGGTGATCGTCTTCGACGTCCTCGTCGGGGTACTGCTCGCGGTGAGCCTGTCGATCGTCGTGGCCCTCGGCCGGATCGCCCGCCCCCACGACGCCGTCCTCGGGGACCGGCCCGAGCTCGACGGCTGGGTCGAGGTCGACGCCCACCCCGGTGCCCGGACCGAGCCCGGCCTGCTCGTCTACCGCTTCGACGCGCCCCTGTTCTTCCTGAACATCGAACGCTTCCGCGCCCGGGTGCTCGAGGCACTGGCCGCCAACCCCGGTCGCGAGGACTGGCTGGTCCTGGACTTCGAGGGGGTCGGTCGCCTCGACGCGTCGGCGCTCGACGGCCTGGCCGACCTGATGGAGCGGCTGCGGGCCGACGGCATCGCCGAGGTGGCCGTCGCGCGCGCCAACGTGGACGTCGTGCAGCGGCTGCGCAGGGTCGAGCTGCTCGAGCCGGAGGGCCCGGTGCGGAACTACCCGACGATCAACGCGGCCGTGCGCGACTTCCGGCGCTCGCGAGACGCGAACACCCCCGTGGACGACGGCGCCTGACCCGCACGCCGGCCGTGGACCGAGCAGGCCCTGCTACCAGCCGCGCTCGGCCAGCCGGTGCGGCTCGGGGATCTCGTCGACGTTGATGCCGACCATGGCCTCGCCCAGCCCGCGCGACACCTTGGCGATGACGTCGGGGTCGTCGTAGAAGGTGGTGGCTTTGACGATCGCCTCGGCGCGCTGCGCCGGGTTGCCCGACTTGAAGATGCCCGAGCCCACGAAGACGCCCTCGGCGCCGAGCTGCATCATCATCGCGGCGTCGGCCGGGGTGGCGATGCCACCGGCGGTGAAGAGCACGACGGGCAGCTTGCCGGCCTCGGCGACCTCCTTGACGAGGTCGTAGGGAGCCTGCAGCTCCTTGGCCGCGACGTAGAGCTCGTCCGGGGGGAGGTTCTGCAGGTGGCGGATCTGCTGGCGGATCTGGCGCATGTGGGTGGTCGCGTTGGACACGTCACCGGTGCCGGCCTCGCCCTTGGACCGGATCATCGCCGCGCCCTCGGTGATGCGCCGCAGCGCCTCGCCCAGGTTGGTCGCGCCGCACACGAAGGGCACGGTGAAGGCCCACTTGTCGATGTGGTTCGCGTAGTCGGCCGGGGTGAGCACCTCGGACTCGTCGATGTAGTCGACGCCCAGGCTCTGCAGCACCTGCGCCTCGACGAAGTGCCCGATCCGGGCCTTGGCCATCACCGGGATGGAGACGGTCTCGATGATGCCGTCGATCATGTCGGGGTCGCTCATCCGGGACACGCCGCCCTGGGCGCGGATGTCGGCCGGCACCCGCTCGAGGGCCATGACGGCCACGGCGCCGGCGTCCTCGGCGATCTTGGCCTGCTCCGCGTTGACGACGTCCATGATGACCCCGCCCTTGAGCATCTCGGCCATGCCGCGCTTGACGCGGGTGGTGCCGGTGCCCTGGGCGTTCTGCTGCTCGCTCATGCCGCACAGTGTAGGTCGACGGACGACCCTGCCGGACCACCGTCCGGGCCCGTCGGGACGCCGCTCAGTGGGTCAGGGCAGGGGGCAGCTGGTCGTCGAAGGTGACCGGTTCCGGCAGCTCGGCATAGCCCCAGAGCCGGAAGAGGCGCACCGAACGCTTGGCCCGCACGCGGCGCACCTCGCGGGTGGCGTCGTTGTGGAAGCGCCGCGCCAGCTGCACCCGCAGCCCGCTCGCCGAGATCCGGTCGAGGGCGTCGAGGACGAGCGCTCCGTCACGGGTGCGGAGGTCGCTCACCACCTCGTCGGTGAGCGCCGCCCGCAGCGCCGCGCTGAGGTCGCTCTCGACCTGCTCACGGCCACCGAAGTGCTGGCCCTCGAGGAGGTCGTCGGTCACCGGCTGCTCGGTGGTGCGCTCGATCGACTCGGTCGCCGCGTCGGCGATGAGCAGCGCGCTGGCCGGGTCGAGCACCCCGCTGTTGGCCAGCTCGAGGGCGGCCTCGGCGCGGCGCACCAGGGCGGCGTCCAGGGCCGACATGGCGCCCTCGACCTTGGCGTGCAGGCGGTCGAGGCGGGCGGCGGAGTACGAGAGGTACCACGCGATCCCGATGACGAGGATGACGATGAAGGTGGCCAGCTGCAGGACGTCGACCATCAGCCGCCCCCACCCGGCACGCCGCGCACCAGTCGCCCCCACAGGTTCTGCGGTGCCGGCTCCTCCGGCTCACCGGCGGCCCCCGCGATGACCGTCTCGTAGACCGCCATGATCCGGCCGGCCACGACGCCCCAGTCGAAGACCGTGGCCCGCGCGAGCCCGGCAGCGCGCAGCGACTCGCGGCGCCCGGGCTCGGCCAGGAGCCCCAACAGGGCGCGCGACAGCCCGTCGTGCGACCCGGTCTCGAACAGGATGCCGGTGCTGCCCCCGTCGAGCACCGCGGCGAACGCCGGGAGGTCGGACGCGACGACGGGCGCACCCGCGGCCATCGCCTCGACCAGCACGATGCCGAAGCTCTCGCCGCCGAGGTGCGGCGCCACGTAGGCGTCGACGGAGCTGAGCAGGGAGGCCTTGTCGGCGTCCGACACCGTGCCCAGCACGTGGGTCGCGGCCGCCGCCCTCGGGTCGGCGGCGCGCAGGAGGTCCGTGGCGTCGCCGGGCCCGGCGACCAGCAGCCGCGTGCCGGGGTGGACGTCGAGGACGGCGGGCAGGGCCCGCAGCGCCACCTCGAGGCCCTTGCGGGGTTCGTCGACCCGGCCGAGGAAGGCCAGCACCGGTCCCTGTGGCGTACCGACCCACTCCGGCCGGAGCGGGGCGTCGCGGAAGTCGGCGACGTAGACACCGTTGGGGATGATGAACGCCTCGCCGCCGAGGTGCCGCTGGACGGTGGCCCGGGCGTCCTCGGAGACCGCGATCCGCCCCCGGATCTTCTCCAGCGACGGGCGCAGCAGCGGGTGGGCGGCGTGCAGGGCCCGCGAGCGGAGCATGGCGGAGTGGAAGGTCGCCACCACCGGCTCGCTCGAGGCCCACAGCGCCATCAACGACACCGACGGGTTCAGCGGCTCGTGGAGGTGCAGCACGTCGAAGCGCCCGGCCTCGAGCCAGCGGTTGACCCGTGCGGTGGTCGCCGGACCGAGCGTGACCCGGGCGACCGAGCCGTTGTAGCGCACCGGCACGGGGCGACCACAGGAGGTGAGGTAGGCGGGCAGCGCCGTGTCGTCGTCGGCGGGCGCCAGCACCGAGACGTCGTGACCGGCCCGGATGAAGTACTCGGCGAGGTCGCGCACGTGGAACTGCACCCCGCCGGGCACCTCCCAGGAGTAGGGGCAGACCAGGCCGATCCTCATCGCACGCCCTCCGACGTCGCGGCCGCGAGACGGTCGCGGTCGAGGTCGTCGAGGAAGACCCGCTGCAGCATGTGCCAGTCGCTGGGATGGGCCGCGATGGCGGCCCCGAGCACGTCGGCGCAGCTCTGGGTCATGGCGGTCACCCGCTCCCGCGTGGTGCCCGTCGCCGGCACGTCGACCGGGGGGTGGAAGGTGATCAGGATGCCCCAGCCCTTCCCCCGGCGCTCGTGCCGGATGGAGACCGGGTGCAGCGGGCGCCTCTCGGACAGGGCCAGCGCGGCCGGGCCGGGCGCCATCCGCGCGGCGTGGCCGCACAGGTCGACCTCGACACCCTTGGCGGTGAGGTCGCGGTCGGCGAGCAGCGGGATGATGCCCGGTCGGCGGGCGGCCTCGCGCAGTGCCGGGAACGGGTTGACCCCACCGGTGAGCGGGATGATCGTCATGCCGAGCGACTCCCGGAAGGCGAGGAACTCCTCGAAGACCTCCTCCGGCTTCAGCCGCTCCGCGACGGTCGTGACCGGTCCCAGGTGGGTGGTGCCCCAGGCGCCCGCGAGGTCCCAGTTGCCCAGGTGCCCCAGGAAGGCGACCACCGAGCCTCCTCCGTCGATGACCTCACGCACCGGCCCGTCGCCCTCGACCCGCACCCGCTCGGCGAGGTCGTCGGCGGTGAGGTCCTGCAGGCGGAAGGCCTCGCAGTAGTAGCGCAGGTAGCGCCGCATCCCGTCGCGCACGAGGGTGTCGAGGCCGGCCGCGTCGAGGTCGGGCCGCACCTTCGCGTAGTTGGACCGCATCCGGGCCGCCCCGCCGCGGGCGACCGTGAGGTCGGCGACGCGGTCGAAGAGCGCGTAGGCGGTGCGTTCCGGCATCCGCCGCACCGCGGCCCAGCCGATGCGGTGCCCCGCGACGGTGAGCGCGTCGGTGACGGCCCGCTGCCGCCGCCTCACACCAGGTCCAGTGCCTGGCGGCGCACCTCGAGCATCCGCTGCACCACGGTCACCAGGCTCGCGAGGGCGAGCAGGGCGAGCACCACGGCCAGCACGATCTCGGGCAGGAACCAGCCGACCAGGCCGGTCGCGACGAGGACGACGACCAGTCGGTCGGCCCGCTCGGCGATGCCGACGTTGGCGGTCATGCCGAGCCCCTCGGCCCGGGCCTTCGCGTACGACACGACGCTGCCGAGGATGAGGCAGGCCAGCGCGAGGGCCGCCATGTACGCCTTGCCCGGCTCGTCGGCGTAGAAGAGCACCAGCCCGCCGAAGATCGCGGCGTCACCCACCCGGTCGAGCGTGGAGTCCAGGTAGGCGCCCCACTTGCCGGACCGGCCGATCTGCCTGGCCATGATGCCGTCGAGCGTGTCGGAGAAGACGAACGCGGTGATGACGAGCGTCCCGACGAGGAACTCCCCCCGCGGGTAGAAGACCAGCGCGCCGAAGCAGACGCCCAGCGTGCCGATGATCGTGACGACGTCGGGGCTGATGCCCAGCCGGATGAGCACGGCGGCCACCGGGGTGAGCAGCTTGGTGAAGAAGGCGCGCGCGTATCTGTTCAGCATGGTGGGTCCAGCGTAGTGCGGCTGCGCAGCGGCGCCCGTCACACTCCGGCTGGTGCGCTTGTGTGTCGACCCGAACAGGTGAAATGTAGGCGCCATGAACGGCACGACGACCCAGGCCCCCACCGTCAACGGCACGACGAGCATCCGCAACGTCGTCCTCGTCGGACCGAGCGGGTCGGGAAAGTCCAGGTTGTTCGACCACGTGGTCGATGCCGTCGTGCCGGGACGCGCTCCGCGGGGCCAGACCGAGCCCACGACCGGCCTGCGGGCCGCCACGGTGTCGACCGGATCGGTGGTGGTCACCCTCCTCGACGCCCCGGGCAACCCCGACTTCGTCGGGGACGTGCGAGCAGGGCTGAGGGCGGCGGATGCCGCCCTCTTCGTCGTCTCGGCGGCCGACGGCGCCGACGCCCAGAGCCGGGCGCTGTGGCACGAGTGCGAGATCGTCGGGATGCCGCGCGCGGTCGTCATCACCCAGCTCGACGCCCGTGACGCCGACTTCGCCGCCACCCTGGCCGACTGCCAGGCGCACTTCGGCGCGGGCATCCAGCCGCTCGGGGTGCCGGTGCCGGGCGACTCCGGCGCGGTCACGTCGATCGCCGACCTGCTCCTCGGCGAGGTTCACGACTACTCCGGCGGCACGCGCACCGTGCGCCCGGCCGGGCCCGAGCACGCCGACGTCTTCGACGGCTACCGGCCCTCGCTCATCGAGGGGATCATCGAGGAGTCCGAGGACGGCGGCCTGATGGACCGGTACCTCGAGGGCGAGGAGCTCGACTTCGAGACCCTCGAGAAGGACCTGCTCACCGCGGTCGCCCACGGCACGTTCCACCCGGTGCTCCCGCTGTCGGCGGAGACCGGGGCCGGTGTGGGCGTGCTCCTGCACGTCATCGAGGCCGCGTTCCCGCACCCGGGCCTGCGCCCCCTGCCGACGGTCACCCCGGTGGGCGGCGGTGCCCCGGTCGAGGTGAGCCCCGACCCCGACGGACCGCTCGTCGCCGAGGTCGTCCACACCCAGTCCGACGCCTACGTCGGTCACCTCTCGCTGGTGCGCGTGTTCTCGGGCACGCTGCGACCTGACCGCGCGGTGCACGTGTCGGGTCACCTCGAGCTGCTCGGCGTGCCGACCGGCGAGGGTCACGCGCCCCACGACGACGACGTGCGCCCGGGTGCCATCGCCGCCGCCTTCGACGGCGACCTGCTCCCCAAGACCGAGGCGATCGCCGGTGAGGTCGTGGTCGTCACCAAGCTCGCCACGGCCCAGACCTCCGACACGATCTCCTCCCCCGACGCCCCGCTCCTCGTGACCCCGTGGGCCCTGCCCGAGGCGTTGCTGCCCGCGGCGGTGGCGGCCTCCACCCGGGCCGACGAGGACCGGATGCCGGTCGCGTTCCGCGAGCTCGCCGCCGAGGACCCGTCACTGCGCATCGAGCACGATTCCGAGACGGGCCAGGTCGTGCTCTGGACCACCGGCCCGGCCCACCTCGACCTCGTGCTCAGCCGGCTCCGGTCCCGCTTCAACGTCGGGGTCGAGCAGGTGCCCGTGCGGGTCGCGATGAAGGAGACCGCGCTCACCCGCGCCGAGGCGCAGGGCCGCCACGTCAAGCAGTCCGGCGGCCACGGCCAGTTCGCGGTCTGCCACCTGGTCATGGAGCCGCTCCCCCGTGGGTCCGGCATCGAGTTCGACGAGGTGGTGGTCGGCGGCGCCGTGCCGCGCCAGTTCTTCAGCAGCGTCGAGAAGGGCGTGCACCACCAGCTCGAGAAGGGCCTGATCGCCGGCTGGCCGGTCGTCGACGTCAAGGTGACCCTCACCGACGGCAAGGCGCACTCGGTGGACTCCTCCGACGTCGCGTTCCAGACCGCCGCCGGGCTCGCCCTGCGCGAGCTCGCCTCGCCCTCGACGGTGTGCCTGCTCGAGCCGATCGACACGGTGACCGTCACCGTCGACGACGACTACCTCGGCGCGGTGATGACCGACATCGGCACCCGTCGCGGCCAGATCATCGGGTCGTTCGCCGCCGAGGGCCAGCCCGGCCGGTCGGTGCTGGAGGCCGCCGTCCCTCAGCTCGAGCTGCTCGACTACGCCATCAGCCTGCGCTCACTCGCGCACGGCACCGGCACCTTCCACCGCGAGCACCGCGGCTACGAGCCCCTGCCCGAGCGCCTGGCCAAGGACCACGTGGGCCAGCAGGGCCGACACGCCTGAGGTTCAGTCCTCCGGCGGCGGTTCCAAGCTGGCGGCGTAGTCGGGGACCTCGTGCTGCAGCGACCGGGCGGGTCGCACGTAGCCCATCGACGGCGGCCGCTCGGGCAGCACGAGGGTCGGCTCCTCGACGTCCTCGTAGGGGATCTGGGAGAGCAGGTGGGCGATCATGTTGATCCGCGAGCGGCGTTTGTCGTCGCTCTCGACGACGTTCCAGCGCGCCTCGGCGATGTCGGTGTGCACCATCATGTCGTCCTTGGCGCGCGAGTAGTCCTCCCACCGCTCGATGGACTGGATGTCGGTCGTCGACAGCTTCCACCGCCGCATCGGGTCGGTCAGGCGCGACTCGAAGCGCCGCTGCTGCTCGGAGTCGCTCACCGAGAACCAGTACTTGTGCAGCCGGATGCCGTCCTCGACCAGCATCCGCTCGAAGATCGGGCACTGCCGCAGGAAACGCTGGTGCTCCTCGGGGGTGCAGTAGCCGAGCACCCGCTCCACGCCGGCCCGGTTGTACCAGCTGCGGTCGAAGATGATGATCTCCCCGGCCGAGGGCAGGTACTCGACGTAACGCTGGAAGTACCACCGGGTGCGCTGCCGCTCGGTGGGCGCCGGAAGGGCGATGATCCGGGCCTGGCGGGGGTTGAGGTACTGGGTGACCCGCTTGATCGTCGAGCCCTTGCCGGCGGCGTCGCGCCCCTCGAAGACCAGGACGACCCGTTGCCCCTCGCGACGGACCCACTCCTGCATCTTGACCAGCTCGGCCTGCAGGCGGACCAGCTCCGCCTCGTAGACGGCCTTGTTGAGACGCTTCTGCTTCGACATGGCGCCATCGTGTCAGACGTCCCGGCGCGCCGTCGGGCGGTCCGGTCAGGAGTGAGCCAGGCCTCGCGTCACGCGGGCGGTTGCCTGACGAGCCCGGACTGGATCTGCGCGTGCCGAACGAGGAAGGCCCGCTCGTCCAGCCGCTTGCGCCGCAGCCACCCGGTGACCTCGTCGTTGCACTTGCTGGCGTTGCAGGGGCCACAGGCCGGTACGACGTTGAGCAGCGTGTAGCGCCCGCCACGCGAGATGGGCAGGACGCAGTCGCGCTGCAGCGGGCAGTCCGACGCACCGCAGTACGCGCACCCCGCCCAGGCCCGGACGAGGTCGGCCCACTGCTCACCCGTGAGGTCGTGCTCGACCCGGGACATGCGTCGCGCTCGCCGTCGGCCCGCACGGGCTCGCCGACCACCGCTCATCGTCACGTGGGCCAGTGCTCGACGAGCCTGGAGCGCACGTCCTCGAGCAGCATCGGCAGCGCCTTGGTGCGGGCCACGATCGGGAGGAAGTTGCTGTCCCCACCCCACCGGGGCACGACGTGCTGGTGCAGGTGCGCCGCGACACCCGCACCGGCGACGGCGCCCTGGTTCATGCCGAGGTTGAAGCCCATCGGGGCCGAGGCCGCCTCGAGCGCGCGGACGGCCCCCTTGGTGAGCGACGTGAACTCCGCGGTCTCCTCGTCGGTCAGGTCGACGTAGAGCGCCACGTGCCGGTAGGGACACACCAGGACGTGACCGGGGTTGTAGGGGAAGAGGTTCATCACCACGTAGCAGTGCTCGCCACGGTGCACCACCAGTCCCTCGGCGTCGTCCTTGCCCGGGGCGGCGCAGAACGGGCAGCCGTCGCCCTCCGTGGGGTCGGGGCGGTCGCCGGCGATGTAGACCATCCGGTGCGGGGTCCACAGCCGCTCGAAGCCGTCGCCGACACCACCGGCGAAGTCCGCGGGGTCCTCGTGCTCCGGCATACCCCGATCCTAGGCCGGTGGCGAGCACCCGCGGATGCGCTGGACGCCTGCGTGACAGACTCGGCGGATGCCGGTCCCGCCCAGCCGCCACCTGCTGCGTGCCAAGGACCTCGCCGATGCCCGGTACGCGGACCCGCTCACCGTCGCCGACCTCGCCGCGGCGGCCCGCCTCTCCCCGGCCCACTTCAGCCGCGAGTTCCGGCGAGCCTTCGGGGAGTCGCCGCACCAGTACCTCCTGACCCGGCGGCTCGAGCGTGCCGCGTCGCTGCTGCGCTCGACCGACTGGTCGGTGGCCCGGATCTGCGTCTCGGTCGGCCTGAGCAGCGTCGGCTCGTTCACGGGAAGCTTCCGCCGGATGTTCGGGATGCCGCCCACGGCCTACCGCGCTGCACACCCACCGGCCTCCCAGGTCGCGCGGGTGCCGGCGTGCGTGATGCGCGCCTACACCCGCCCGCAGGTGCGCACGTTTCGAGAAGACGCCGCCGAGCCCTTCGCGGTGGACTGGGGCCGGCCCGAACCTCGGGCCACGACCAGCGAGAGACGAGGAGCACCGGCATGATCAGCATCGCCACCGCCCAGCTGTGGGTGCACGACCAGGACGACGCCCTGAAGTACTGGACCGAGAAGGTCGGCTTCGAGGTGCGCAGCGACGTCACCGTGCCCGAGATGGGGAACTTCCGCTGGCTCACGGTCAGCCCGCCCGGACAGCCCGACGTCGCCATCGTGCTGATGGCCATCCCGGGGCCGCCGATGGTCGATCCGGCGACCGACGAGCAGCTGCGCGACCTGCTGGGCAAGGGCTTGGCCGGCACCGTCTTCCTCACCACGGACGACTGCTGGCGCACCTACCGAGAGATGAAGGAGCGCGGCGTCGAGTTCGTGGGTGAGCCCGAGGAGCAGCTGTACGGCGTGGACGTGGGCTTTCGCGACCCGTCGGGCAACAACGTCCGGCTCAGCCAGCTCAACGCCGACTTCGGTCGCTGAGCCGCAGCTCCATCAGCCGCTCCGACGGTGGCCCGAACCCCATCCGCTCGTACAGGGTGCGGGCCTCCGGAACGGAGTTCAGCTGCACCCGGGTCACCCCGTCGGTCAGCGCCCAGTCCAGCAGGGCCCGGAGCAGGCGCTCACCGATGCCGAACCCCCTGGCGTCCTCGGTCACGAAGAGCAGGCTGACGTGGAACCAGGCGTCGGCCGGCCGGTGGGCGCTCGGCAGCTTCTGCACGCGGGTGCCGTGCAGCACGCCGAGCGGGCGACCGCGCCCGTCCTCGGCCACCCAGGTGCGACGGGCCCGGTCGCGCAGCCAGGCGTCCGAGAGGGCGTCCAGGAACCCCGGCGGCACCGCGTGCCCCTGCTCGCGTTCGTCCTGGATGTGCAGCGCCCCGACCGAGAACGCATCGGAGGGCCGCGCCTCGCGCACCGTCACCCCGTCGGTCTGCATGCGTCCAGCATGGACCACGTGCTCGGTCGCCGCCGGGCAATCAGCCGGTCCCCCCGGCAATAGGTGAGGCCCCGGGACAAGTATGAGTTGTCCCGGGGCCTCTGGTGACTCGGCGTGATGCTCCTCGTCTCACGAGACAGCTTCCGGTAGCCCACCACCCTCATCACCGGGTGGCTCCGTGCGGTAAACCGCTCGGGCTGGCTCTCGGCCTTCTCTCGATCCCTCCGCCACCGAGGTGGTGAAGTAGGACTATTTCTAGTCCTGGTCTCGGTGCGCCGCAAGAGGTTTCGCGAGGAAAGTTCGGACGGGTTTCCCCGGTCGGCGTGTCGTCGGCGTGTCGTGTGACTGTCGTGACGGACGCGGCGGCACCCGCCTCCGGCGTCTCACCAAGTGAGACGCTGCGAGATGCCAGGTCGCGCGAGACGAGGTCAGACCTGCCGGCGGTCGGCGATGGCCGCGGTGATCTCGGCGATCGCCTCGTCCACGGGGACGCCGTTCTTCTGCGACCCGTCGCGGTACCGGAACGAGACGGCGCCGGCGGAGCGGTCGTCCTCGCCCGCGATCAGCACGTACGGCACCTTGGCCTTGCTCGCGTTGCGGATCTTCTTCGGGAACCGGTCGTCACTCGCGTCGAGCTCGGTGCGGATGCCGTGTGCCCGCATCCGCGCCAGGACCCCGCCCAGGTACTCGTCGAACTCCTCGGCCACCGGGACACCCAGGGCCTGCACCGGGGACAGCCACACCGGGAAGGCCCCGGCGTAGTGCTCGACCAGCACCCCGAAGAACCGCTCGATCGAGCCGAACTTCGCGGAGTGGATCATCACCGGTTGCTGGCGGGTGCCGTCGGACGCCTGGTACTCGAGACCGAAGCGCGCCGGCTGGTTGAAGTCGTACTGGATGGTCGACATCTGCCAGGTGCGGCCGATCGCGTCGCGCGCCTGCACCGAGATCTTCGGCCCGTAGTACGCAGCACCACCGGGGTCGAGCACGAACTCGAGCCCGGACTCCGTCGCGACGTCGCGCAGGACGTCGGTCGCGGCCTCCCACTCCGCGTCGGACCCGATGAACTTGTCCCTCTTCTCGCCCTCGGTCTCACGGGTGGACAGCTCGAGGTAGTAGTCGTCCATGCCGAAGTCGCGAAGCAGCGACAGCACGAAGCCCAGCAGGTGCTTGATCTCGGACGGTGCCTGCTCGGCGGTGACGTAGCTGTGCGAGTCGTCCTGGGTCATGCCGCGCACCCGGGTCAGGCCGTGCACGACGCCGGACTTCTCGAACCGGTAGACCGAGCCGAACTCGAACAGGCGCAGCGGCAGCTCGCGGTACGAGCGCCCTCGGGAGCGGTAGATCAGATTGTGCATCGGGCAGTTCATCGCCTTGAGGCGGTACTCGGTTCCCTCGAACTCCATCGGCGGGAACATCGTGTCGGCGTAGTAGGGCAGGTGCCCGGAGGTGTGGAACAGCCCGTCCTTGCTGATGTGGGGCGTCCCGACGTACTGGAAGCCCTCCTCGATGTGCCGGCGCCGGACGTAGTCCTCCATCTCTCGCTTGATGATGCCGCCCTTGGGGTGGAACACCGCCAGGCCGGAGCCGAGCTCGTCGGGAAAGCTGAACAGGTCGAGCTCGGCCCCGAGCTTGCGGTGGTCTCGCTTCTCGGCCTCGGCCAGGCGGTCGAGGTAGGCCTTCATCTCGTCCTTGGTCGGCCACGCGGTGCCGTAGACCCGCTGCAGCTGCGGGTTCTTCTCCGATCCACGCCAGTAGGCGGCGGCGCTGCGCATCAGCTTGAAGGCGTTGCCGAGCACCTTGGTCGAGGGCACGTGCGGGCCCCGGCACAGGTCGCCCCACGCGCGGGTGCCGTCGCGGCGCACGTTGTCGTAGATCGTCAGCTGGGCGCCGCCCACCTCCCCGGCGGCCCCCTCGACTTCGTCGATGTCGCCGCCGTGGGCCCGCACCGACGCACCTTCGGCCGCGGACTCCGACGCACCGCCCTTGAGGCCGATGAGCTCGCACTTGTACGGCTCGCCGGCGAGCTCGACCAGGGCCTGGTCGTCGGAGATCTCGCGCCGGTGGAACGTCTGGCCCTCGTTGACGATGCGCTGCATGACCTTCTCGAGCGCGCGCAGGTCCTCGGGGGTGAAGGGGGTCTCGACGTCGAAGTCGTAGTAGAAGCCGTCACGGATCGGCGGTCCGATGCCCAGGCGGGCATCCGGGTGCACCTCCTGCACGGCCTGCGCCAGCACGTGGGCGGCCGAGTGGCGCAGCACGTCGAGGCCGTCCTGCTCCCCCGCGGTCACCGGCTCGATGACGTCGCCGTCGGCGAGCACGTGGGCGAGGTCGCGCAGCTCGCCGTTGACCCGTGCGACGAGGACGGCCCGATCGCCGTCGAACAGCTCGGCGGCGGTCGTCTGCTCCGGCACCGATCGCTCGCTCTCGGCGACGTGCACGGTGATCTGGGCAGACATGGAGGGACTCCTGGTGGCATCGGTGTGGCGGGTCGCGAGGAGCGACCCGGGTCAAGGGTATCGAGGCACGCCGAGCAGCTGCGACACGGTTACTCGCCCGCCGGAGCCCGGCGAAACCGCCCGGTGTCCTGCCACCCGCGTAGCCGCTGCACCGTGACGTCCAGGTAGTCGGTGGCCTCCGCCCGCAGGGAGGCCGTGCTGCTCGAGAGCAGGCTGTTGGCCAGCAGCAGCTGGCGCGCGGCGACGAGCGCCTCGAGCTGCTCCTCGGTCACGGCGGGCAGGTCGCGCACGCCGGCGTACCCCTCGCGCAGAGCCTCCTCCACCGCCGGCGGGCTCGAGCGCAGGTAGAACGTGGAGATCGCCAGGTCGAGCGCGGGCACGCCGAACCCGGCGTCATCCAGGTCGAACACCGCCAACGCGCCCCGGTGCCACTTGAGGTTGCCGCCGTGCAGGTCGGCGTGCAGCACGATCGGCTGCTGCCCGTCGCCCACCTGCGCGAACCGGCGGCGGCACTCGGCCAGCGCCGAGGCGATGACCTCGGCGTGGCCGTCGGGCATCGGCACCGTCCCCTCGAGGAGGTTGCTGTCGTGGAAGAGCGGCTCGTCGAAGAGCGGCAGGGACGCCCCGGCCGGCAGCGAAAATCCCGCCGCGTGGTCGTGCAACACCGCCATCGTGCGACCCAGCGCGTGGGCCTGCTCCTCGTCGCACTCCCCCACGTCGTCGCCGTCGAGCCATGATGCGACCGTCGCGTGCAGCACGCCGCCCCACTCGGTGGACTCGACGGAGACCTCCCACCCTCCGCCGGGTGCGGCGACCGGGTCGGGTACCCGCACGTCGGTCTCGTTCGCGAGGGCGTGCAGCCAGGCCTGCTGGGCGGCGATGTTGGCCGGCGTGCTGTGCGAGTTGGTGTTGACCCGCAGCGCCAGCCGCCGCCCGTCGTCGGTATCGAGCCGGAACGTCGTGTTGTAGCCGTGCAGCACCAGGGCCAGGTCGCGCACGCCGAGCCCGAACGCCTCGGCGGCACGCAGGGCCACCCGGCGCAGCACCTCGACCTGGCCCTCCTCGTCGAGGGCGGCGTATGCGGCGTCCATTGGTCATACGGTATGGCGATGCGCCTCCCCCACGGCACCTGGCCGTCCCCGATCACCCCGGAGTCCCTCGCCACCGGCCAGGCGTCGCTCGACGAGGTGCGCGTCGACGGCGGCGACACCTACTGGCTCGAGGGGCGGCCCGGCGAGGGCGGGCGCACGGCGCTGCTCCGCCACGACGGCGGCCGGGCCCGTGAGCTGCTGCCGGCCCC
>DASQEZ010000050.1:0-5799 GCA_035633415.1 Ornithinibacter sp. | reverse complement strand
CCTGTGGGCGGAGTGGGACGCCGCCGTGGCGATGGCCTACGACCCGCCCGCCGAGGTCACCGACCGCCTGGCCCCGGGGTTGCTCACCCAGGCGGCCGTCATCGGGGCCGTCAACGAGCTGACCGACCCCCGCGACGTCGTCGTCTGCGCGGCGGGGTCGATGCCCGGTGACCTGCACAAGCTGTGGCGGGTGCGGGACGGCAAGGGCTACCACGTCGAGTACGGCTACTCCTGCATGGGGTACGAGATCCCCGGCGCCCTCGGTGTCGCACTGGCCGACCGCTCTCGGGACGTGTTCGCGATGGTCGGGGACGGCGGCTACCTGATGATGCCGACCGAGCTCGTCGTCGCGGTGCAGGAGCGCGTGAAGATCGTCGTCGTGTTGGTGCAGAACCACGGCTTCCAGTCGATCGGCTCGTTGTCGGAGGGCCTGGGCTCGCAGCGGTTCGGTACCAGCTACCAGTTCCGTGGCAGTGACGGGCGCCTCGACGGCGGGCACCTGCCCGTCGACCTCGCGGCCAACGCGCGCAGCCTGGGGGCCCACGTCATCGAGGTGCACGACCGGGCCGGGCTCGCCGCGGCCATCGCGCAGGCCAAGGGGGCTCCGCGCGACGGGGGGCCGGTCGTCATCCACGTCGAGACCGACCCGCGGGTGCACGCCCCGAGCAGCGACTCGTGGTGGGACGTCCCGGTGGCTCAGGTCTCGGCCCTGGACAGCACGCAGTCGGCATCGGCGGCGTACGCCGAGGCCAAGAAGCACCAGCACCCGTATCTCGCCCCGACGACGACGCCGGAGACGTGACATGACCGCGACCCCCCTGCGCGTCGGCGTCATCGGTGTCGGCCTGATGGGCAGCGACCACGCCGAGCGGCTCGCGCGCCGCACCGGAGGGGCAGTGCTCGCGGCAGTGACCGACCCTGACACCGAGCGCGCCCGGGTGCTCGCGCAGCGGCTCGGCGCGTCGGTGCACGACGACCCGCTCGCGCTCGTCGCCTCCCCCGACGTGGACGCGGTGGTCATCGCCTCACCGGGTGCCGTCCACGAGGAGCAGGTGCTCGCCTGCCTGCACGCCGCAAAGGCGGTGCTCTGCGAGAAGCCCCTCACGATGGACGACGACTCCGCGCTCCGCCTGGTCGAGGCGGAGGCGGCGCTGGGACGTCGCCTGGTCACCGTCGGGTTCATGCGGCGCTTCGACCCGGAGTACGCCGCGGTCAGGGCGGCGCTCGCCTCCGGGGCGCACGGCCGGCTCCTGCTGCTGCACAACACCCACCGCAACCGCTCGGTGCCGAACGCCGACTTCCGCTCCGAGATGATCGTGCGCGACAGCCTCGTGCACGAGGTCGACGCCTCCCGGTTCCTCTTCGGGCAGGAGGTCACCGAGGTGACCGTGCTGTCGCCCGCCCCGACCTCGTACGCCGGCGACGGGGTGGTCGACCCCCAGGTGGCGGTCTTCCGGATGTCCGGCGGCGGCCTGGTGACCAACGAGGTGTTCGTCAACAGCCAGGTCGGCTACGAGGTGCGCTTCGAGGCGGTGGCCGAGCGGGGCACGCTCACGGCCGGGCTGGCGTCGAACGGCATCCTCGCCACCCGGGTCGCCGGAGAGGGCGGTGCCTGGGGTGGCTTCGTGCCCGCCGACTACCGGTCGCGGTTCGCCCGCGCCTACGACCTCGAGGTGCAGGCGTGGGTGGATGCCGTGCGCACCGGCGCCGCGGTCGGACCCTCGGCCTGGGACGGCTACGCGGCCACGGCGGTGAGCACGGCCGGGATGGCCTCGCTCGCGTCGGGCCGGCCGGTGCCGGTGCGGCTCGCTCCACAACCGGCGCTCTACGCCGGTGACGACTGATCGCAGGGTGCGAACCGGCATCCGACCACGCATTCCACAACCGCCAGGTGCTCTGACACACTGAATCACCACTTCGTACGACAAGGACCGATACCCGTGAGCACGACCCCCACCCGCATCACGCACCTGCTCGGCGGCGCGCCCTGGGAGGGCACCTCCGCTCGTACCAGCCCCGTCTTCAACCCGGCGACGGGTGAACAGACCGGTGAGCTGGATCTCGCCTCGGCCGAGCTCGTCGACGAGGTCGTCACGTCCGCGCGGGCGGCCTGGGAGTCGTCGTGGCAGCGGGCGTCCCTCACCCAGCGCACGCAGGTGCTGTTCCGCTTCCGCGAGCTGCTCAACGAGCGCAAGGACGAGATCGGCGCCCTCATCACGGCCGAGCACGGCAAGGTCGTCTCGGACGCCGTCGGCGAGGTCACTCGCGGGCTGGAGGTCGCCGAGTTCGCCTGCGGCATCCCGCACCTGCTCAAGGGCGGCTTCTCGGAGAACGTCTCGACCAAGGTCGACGTCTACTCGATCCGGCAGAGCCTGGGCGTCGTCGCGGTGATCAGCCCGTTCAACTTCCCGGCCATGGTGCCCCTGTGGTTCGTGCCGATCGCGATCGCCTGCGGCAACGCGGTCGTCATCAAGCCCAGCGAGAAGGACCCCTCGGCCGTCAACGCGGTCGCCGCGCTGTGGAAGGAGGCGGGCCTGCCCGACGGCGTGCTCAACGTCGTCCACGGCGACAAGGAGGCGGTCGACGCCCTGCTCACCCACCCCGACGTCAAGGCGGTCTCGTTCGTCGGGTCCACCCCCATCGCGAAGTACGTCTACGAGACGGGCACCGCGCACGGCAAGCGTGTGCAGGCCCTCGGCGGCGCGAAGAACCACATGCTCGTGCTGCCCGACGCCGACCTCGACCTCGCGGCCGATGCCGCGATCAACGCCGGCTTCGGCTCCGCCGGTGAGCGCTGCATGGCCATCTCGGCGCTGCTCGCGGTCGAGCCGGTCGCCGACGAGCTGGTCAGCAAGATCACCGACCGGATGGGCAAGCTCGTCACCGGTGACGGCACCCGGGGTTGCGACATGGGGCCGCTGGTCACGGCCGCGCACCGCGACAAGGTGACGTCCTACCTCGACGCCGGCACGGAGGCCGGTGCCACGCTCGTGGTCGACGGCCGCGAGGGCGACGTCGACGCCGACGGCGAGGGCTACTTCCTCAGGCCGACCCTGTTCGACCACGTCACCTCGGACATGTCGGTGTACCGCGACGAGATCTTCGGGCCGGTGCTGTCCGTCGTGCGGGTGCAGTCCTACGACGAGGGCCTGGCGCTGATCAACGACAACCCCTACGGCAACGGCACCGCCATCTTCACCAACGACGGCGGCGCGGCTCGCCGGTTCCAGAACGAGGTCGAGGTCGGCATGGTCGGCATCAACGTGCCGATCCCCGTGCCGATGGCCTACTACTCCTTCGGCGGCTGGAAGAACTCGCTGTTCGGTGACAGCCACGCGCACGGGATGGAGGGCGTCAACTTCTTCACCCGGGGCAAGGTCGTCACCTCCCGGTGGCTCGACCCGAGCCACGGTGGCATCGAGCTCGGTTTCCCCCAGAACACCTGAGGGCGAGCGCGGGTCACGCCAGGAGCAGCACGGCCGCCGACAGGGCGGAGGCCAGCAGCACGCCGACGTCGAAGGCGCGCTGGCTGATCACCCGCACGGTGGCGTAGCCGAGCAGCCCGCCCGCGAGCACCAGTGGGGAGAGGTAGACCGCACGCAGGACGTCGTCGGTGTGCAGCAGCCCGAGACCCACAGAGAACGGCACCTTCACCAGGTTGACGATGAGGAAGAACCAGGCGTTGGTGCCGACGAAGCGGCGCTTGTCGATGCCCGCTGCCGAGAGGTAGAGGGTCATGACCGCGCCGGCGGCGTTCGCCGTCATGGTCGTGAACCCCATGGCCGTGCCGGCCGACCACGCCGCCGCCGGGTGCCGGTGGACGGTGGAGGGCTGCTCACCCCGGCGGGCCTTCACCCAGAGCTGCAGCGCCAACAGCACCAGCAGCACCGCACCGATCGAGCGGCGAAGCGTGGTGTCGTCGACGGCGCGCAGGAAGAGCGTCCCCAGCACCAGCCCGGGCAGCACCGCGGGCAGCAACCGGCGGATGAGTGGCCAGTCCGGGTCGCGTCGGTAGTGCCAGCAGGCGATGACGTCCCCGACGATGAGCACCGCGAGGATGGCCGCGGTCGACTCCCGGGCCGGCAGCAGGGTCGCGAAGATCGCCACCGAGACGACGGCCAGGCCCCCCAGCGCGGTCTTCGAGTAGCCGATGATCAGCGCGGCCAACGCCATGAGGGCGGCGGCTGCGAGCGAGCCGCCGAGTACAGCCATGAGTGATCAGCGCGTGCCGAAGTCCTGCGTCCAGTAGATGCCGTAACGGCCACCGCGCGCCACGCCGACCCCGATGGCCTTGTTCGAGCACTTGAGGATGTTCTTGCGGTGGCCCGTGCTCTTCATCCACGCCGCGACGACCGACCTGGCAGTGGTCTGACCGGCCGCGATGTTCTCGGCGGACCCGTAGTTGTAGCCCTGCGCGCGCATCCGCTGCCACGGGGAACGGCCGTTGCGCGACGTGTGGCTGAAGTAGCTGTACTTCGCCATGTCGGCACTGTGCCCCTTCGCTGCCTTGGTCAGCGCGGGGCTGGTCCGCAGCGGGGCGCACTTGACCTTCTTGCGCTCGGCGTTCACCAGGGTGACGACCTGCTTGGCCAGGTCGGTCGTCGTGGTCGCGCCGGCGGACGGGGCGGTGGCCAGGGCCAGGGGGGCCGCGAGCACCACGCAGACGGCGGCGCGGGCGAGGGACGTGCGCGGGGAGGGGTGCGACATGGGAAGGACCTTCGATCAGGGATGGTCGGGTGGGGTCGGCACCGGTCGGTGTCGAGCGGGTGGTGGCCGGTGCGGCGAGCCGGTCGGCGTCGGGGTGCGCTCGGCGGTGGTCACGGTCAGCTCCGGCCGAAGTCCTGGGTCCAGTACGTGCCGTAGGACCCTCCCTTGCCGATGCCCACCCCGAGCGCCTTGTTCGAGCAGTTGAGGATGTTGGCACGGTGCCCCGAGCTGTTCATCCACGCCGTCATCACCGCGGCAGGCGTGCTCTGGCCGGCCGCGATGTTCTCGGCGGACCCGTAGGCATAGCCCTGGGCGCGGATCCGGTCCCAGGGTGAGCGGCCGTCGAGCGAGGTGTGGCTGAAGTAGTTCCGGCGCGCCATGTCCTCGCTGTGCAGACGTGCCGCCGTGGCCAGCCGGCTCTCCCATCGCAGCGCCGGGCACCGGACCTTGGCGCGCTCGAGGTTGGCCAGCCGCAGCACCTCCAGGGCTGTCGTGTCGACCGGGGCGGTCCGAACGGTGGCGGCGCGCGCGGTCTTGCCCAGCCACCCACCCGTGGTGGTGCTGCGGGTGGCGCCGCTCGTCACCGGCACGGTCGTGGCACCGGAAGGGCCCGGGGTGGGCAGGGCACTGGCGGGTGCCGCCGTCGCGACCGACAGTGCCAGCGCGACGCCGCCGGCGAGCACGAGGGCACCCAGGCGTGACCCAGGTGCGGTTCGCGGACGGCGGGACTGTCGGAAATGTTGGGGACGACCGGGTGACGGCGTCATCGGGTGCCTCTCGAAGACGAGGAAACCCCTGCACCAGCCACGGTAGGTGACGGTGCAGGGGTTCGCCCCACGAACGAGCAGACCTCGGCCGTTCGGCTGTCAGAATCGGTCGAGCGACTTCTTTCGCCAGGCCCTCTTCGCGGCGAGGCGCACGACGTCGCGGCGACGGCGGCCCTCCACCTTGTTGGGCAGCGACAGCTGCACGACCTTCCAGTAGACCGAGGCGGCCTGCTTGCCGAGCGACCCCGTGACGTAGGGCAGGTCGTGCCGCTGCATCAGGTCGCGGAGGCGCGGGGCGATCTCGCCGTAGCGGTTGCTCGGCATG
>DASQEZ010000049.1:0-2909 GCA_035633415.1 Ornithinibacter sp. | reverse complement strand
TGCGGCCGGGGCCTGGGCCGCGGCCGGGGCGGCCGGCGCGGGCTCGGGGGCCTTGGCGGCCTCGGCCGCGGCGAGCACGTCCTGCTTGCGGATGCGGCCGCCGATGCCGGTGCCGGTCACCGACGCGAGGTCGATGCCGTGGTCCGACGCGAGCTTGCGCACGAGGGGGGTGACGTAGGCCGCGGCGTCGCGGTCATCGGATGCCGGTGCCGCCTCTGCGGGAGCCGGACCCGCACCGTCGGCCTGCGCGGCCGCCGCGTCGGGGACGGCCTGGGCGGGGGCCTCCTGCCGGGCCGGGGCGGACTCGGCCTCGGGTGCCGGCTCGCTGCGCGGCGCGGGCGCGTCGGGGGCGCTGGACCCACCCGACGGGGGAGCGGACTCCGGTGCGGAGTCCTCCTGCGAGAGCGAGGGGGCCTGCGGCTCGGCGGCCTCCGGCCCGGAGCCGGTGTCGGCCGCAGCGGCCTGCTGCGGCTCCGGTGCGGACGCGCCACCACCGCCGGAGCCACCGACGATGGCGAGGTCGGCGCCGACGGGGACGGTGTCGTCCTCCTGGACCAGGATCCTGGTCAGCGTTCCGCCCACGGGGGACGGGATCTCGGTGTCGACCTTGTCGGTCGAGACCTCGAGGAGGGGCTCGTCGACGGCCACCTCGTCACCCTCCTGCTTCAACCAGCGGGTGACGGTGCCCTCGGTCACGGACTCGCCCAGAGCCGGCATCTTCACGGTCGTGCCGTCGCCGGTCGACCCGGCGGCACCGGACGCCGCGGCAGCGGGCTCGGCGGCCGGCTGCTCCTGCGGTTCGGGCTGTGACGTCTCCGCCTGCGGCGTCTGCGTCTGCGGCTCGGCCGGCTCCTGACCACCCTCGTCGCCGGCCCGCGCCACCGCATCGCCGTCGGACTGGTCGGACACCTCGTCGCTGGGGCCGGAAACCTGCGCGTCGGACTGCTCGCCGCCGGAGCCGCCACCCGCCGGAGCCGCGCCGTCACCGATGACCGCGAGGTCGGCGCCGACCGGAACCGTGTCGTCCTCCTGGACGAGGATCTCCTGCAGCGTGCCGGCCACCGGCGAGGGGATCTCGGTGTCGACCTTGTCGGTCGAGACCTCGAGCAGCGGCTCGTCGACCTCGACGCTGTCACCGACACCCTTCAGCCAGCGCGTCACGGTCCCTTCGGTGACGGACTCGCCGAGCGCAGGCATCTTCACGCGTTCTGACATCGGGACAGCTCTCCTTCGTGGGCGGTGGCGGTCATCACTCTAGTTGTGTGCGTGGAGCGGTTTCCCGGCGAGCGCCAGGTGGGCTTCGCCGAGAGCCTCGTTCTGTGTCGGGTGGGCGTGCACCAGGGCGGCGACGTCCTCGGGGTGCGCCTCCCAGCCGACGATGAGCTGCGCCTCGCCGATCTGCTCGCCCATCCGTGAGCCGACCATGTGTACGCCGACGACCGGACCGCCCTTGACGCGCACCAGCTTGACGAAGCCCTGGGTGCGCAGGATCTGCGACTTGCCGTTGCCGCCGAGGTTGTACTCGTAGGTCTCCACCTCGCCGTGCTCCGTGCGGGCCTGCTCCTCGGTGAGGCCGACCGACGCGACCTCGGGCTCGCAGTAGGTGACCCGGGGGATGCCCGACTCCACGATCGGCGGCGGGTTCAGGCCGGCGATGTCCTCGGCGACGAAGATGCCCTGCGCGAAGCCGCGGTGCGCCAGCTGGAGGCCGGGGACGATGTCACCCACGGCGTACACGTCCTCGGCCGAGGTGCGGCAGCGCTCGTCGGTGACGACGAAACCGCGGTCGAGCGTGACCCCGGCCTCGGCGTAGCCCAGGCCGTCGGTGACCGGGCCTCGGCCGACGGCGACGAGGAGCAGGTCGGCGACGATCTCGTCACCGCCCTCGAGGCGCACCGTCACGCGGTCGCCGTCGCGCTGCGCGGACTCGAACCGGACGCCGGTGCGGAAGGCGATGCCGCGCTTGCGGAACGCGCGCTCCAGGGCGGTGCTCACGGCGGGGTCCTCGGCGGCGACGAGCCGGGGGAGTGCCTCGACGATGGTCACCTCGGCGCCGAACGAACGCATGACCGAGGCGAACTCGACCCCGATGACGCCGCCGCCGAGCACGACGACACGCTCGGGTACCGCGTCGAGCGCCAGGGCCCCGTCGCTGGTGACGACCGGGCCACCGATCTCGAGACCGGGCAGGGTGCGGGCGAAGGAGCCCGTGGCGAGCACGACGTGCCGGCCGACGAGGCGGCGGTCGCCGACGACGACGGTGTGGTCGGGCTCGAGGCGCCCGGCGCCCTCGACGTAGTCGACCTTGCGCGAGGACACCAGGCCCGCGAGGCCCTTGTGCAGTCGGCCGACCACGCCCTCGCGGTAGGCCGTGACGGCGGGCAGGTCGACGCCCTCGAAGGTGGCACGCACGCCGAACCGCGAGGCCTCACGGGCGGAGTCGGCGACCTCGGCCGCGTGGAGCAGGGCCTTGGTGGGGATGCAGCCGCGGTGCAGGCAGGTGCCCCCGAGGAGGTCCTTCTCGACGAGCGCGACGCTCATCCCGAGCTCGGCGGCGCGCAGCGCGCAGGCATAGCCGCCGCTGCCTCCCCCGAGGACGACGACGTCATGGGTGGTCTGCGCGGTGGCCGGCATCCGGAGCTGCTCCCTAGCTGTGGCGGGTCGTGGGCGCCGGCGACGGGGTGGGCCGTCCGGACGATGACCAGCATCTTGTCACTCCCGGGCAGCTCCCCCACACACCCGCGCACACCCCGGGACAGGGGTGGTCGTCGGGGACGCCGAGGCCCACGCCTTATCCTCTCCGCATGGCGTGGTGGAGACGCGGTCGCGCGAAGCAGGCCCCGCATGGTGGGGGAGACCTCGCGAGCGCCCAGGCGCACTTCGCGGACTTCATCGCCACCCGGCGCGGG
>DASQEZ010000048.1:0-8674 GCA_035633415.1 Ornithinibacter sp. | reverse complement strand
AGATCGCGCTGGCGCTCGACGTCGCGGCCTCCGAGTTCCACGACGAGGCCGGGTACGCCTTCGAGGGCGGCACGAAGACCGCCGCCGAGATGATCGACTACTACGCCGACCTCGTCGCCTCCTACCCGCTGGTGTCCATCGAGGACCCGCTCGACGAGAGCGACTGGGACGGCTGGAAGGCGATGACCGAGCGGATGGGCGACGACGTGCAGCTCGTCGGCGACGACCTGTTCGTCACCAACCCGGAGCGGCTCGCCCGCGGCATCGAGACCGGCACGGCCAACGCCCTGCTCGTCAAGGTCAACCAGATCGGCTCGCTCACCGAGACGCTGGACGCCGTCGAGATGGCCCAGCGCAACGGCTACCGCTGCATGATGAGCCACCGCTCCGGCGAGACCGAGGACACCACCATCGCCGACCTCGCCGTCGCCACCAACTGTGGCCAGATCAAGACCGGCGCCCCGGCGCGGTCCGAGCGCGTCGCCAAGTACAACCAGCTGCTGCGGATCGAGGAGGAGCTCGACGACGCCGCCGTGTACGCCGGCGCCGGCGCCTTCCCGCGCTTCACCCGCCGCCAGCAGGGCTGAGCTCCGCCATGGCCACCGGGCGCTCCCGCGGTCCGGCGTCGCGACCACCGCGACGTCCGGGCGGGGGGCGCCCGCGCGCGTCCACCCGGGGCGCGGCCGCTGCGGCCGCGCCCGTCGCGACCCCGGCCGGGTGGCGCGGCCGGCTCACCACCGCGGCCAAGGACCGCCGCACCCGCCGAGGGGCGGTGCTGCTGTCGATCGTCGCGTTCCTCATGGTGCTGCTCGGGTCGACCGTCGCGGCCTACGTGAACCAGCAGGGCGACATCGCCGCCCTGCAGGACGAGGTCGCCGCGCAGGAGCAGGACGTCGCGACGCTGCAGGCCGAGCAGGAGCAGTGGCGTGACCCGGCGTACGTCGAGCAGCAGGCCCGGCAGCGGCTGAAGTTCGTCAAGCCGGGGGAGCGGTCCTACACCGTGCTCGACCCGGAGCCCGCGACCGGCACCAAGGACCCCGTTCCCGAGGTGGCTGCTCCCGACACGCCGCTGCCGTGGTACGAGACGGTCTGGGAGTCCACCCGCACCGCCGACGCGCCGGGCGCGCGCCGGTGACCGCACGTGCCGACCTGCCGCCCGTCGCGCAGGCCGACCTCGACGCGGTCTCTCGCCAGCTGGGCCGCGCGGCCCGTGGGGTGGCCGAGGTCGCTCACCGCTGCCCGTGCGGTGAGCCCGATGTCGTGCGCACCGAGCCCCGCCTTCCCGACGGCACGCCGTTCCCGACGTCGTTCTACGCCACCTGCCCCCGCCTCACCGGAGCCCTGTCCACCTTGGAGAGCCAGGGCGTCATGCGCGAGATGAGCGACCGCCTCGACGCCGACCCCGACCTGCGCGAGCGGTATGCCGCGGCGCACGTGGACTACCTCGAGCGCCGCTCCCAGCTCGGGAACGTGCCCGAGGTCGCCGGGGTGTCGGCCGGTGGCATGCCCTTTCGGGTCAAGTGCCTCCACGTGCTGGTCGCCCACTCGCTCGGCGCCGGGCCCGGAGTCAACCCGCTGGGCGACGAGGCCCTACGGATGCTCGACCCGTGGTGGCAGCGGCACCCCTGCTCGGCCGATGCGCCGGACGCCCCGCAGGCCATGGACGCATCCCCCGACGTGACGGATGCCGGGAGCGCATCGTGAGCGACGGCATCCGGCCCCGCGTCGCAGCGGTCGACTGCGGCACCAACTCGCTGCGGCTGCTCGTCGCCGATGTCGGTGACGACGGCCGGCTCACCGACGTCGTGCGCCGGATGGAGATCGTCCGGCTCGGGCAGGGCATCGACCGCACCGGGGTCATCGCCCCGGAGGCCATGGCGCGCACCCTGGCCGTGACGCGCGAGTACGCCGCGCAGTGCCGGGCGCTCGGCGTCGACCGGGTGCGCTTCGTGGCCACCTCGGCCTCGCGCGACGCCCGCAACGCGGGGGAGTTCGTCGCCGGGGTGCGCGAGGCCTTCGGGGACCTCGACGTCGCGCCGGAGGTCGTCGCGGGCGACACCGAGGCACGGTTCTCGTTCACCGGCGCGACCGGCGACCTGCAGGCGGTCGGCGTGCCCGGGCCCTACCTCGTCGTCGACCTCGGGGGCGGCTCCACCGAGCTGGTGCGCGGTACGAGGGCTGTCGAGGCGGCGCGCTCGGTCGACGTCGGCAGCGTGCGGATGACCGAGCGGCACCTGCACTCCGACCCGCCGACGCCCGGCGAGGTGGCGGCCGCGCGGGCTGACGTCGTGGCCGCCCTGGACGCGGTCGAGGAGACCGTCGACCTCACCGGCATCGGCGCGGTGGTCGGCCTCGCGGGCACCATCACGACGATCACGGCGCACGCCCTGAGGCTGCCGGCCTACGACCCCGAGGCGGTGCACCTGGCCAGGATCCCCGTCGAGGTGCACCGGGCGGCGTGCCGGTCGCTGCTGACGATGGGCCACGCCGAGCGGGCCGCCCTGCCCTACCTGCACCCGGGGAGGGTCGACGTCATCGGCGGTGGGGCGCTGGTCTGGGAGCAGGTGCTCGAACGGGCCCTCGAGCGGTCGCCGGATGCCGTGGTGGTGACGTCCGAGCACGACATCCTCGACGGCATCGCCCTGTCCCTCGGCTGAGCCGAGCGCCCGACCGAACCGGAAGCGTCCACCAGGTCACCGCGGGTACGCGACACGCAGAGGTGTTCTGGTTCTCGCAGTAATGCGGAGTGCGCGGTAGTGTGCGAGTCGCACCAATGCGGTGCGAGAGCGAAGGGTGGTGGGCCGGTGGACGGCACACAGCTGGTCAAGGGGGTGCTCGACCTCGCGGTGCTGGCGGTCGTCGCCCGGGAGGACGGCTACGGCTACGACGTCGTGCGCCGGCTGCGGGCCGCGGGCCTGGAGGAGGTCGGCGACGCCTCGGTCTACGGCACGCTGCGCCGGCTCTACTCGGCCGGGGCGCTGACGTCGTACGTCGTGCCGTCCGACGAGGGGCCGCACCGCAAGTACTACGGCATCAACGCCCAGGGGCGCACGGTGCTCGAGACGCAGGGCAAGACGTGGGCGGCGTTCGCCGCGACGATGGACGGTCTGCTCGACCAGGCAGGAGTGCGGTCATGAACGACACGACGGTGATCGGCACGGCGGGGCAGGTCGAGGACGTCCGCGCCTACGTGCTGGCGGTGCGGGCCTGGCTCGCCGACCTGCCGGCCGACGAGGTCGAGGACCTCACGGCAGGAATGGAGGCCGACCTCGCCGAGCGCGCGGCCGAGTCGGGCGGGCCGCTGGGGGGCCTGCTCGGCGAGCCCGAGGCGTATGCCGCCGAGCTGCGGTCCGCGGCCGGGCTGCCTCCGCGCGTCGACGTGGTGCTGCCGGATGCCGTGCGCCGCCGGCCGTGGACGGAGCGCCTGGCGCGCGACGCCCACGAGGTCGTCGCGCGGCATCCATGGCTGCGCGAGCTGCGGCCGACCTGGTGGCTGGCCCGTGGCGCCGTCCTCGGGTGGGTTCTCGCGGCGGTCCTCGGCACCGGGCGCACGGTGCTGGTGCCGCTGGTCGGCGCCGTGCTGTCGATGTGGATCGGACTGGCCCTGCGCCGCCGGGAGCCGCTCGCGACACCGGCGCGGGTCGCGCTGGCTGCCGCGAACGTGCTGGCGGCCGTGGTGCTGCTGCCGATGGTCGCCTCCTACACGTCTGGCTCCACGGGGTACTCCGACGAGGCCACGATGTCGGTGGCGGGGTACCCGTCCCAGGTCGCCGCCAACGGTGAGCCGGTGCAGAACCTCTACGCGTACGACGCCGCCGGAAACCGGCTCGACGGGGTGCGGGTCTACGACCAGTCGGGGCGTGCGCTCTTCGTCGCCCTCGACCCGCTCCTGGACGGAAGCAACCCCGATCTCCCCGTGCGCCCCGACGACGGCACGCCCGACGTCGCCGCCGACGTCTTCCCGCTGGCCTGGCCGGGCCACGACTCCTGGCAGGACCCGGGCTTCGGCTGGACGCCCCCACTGACCCTGCCACCGCTGGCCGCAACGGCAGCGGAGCCGACGTCGCAGGCCGGCCCGAGCCCGTCCCCGAGCCCGTCAGCGAGTGCGACGAGCACGCCGTAGCACGGGACCGGGCACTGCGAGGGAGGAGCCACGCGGGGCGAGGGGCGAGGCATACAGTGGCCTCGCCCCCGTGGCCCAACTGGCAGAGGCAGGCGACTTAAAATCGCCACAGGTACGGGTTCGATTCCCGTCGGGGGCGCGCCAGCGCCGACGGGGGGATTCGGGGGGAGACCGAACGACGTGAGGCCGACGGTGCCCGTCGGGGGCACCATTGCGCTCGGCATCCCTCGACACATGGCTGGGCGGGAACACCGCAACCGCGCCGCACGTAGACTCTGGTGACACGTGCGGTGACGACACCGCCTTGACCATCACGGAGGAACGATGGCCAGCAACCCGGCCTTCAACCGCATCGAGAAGGACGCCCAGTCCGGCTACGCCGACTTCGGCGGCCCCGGCGCCAGCGCTGCCCAGCAGTCCGCGGCCGCCCAGGCAGCGACCGCGGGGATGACCGCGCAGCAGCTCCAGGAGCTGTACAGCCAGCCGTCCGCCGGCCCGGTCGACACCCGTCGCGTCACCATGGACGACGTCATCATGAAGACGCTCAGCCTCTTCGCGATCGTGCTCGTCATGGGGGCCATCGGCTGGGTCGTCGCCGCCAACAGCCCGGGTGGCGGGCTGGCCCTGTGGATGGGCGGCATGGTCGGCACCCTCGTGCTCGGCCTCGTCATCGCCTTCAAGAAGACGCTGAGCGTCCCGCTGATCCTGCTGTACGCCGTGGTCGAGGGCCTGTTCCTCGGAGCGGTCAGCCAGTTCTTCTCGATCTACTTCGACGACCCCAACACCCCGGCCTTCCAGGGCATCGTGGCGCAGGCCGTCATCGCCACCCTCGCCACCTTCACCGGCATGTTCCTCGCGTACAAGTTCGGCCTGATCAAGGTCACCGCCCGCTTCCGCAAGATCATGACGATGATGATCATCGGCTACGCGATCTTCGCCGTGGTCAACGTCATCTTCGCGATCGTCACCAACACCCAGTTCGGTATCGGCGGCAGTGGCGGTCTCGGCATCGCGATCTCGCTCTTCGCCGTGGGGCTGGCCTCGTTCACCCTCGCGCTCGACTTCGACTCGATCGAGCGCGCGATCGCCACCGGCGCCCCGCAGAAGTACTCGTGGCTCCTCGCGCACGGCCTCATCGTCACCCTCGTGTGGCTCTACATCGAGTTCCTCCGGCTGTTCGCGCGCCTGCGCCAGTGACGGACGACCTCACCAACGACACCGCCGGGGCAGGCTCACCTGCCCCGGCAGTGTCGTCTCCGCAGCCGGATACTGCGCGCCCCGGGGCCGACGTCGTCGCCCCGCAGGCTCGCCTCGAGCTCGAGCGGATCCGCCGCCGCTGGTCCGAGCTGCCGCTCGACCGCGCCGAGGCCCGGATGCCGCCGCTGCGCCGCCTCCTCGCCGACCTCGCCCCCCGTTCGGGTGACGGAGCAGTTCCGGACCTGGGGCCGGCGGTCGTCGTCGACCAGCTGGCCGTGCTCGTGTGGGACGCCTACGCCGCGGGGCGCGGGGACGGCATCCCCGAGCTGCTCACGGCAGCCCGGCGCGAGCTGGGCTGACCCGCCCGGCGCCAGCCGGGTTGACCGAACCCGTGATCTGCCCTGCGCGCAGGCGACCCCGCGGTGGCCCGCTCGGGCTACGTTGCGGGGGTGGCTGACAGCGGTGCCCGACCTGGTGGCGGTCCTGACGTCGTGATCGTCATGGGTGTCTCCGGGTGCGGGAAGACGACGGTCGCGAGGGGACTGTCCAGCGTGCTGGGCCGGGAGTTCGCCGAGGGTGACGACCTCCACCCCGAGGCCAACGTCGACAAGATGCGTCGCGGCATCCCGCTCACCGACGAGGACCGCCGGCCGTGGCTGCAGGCCGTCGGCGCGTGGATCTCCGCCAAGGAGGCCCGCGGCGAGTCAGCAGTCGTCACCTGCTCGGCCCTGCGCCGGGTCTACCGCGACCGGCTGCGCGAGGGGCGCCCGTCCGTGCGGTTCCTGCACGTCACCGCCGCCCCTGACGTCCTCCACGGCCGGATGGAGCACCGACCGGGCCACTACATGCCGCCGTCGCTGCTGGCCAGCCAGCTGACCACCCTCGAACCGCTCGAGGACGACGAGCCGGGAGTGACCATCACCAACGAGGGCGACGCGGCCCAGGTCCTCGACCGGGCGCTCGCGGCGCTCGGCCACGGGCGGGAGCACGCCTGACCTCGGTGCGCGGAGGCGCCCCGGGGTCAGCTGAGGCGCTCGACGATGATGGCCATGCCCTGGCCACCACCGACGCACATCGTCTCGAGCCCGAACTGGCCGTCGCGCGACTGCAGCCCGTTGAGCAGCGTGGTCATGATCCGGGTGCCGGTCGACCCGAACGGGTGGCCGAGCGCGATCGCCCCGCCGTGCACGTTGAGCTTGTCGAGGTCCATGCCGAGGTCGTCGGCACTGGGCAGCACCTGGGCGGCGAACGCCTCGTTGATCTCGTAGAGGTCGATGTCGCCGATCGACAGGCCGGCCCGGGCCAGTGCCTGGTTCGACGCCTCCACCGGCCCCAGGCCCATGATCTCGGGTGAGAGCCCGGACACCCCGGTGGAGACGATGCGCGCCAGCGGCGTGAGCCCCAGCTCGCGGGCCCGCACGTCGCTCATGACGACCACCCCGGACGCCCCGTCGTTGAGCGGGCAGCAGTTGCCTGCGGTGACGGTGCCGCCCTCGCGGAAGACCGGCTTCAGGCCCTGCACCGCCTCGAGGGTGACCCCCGCGCGCGGGCCGTCGTCGCGCGAGACCACGCTGCCGTCGGCCAGCGTCACCGGCAGGATCTCGCGCGCGAAGAAGCCGTCGGCGATCGCCTTCTCGGCACGGTTCTGGCTCGTGACGCCCCACTCGTCCTGGCGCTGCCGCGAGACCCCCCGCGAGGTGGCGACGTTCTCGGCGGTCTGACCCATCGCGAGGTAGACGTCGGGCAGCAGCCCCTCGTCGCGCGGGTCGGTCCAGGTCGCGTTGGTGCGGGCCGTCTCGGCGCTGCGCGCGGCGGCATCCGAGAACCGCGGGTTCTGGGCCTCTGCGTCACTGCCACCCGCCCCGGCGAAGCTCGTGTACTGCGAGACGCACTCGACGCCGCCCACGAGGAAGGTGTCACCCTCGCCGGCCTTGATCGCGTGGAACGCCATCCGCATGGTCTGGGTCGAGCTCGCGCAGAACCGGTTGACCGTCGCGGCGGGGAGGTGGTCCATACCGGCCAGCACGGCGATGACGCGAGCCAGGTTGGAGCCGTGGGCGCCGCTCGGGTCGGCGCAGCCCCAGTAGAGGTCGTCGATCGTCTCCGGGTCCAGGGCCGGCACCTTCTCGAGCAGGCCACGTACCACCCGCTCCGACAGGTCGTCGGGGCGCAGGTCCTTCAGCGACCCCTTGAACGCACGGCCGATGGGGGTGCGGGCGGTGGCAACGATAACGGCCTCGGTCACGGGGGGCTCCTTCGGAGACGGGGACGGCGGGTGGCGTCCGTAGCAGACACTAAGCGCTCGCTCAGTGCTCGTCCAAGGGTATGCCGGGACGCCACCGGCGGCGGTGTGGGCTCGGTCTCGCCGCTGGGGCTGCCGTCGGGGCCGGTGATCCGACAGGATGAGGACATGGACACCACCACGCGCAACCTCGCATCATCAGGGTCGCCGTACGAGGCCAGCGTGGGGTTCTCCCGCGCCGTCCGCGTCGGCGGGCAGATCGCCGTCTCGGGCACCGCCCCGATCAACGCCGATGGTCACGTCAGTGTCGATCCCGCGTCGCAGGCGCGGCGCTGCTGGGAGATCGCCCTCGGCGCCCTCGCCGAGCTCGGCGGCCGCCCGGAGGACGTCATCCGGACCCGCCACTTCATCACCGACGGCGACGCCGAGCTCGTCGACGCCGTGTCGACCGTGCACGGCGAGATCTTCGGCGAGATCCGCCCGGCGAGCACCATGTTGGTCGTCGCGGCCCTGATCGACCCGCGCTGGAAGGTCGAGGTCGAGCTCGACGCCATCGTCGCGGAGTAGTGCGGTAGCGGGGCAGCGGTCAGGCCGGAGCCGCGGGCTCCGCGTCGTCGCTGCTCACCGCATCGCTCCCGGTCGTGACCGGGACGTCCTGTGCCGGCGGCACGTCGTCGTGGCGCCGCCGCAGGATGACAGCCCACCGGCCGCGCGGCCCCCGGGACTGACCGGCGATCTCGGTCGGTGCCACCTCGGTGCCCGGCTCCTTGACCGCGTGGCCCGCCGCGACCGCAACCGGCTCCACACCCTCGCCCCGGCGCGGCTCCGGAGACCGGTCGGAGGTGTCGGCGCCCCAGACCCCCAGGGCGGCGCACACGCTCGGCAGCAGCGCCGCAGCCGCCCGGGCGTAGCCGGCAGCCGACGGGTGGAACCGGTCCTTGCTGAACATCTCGTGCGGCGACTCGTTGAACTCCGGCCCGATGAGGTCGCCCAGCGACACGGTGCGCCCGCCCGCCTCGACGACGGCCACGGTCTGGGCGGCGGCCAGGTCGCGCGACCAGCGCTTCATCAGGGAGCGCAACGGCTGGCGGATGGGTTGGATGGTGCCCAGG
>DASQEZ010000047.1:0-1652 GCA_035633415.1 Ornithinibacter sp. | reverse complement strand
TCGCGATCGCCCGCTACCTCGGCGACTCCTCGGGCATCGGCGTGCAGCTCGGCAAGATGGTGCAGGTCTTCGCGATCGTGCTGGTGCCCGTGGCGGTCGGGATGCTGGTGCGGTCCCGGTCGCCCCGGTTCGCCGACGCCGCCGATCGCCCGGTGCGCATCGCGTCGGCCGTCCTGCTCTTCCTCGTGGTCATCGGCGCGATCCTCTCGGAGGACAACGTCGGCGAGTACTTCGCCCAGGTCGGCCTCGTCGCGACGCTGTTCTGCGCCCTCTCGTTGACCGTGGGCTTCTTCGTCCCACGGATGCTCGGGCTGACCCCGGCGCAGTGCGTGGCCAGCGGGTTCGAGATCGGCATCCACAACAGCACCCTCGCGATCGCCGTGGCGCTCACCGTGCTGGAGAACACGACGATCGGCGTCCCGGCGGCCGTGTACGGCATCGTCATGTTCCCGGTGGCCGCACTGTTCGGGTTGGTCCTGCGGCGCACGGGGGTCCTCGCCGGTATCCCCGCCGCAGGTGGTGCGGAGGGAGCCGACGCCCCGTCGGTGCGCGAGCCGCGCTGACGGCCTGGGCTCAGGCGCGATCGGCGCTCACTGCTTCCTGGGCCACCCGTCGCAGCGCGACGAGCACCGGGTCGACCATCACGGTGCCGATCACCACCGTACGCAGGGCCTCCTCGGGGGTCGTCGTCTCCTCGGCGACCGAGAGGTCGACGTCGGCGACGGCCCGCATCGCCTCGGCGTAGTGACGCAGCAGCCCTCGTGGGAGCCCGACCCCTGCGGCGCCGGCGGCGCGCACGGCGGCGGACAGCGAGCGCAGGGCCGGAGCGTCCGGCGAGACCTTCCAGCCCAGCCCCTCGACGACGCCGAGCACGTCGGGGTCGACCGGCTCGTCCGCCGAGGGCGTGGGCATCGCGCCGGCCGCCACACCGAACAGGTCGTGCCGCGACGGTGGTGGCCCGTCGAGCGCGTCGAGGATGGCCCGCACCCCGGCGATCGCGACCCCACCCTGCTCCACGAGGGCGCGCACGAGGCGCACCCGCTCGACGTGCTGCTCGCCGTAGTCGGCCCGGGTCCGGGACACCGGTCGGCCGGGCATCAGGATGCCCTCGCGCAGGTAGTACTTCAGGGTGTGCACGGGGACGCCGGTGGCCTGCGCGAGCTCGGAGATGCGCACCGGGCCTCCTCAGGGGCTTGACATTGGATAGTGCTACTGCCCAATATGGCACGACACGGTGTTGGGCAGTAGCACTATCCAAGGAGACGACATGACCAACCGGACGACCCACGCGTACGACGGGCCCCTCGCCCTGTTCCTGATCGGGGTGCGCATCCACCAGCCCTGGCGGCTCGGCGTCGTCGGGCAGGTGATCAGGGCGATGCCGCCGATGATCGCCGAGCTCGAGCGGAACAAGGCCGCGGCGGCCCGCGGGGAGGAGGAGTCGCTGGGCTACCTCGGCAGCCGGTCGACGGTCGACCTCACGGGCACCACGATGATCCAGTGGTGGCGCCGCACCGAGGACATCTACGCCTACGCGAGCTCCACCGACCACCGTCACCGCGAGGCGTGGTTGGAGTTCCACCGCCGCGCCAAGAACGCGCCGCGGGCACTCACCATCTGGCACGAGACGTACGCCGTGGAACCCGGGGGGG
>DASQEZ010000046.1:0-7332 GCA_035633415.1 Ornithinibacter sp. | reverse complement strand
GCGCAGCACGGCGACCGGGGAGACGCGCAGCACGGCCATGAACGTGCCGATGAGCAGGGAGCCGACCGCCGAGAGCACCGAGAGCTGGATGGTCACCCAGAAGGCGCCGAGGACGTCGTACTCGCGCAGGATGTCACCCATGCGTCACCTCTCGTGGGGTGGTGCCGGTGGATGCCGCCCGCCCGAGGTGGGCGGGCGGCATCCCGTCGGTGCTGGTCGGGTCAGGCGCAGGCGTCGGGAGTGGGCGGGTTGCCGGCCGGAGGCGTGTACCCGGCCGGGCCGAGGTTCGCGTCGACGATCTTCTGCCACTCACCGTCGGTGATCATCTTGTTGATCGCGTCCGTGATCTTCTGGCACTGAGCGGTGTCGCCCTTCTTCAGGCCGATGCCGTAGCGCTCCTCCGAGAAGGTCTGGCCGACCACCTTGAGCTTGCCCTTGTACTGCTCCTGGGCGGCGTATCCGGCAAGGATCGTGTCGTCGGTCGTCAGGGCGTCGATCGCGCCCGACGCCAGCGCCGCGACGCACTCGGAGTAGGTGCCGAACTCCTGGAGGTTGACCCCCGGCACCGTGTCCTTGACCTTCTGGGCCGAGGTCGAGCCGGTGACGGAGCACAGCTTCTTGCCGTCGAGGGTGTCCGGCCCGGTGATCGAGGTGTCGTCGGCCCGCACGAGCAGGTCCTGGCCGGCCACGAAGTAGGGGCCGGCGAAGGAGACCTTCTCCTTGCGGGCGTCGGTGATCGAGTAGGTCGCGACGACCATGTCGACCTGTCCGGCGGAGATCAGCGTCTCGCGCTGGGCGCTGGGCGCCTGGACCCACTCGATGTCACCCGCCTCGACACCGAGCTCCTTGGCGATGTAGGTGGCGACGTCGACGTCCAGCCCGGTGAACTCGCTGCCCTGCTTCAGGCCGAGCCCCGGTTGGTCGAACTTGATGCCGATCTTCAGGCCGGTGCCGCCGGAGTCGCCGCCGTCGCTCCCGGCGTCGGGTTCGTCCGAGCCGCACGCGCTCAGTGAAAGGGCCAGCACGGCCGCCGCGGCGACCATGGTCCGTCGTGTCCTCATGTGTTCCTCCTGTGGTGGGGTGAACCGGTGGTCGGCACCGTGTCGATCGGGGTGCCCGGGACCGGCGGTCAGTGGGTGAGGATCTTGCCGAGGAAGTCCTTGGCGCGATCACTCGTGGGGTTGGTGAAGAACTGCTCGGGGGTCGCCTCCTCGACGATCTGCCCGTCGGACATGAAGACGACGCGGTTCGCCGCGCGACGAGCGAAGCCCATCTCGTGGGTGACGACGACCATCGTCATGCCGCTGTTCGCGAGCTCGGTCATGACGTCGAGCACCTCGTTGATCATCTCCGGGTCGAGCGCCGACGTCGGCTCGTCGAAGAGCATCACCTTGGGGTCCATGGCCAGCGAGCGCGCGATCGCCACGCGCTGCTGCTGGCCGCCGGAGAGCTGGGCCGGGTACTTCTCGGCCTGGGCGGCGACACCGACGCGCTCCAACAGCTCCATGGCGCGCTTCTCTGCGGCGGCCTTGCCCACCTTGCGCACCTTGATCGGGCCGAGCGTGACGTTGTCGAGGATGGTCTTGTGGGCGAAGAGGTTGAACGACTGGAACACCATGCCGACGTCGGCCCGCAGCTGGGCGAGCTCCTTGCCCTCCTCGGGCAGCTTCTTGCCGTCGATGGTGATCGTGCCCGACTCGATCGTCTCGAGACGGTTGATGGCGCGACAGAGGGTCGACTTGCCCGAGCCGGAGGGGCCGATGACGACGACGACCTCGCCCTTGCCGACGGTGAGGTCGATGTCCTGGAGCACGTGGAGGTCGCCGAAGTGCTTGTTGACGCCGTCCATGACCACGAGGGGCTCACTCATGGGGGTGAACCTAGCCACCTACGGCCACCAACGGTCGCCCCGGTGCACACGGGATCGCGCGGTGACCGAACCGAGACCTTCAGGCCACCCAGATCTTCCTTACCCGCTCGGTGACCGTCCACACGGTGCGCTCCCCGGCGGACAGCCGCACGGCCACCCCGGGCGCGAGGTCGATCCGCTCGCCGTCCTCGAAGGTCACGTGCCCCCGCCCGGACACCACGACGAACACCTCGTCGACCTCGGTGTCGCGGGTCGTGCCCTCGCTCATCTCCCAGAGGCCGACCTCGCAGTCCCCGACGGCGTCCAGAGCGAGCACCGCCGCGGTGGGAGAACCGTCGACGACCTCCTCCGGGGGGAGCGGCTCGTGGTCGAGGAACGCGGTGGTGACGTCGGGGCTGAGCAGGCGCATGGCGGCATCCTTCCACCCGGCAGAATGAGTGCATGACTGCCGACCCCGCAGCCGTGCGGGCCTCCCTCGCCGACGCGACCCCCGACGTGTTCTGGACCGACCGGCCGCAGCGGCCGGCGCCGCGGGCCGCGCTCACCGGCTCGGGTCACCGCGCCGACCTGGTCGTCGTCGGCGGTGGCTTCACCGGGCTGTGGGCCGCGATCCAGGCCAAGGAGGACGACCCCTCACGCGATGTCGTGGTGCTCGAGCGCGGACGCCTCGGGGTGGCGGCCTCCGGGCGCAACGGCGGTTTCGTCGCGTCGTCGCTGACCCACGGCCTCGCCCAGGGACTGGCCTGCTGGCCCGACGAGATGGGCACCCTCGAGCGGCTCGCCGACGAGAACCGGTCGGGGCTGGAGTCGACGCTCACGGCCCACGGCATCGACGCCGACTACCACGTGCCCGGTGAGATCACCATGGCACTCACCGAGCACCAGGTCGCGTCGGTGCGCGAGGGCTACGAGCTGCACCGCGAGCACGGCGTGCCGGTCACCCACCTGGATGCCGCCGCGGCGCGCGCCCGGGTCGACTCACCGCGCTACCTGGCCGGCTTCCTCGACCCCACGATCGGGCTCGTCGACCCCGGCAAGCTGGTGTGGGGCCTGGCCGACGCCGCCGAGCGGCTCGGGGTGCGGCTGCACGAGGACACCACCGTCACGGCCTTCGACCGCGAGGAGGGTGGGGTCGTCGTGCGCACCGAGTGGGGGAGCGTGCGCGCCGACCGGGTGGTGCTCGGAACCGGCGCGTTCCGCGGCCCGCTGAAGCGGCTGGCGCTGTGGACGCTTCCGGTCTACGACCACGTGCTGATGTCGGAACCGCTGTCGGCCGCGCAGCTCGATGCCGTGGGCTGGCGCGGGCGCGAGGGCCTCACCGACGCGGGCAACCAGTTCCACTACTACCGGCGCACCCTCGACGACCGGGTGCTCTTCGGTGGCTACGACGCCAACTACCACTTCCCCGGCAAGATCGACCCGCGCCTGGAGCAGTCCGCGTCGCACGACCTGCTCGCGCGCCACTTCTTCGAGATCTTCCCCCAGCTTGAAGGGCTGCGCTTCACCCACCGGTGGGCCGGGGTCATCGACACCACCTCACGTTTCACCCCCGTCTTCGGCACCGCCCTCGGTGGGCGGTTGTCGTACGCCGTGGGCTACACCGGGCTCGGGGTGACCTCGACCCGTTTCGGTGCCAGGGTGGCGCTCGACCTCGTCGACGGTCGCGACACCGAGGTGACCCGGCTGGGCATGGTGCGCCGCAAGCCGATGCCCTTCCCACCCGAGCCGATCCGGTATGCCGCGGTGCGCGCCACCCGGGCGAGCCTCGCTGCCGAGGACCGCACCGGTCGCCGCAACCTCTGGCTGCGCGGGCTCGACGCCGCCGGAATCGGTTTCGACAGCTAGGCCGGCTCAGCCGGCGAAGTGCTTGACCAGGCCGCCGGTGTTGTTCGCGACCAGACCCTTGATGGTGCGGCTGCGGATGAACCCGGGCAGCGGCAGGTTGTGGCTGATCGTCAGGGTGAAGGTCACCTCGGTGCGGTCGTCGTCGACCGGCCGCAGCACGTACTCGGCATCCTGACCCGTCTGCAGCCGACCCTCGAGCAGGTGCCACGACATCCCGGTGGGCGAGTGCTCGTAGCCGAGGGTGTACCGGTCGGTGCCGACGGCCGTGGATGCCGCCACGCTGGCGGTCAGCGGGGTGCCGTCGTCGTTGCGGGTCAATACCTCCGTCTCCTTGATGTCGGACACCCACTCGGGGGTGCCTTCCACGGCGCGCAGGTGCTCGAGCACGCGCTCCAGCGGTGCATCGACGACGACGGTTGCGGTGGCGGTGTCGGTGGGCATGGCGACCTCCCGGTCAGATGGCGGCGGCGAGCCGCACGAGCGTGTCCATCTCGTCCTCGAAGGCGTGGACGAGGGTCTCGGGATCGGTGACCACCCCGGCATCCGCCTTGAACCCCACGCGCACGACGCCGTCGTAGCTGAGGATGCACACGCCGAGCGTCTGGCGACCCGATCCGGGCACCCAGCCGAGGATGCTCGTGATGCGGGTGCCGGCGAGGTGGCGGCCGGTCATCGGCCCGACGACGTTCGTCGTGACGCCGATGGCCTTGCCGGCGAAGAAGTCGATGGCGAGCTTGGCGACCTCGGTGTTGGCGTAGCCCATGGCCTGCAGGAGCCCGAAGGTGAGCACGGCCTCGGGGGAGTGCTTGATCGAGTCCATCCTGCGCTTGGTCTCGGCCAGGCGCTGGAACGGAGCGAGGCGTGAGGTCGGCAGCGGCAGCATGACGAGCGCGAACTTGTTGCCGAGCTCGCGGGGGAGGGGTTGCCCCACACCTCGCACGTTGATCGGCACCATGGTCGAGAGGTCCTCGGGGTCGCTGCCGCGACGGGCCAGGTAGTGGCTGATCGCCGCGGACACCGCGCCCACGAGCACGTCGTTGACCGTGGCCCCCGCCGTGCGGCCGACCAGCTTGATGTCGACCAGCGGTCGTGGCTGTGACCACACGGCCCGCTTGGCGCGCCCGGGCGGGCCGCTGAGGGGGGACTCGGGGTTGTGCCCCAGCAGCAGCTTGTCGGCGATCTGGCCGGTCTGCCACGCCGCGGTCAGCGCCTCGACGGCGTACGACGTGTGCAGGACCGCCGGGATCTCGCCGAACATGTGCAGCGCGCCGCGCAGCCCGGCGGAGACAGGCCGGGTCACCGGGCGGGCGAGCCGACCGGCGACCTCCAACAGGCTGGAGGGCGGCGTCTCGGGCTCCGGCTCCCCAGCCGCCGGGGCCGGTTCGTCGTGCTCCTGCAGGTCGTCGTCCTCGTTCTCGTCGGTGAGTGACAACAGCACCTCGGCCAGGGCGATGCCGTCGGCCAGCGCGTGGTGGAAGCGGGAGACGACCACCGAGCCGCCCTCGTAGCCGTCGATCAGGTAGAAGTGCCAGAGCGGCCGGGTGCGGTCGATCGGTTCCTGCATCTTGCCCTCGACGAACGCCTGCAGCGCGCCCTCGTCGGCGGGCTCGGGCAGCTCGACACGGTGCATGTGGTGCTCGATGGCGAAGTCGTCATCGTCCTCCCAGTGCGGCATCGCCATGGGGTTCGAGGCCTCGACCACGACCTGGTGGAACACCGGGTAGCGGTCGACCAGGCGGCGCTGCACGACGGCGGTGAGCCGCTCCCAGTCGACCGGGCCCTCGAGCGTCATGATGCCTTCGATGACCATGAGGTTGTCGGGGCTGTCCATCGACAGCCAGACGGCGTCGACAGCGCCCATGGCACGTCGTCCAGTCATCGGCTCACCCCTTCGGTGGTCGGGCCCAGCCTGTCATCCCGGCGGCTGGTGGGGGCGCGGCTGTCGGCGGGATCACCCGCAAGGGGCGAGGGTGGCCGACGGCAGCCCCGGGCATGACCACGATCACGGTCCCGAAGGGGCGTCGGGCCCGCTCGGGCGATAGGAGAATGCAGGCGTGTCCACCACCACGCCTCGGGTGCGTCCGCAACCCGTCGACCTGAGCCGCTTCGCCTGGCTGTCCATCGGGGCCGCCCTGCTCACCATCGCCCTGAAGACGGTGGCGTGGCAGATCACCGGGTCGGTCGGCCTGCTGTCCGACGCCGCCGAGTCACTGGTCAACCTGGTCGCGGCGATCGTGGCCCTGGTGGCGCTGAAGGTGGCCATCCGACCGGCCGACAAGAACCACCACTTCGGGCACAGCAAGGCGGAGTACTTCTCGGCCGCGGCCGAGGGGATGATGATCTTCGTCGCCGCCGCCGTGATCCTGGCCAGCTCGATCGAACGGTTCATGAACCCACGGCCCCTGGAGAACGTCGGGGCCGGGTTGGCCGTCTCCGTGGTGGCGTCGGTCGTGAACGGGCTGGTGGCACTGGTGCTGCTTCGTGCCGGCTCGCGGTACCGGTCGATCACGCTCACCGCGGACGGCAAGCACCTGATGACGGACGTGTGGACCTCGGTGGGTGTCGTCGTCGGCGTCCTGCTCGTGTGGGTGACCGGGTGGGAGCGGCTCGACCCCGTCGTGGCCTTCGCCGTGGGGCTGAACATCCTGGTCACCGGGTGGCGCCTGATCCGTAGCGCGTCGGCCGGGCTGATGGACGTCAGCCTGCCCAAGGAGGACAACGAGATCATCCGTACCGTGCTCGGCCGGTTCACCTCCGCCGAGGTCTCCTGGCACCGGCTCCTCACCCGGGAGGCCGGCAACCGGCGGTTCATGCAGTTCGACCTGCTCGTGCCGGGCGGGTGGACGGTGCAGCGCGGACACGACCTGGTGGAGGAGATCACCGACGCCCTGGTCGCGGAGTTTCCGGACATCGATGTGCTCTGTCACATCGAGCCGGTCGAGGACCCCCGCTCCTACGAGGACGGGGCCCTCTGAGGCGACGTCCGCGCCGAGACCTACGGGTGATCGACCGCCTGCTTGGTTCGGTCGGCGCTCCCATCCAGCGGCGCGTCGGGCGACGACTCCCGAAGGCCAGGCTTCGCCCGAAGGGAGGCGATGACGATCGCGAGCATCGCGGCGCACACGCAGATGATGACGAGGCAGGCCACGACGAACGGGTCGTTGCCCCGCAGCGCACTCATGACGGCGGCCTCCGGTTCGAGAGCGGCAGTTCCTGCCTCAGGCCCACGGTGGCTGTGCCGGCGTGACCGGATGCGAGGGATCCCATGTCGACTCCTGCAGTGGGGGAGTAACGCCACCGGGGTCCAGGGCAGCTGTGCACCTTCAGACTAGCCGCACAGCGCCCGCCCAACGGGGCAATGGGGGCCACCCGGACGCGGCTAGCCTCGGGAGGTGAACGGAAGCCGGAGGAATGCCGCGGTGGATGCGTACATCAGCACGCTGGCGCCCTGGCAGCGCGAGGTGGCGGAAACAGTGCGACGGCTAGTTCACCAGGCTGACCCGGGCGTGGAAGAGGTCATCAAGCGGCGCATCCAGCCGTACTTCGTGCTCGAGGGCAACATCTGTGCGCTGCTGGGGGCGAAGGATCACCTCAACGTCTTCATCTACGACCCGATC
>DASQEZ010000045.1:0-10605 GCA_035633415.1 Ornithinibacter sp. | reverse complement strand
GACGGTGCCGACGCTGCTCTTCCCGGACGGCTCGGCAGCGACCAACCCCTCGATCGCGCAGGTCCGCGACAAGCTCGCCTGAGGCGCACCCGGGGCGGTCAGCGCAGCGGGATGTCCGCCGAGTGCAACGGACCGCCGTACCAGTGCTCGATGATCCGGCGGGAGATCGAGATCCGCCCCGAGACCACGACCGAGCCGTCGGCCAGTGCCGCGGCCAGCTCGTCCCGGCGAAACCAGCGGGCCGCCTCGATCTCCTCGGCCTGCAGCCGCAGGTCGGTGCCGAGCGCCCGCGCCGTGAAGCCGAGCATGAGCGAGGACGGGAACGGCCACGGCTGGTCGCCCAGGTAGGTGACGTCGGTGACCTCCACCCCGACCTCCTCCGCGACCTCGCGGGCCACGGCCGAGGCGAGGGTCTCGCCCGGCTCGACGAAGCCCGCCAGCACCGACATCCCGCTGCCGCGAAAGCCCTTGCCACGCGCCAGCAGGATGCGGTCGTCGGCGTCGACGACGGCCATGATGACGGCCATGTCGGTGCGCGGGTAGTGCTCGCTCGTGTCGGCCGGGCAGCGTCGGATCCAGCCCCCGAGCGCCGGCGCCGTCGCGGCGCCGCAGCGCGGGCAGTGGCCGTGGGTACGGTGCCAGTTGGCCAGCGCCAGCGTCGTCGCGAAGGCCGACGCCCCGAGGTCGTCCAGGTCGGCGCCCACCTGGCGCAGGGTGCGCCACGCGGGGTCCTCGACGACGGCATCCGCGCGGTCGTCGGCGACCACGCCCAGGTACGCGGTGCCGCGCACCTCACCGAGGTAGAGGGAGAGGCGCTGCCCGTCAGCAGGCTCCGGGGGCGTGAGCACCACGCGGGCACCCCCGTCGCCGGCCTGATCGACGGCGACCCGGTCGCCCACGAGGCGAAGCATCCGGGTGGCCGGGTCGGCGAGCAGCCTCGGGACGAGGTCGGGGTCGGCGCGCAGGTCTCCTCGCCGGTCCAGGACCGACCTGCTCAGGGCCAGCTCGGGCAGGGTCACGTCGGCTGGAGGCACGACGACCAGCCTATGGGGCACACGGCCGGCCGTGGCTTCCCCGCCGATCGGGGGCACACGGCATACCGTGGGCTCGTGGACCGCAGCCCCGCCTTCCTCGCCGCGTTGGCGAGCGCCGCCGTCCCGGGGCTCGACCCGGTGAGCGTCGAGGCCCTCCCGAGCACCCCCGACCAGAGCTTCGACGTCGCCTTCGTGCAGGACGCCGAGCACCGGCGCTGGGTGGTGCGGGCACCGCGCACCGACGTCGCCGGTGCCGAGATGGACCGCACCGTGTCGCTGCTGGCCCTGCTCGGGCGTCGGCTGCCGTTCGCGGTTCCGGCCCCCAAGGGCTTCGTCGCGCTCAGCGAGGGTGGGCGGGCGGCGGTGTACCCCTACCTGCCGGGCCACAACCTCGACTTCGCGGAGCTGCCCCCCGGCCCGGGGGTGGCCGCAGAGCTGGGCCGCGCCATCGCGGCGCTGCACAACACCGACCCGGCCGTCTACGAGGAGGCCGGGCTGCCGACCTACGACGCCGACGCCTACCGCACCCGGCGGTTGGCCGACCTCGACCGGGCCGCCGAGACGGGCCGCGTGCCGACCACCCTGCTCACCCGGTGGGAGACCGCGCTGGAGGACGTCACCCTGTGGCGGTTCGCGCCCACCGCGACGCACGGCGACCTCACCGGCGACCAGGTGCTCGCGGTCTTCACCGACGACGCCGACGCCTCCACCGGGCGGATCCGGGCGATGACGGGCTGGGAGGACGCGAAGGTCGCCGACCCCGCCGACGACTTCGCCGCGCTGGTCGCGGATGCCGGGCCCGAGACGGTCGAGACGGTGCTGGAGGCCTACTCCCACGCCCGGGTCGAGCGCCCCGACGCCAACCTGCTGGTGCGGGCCAGGCTGGTCGCCGAGCTCGGCCTGCTCACCACGCTCATGGTGGCGCTGACCCGCAACGACGTCGGTGCCGTCGAGGTGCTGACCACCCAGCTGCGACGCCTCGACGACGCCGTGCACGCCAGCGAGGAGCCCGACGACTACCGCCGCACCTCGCTCGCCCCCGTCGGCGTGCGCCGGCGCACCGCCATGCCCCCCGCGCTGGTCGTCGACGACGACGACGAGGACCTCCCCACGGTCGGCGACGAGCCGGCGGCGGACGACGACGCCGCCCTCGACGAGGTGCCCGTAGACGACGCGGACGAGGCCGGCGAGGCGGACGAGACCGGCGAGACCGGCGAGACGGACGAGATCGGCGACGGAGGAGCAACCGGCGAGGAAGGTGAGCGTGAGGTGCCCGCCTGGCTGGAGCTCGAGCACGCCGAGGACGACACCGCCCCGGACGAGGCCGACGAGGCCACCACCGAGCTCGACCTCAGGTCGGACGAGCAGCGCCCAGCACCGCAGTGATCTCCTCGGCCCCGGGCAGCACGGGCCACACCGTCTCGCCGGTGGCCGCATGGAAGAAGGCTCCCCGCACCCGCTGCTCGGGTACGCCACGCACCCGCGCCCACGCGAGCCGGTAGGCGGACAGCTGCAGCGCTCGGGCCCGCGCGCGGGCTCCGGTCGCCGGCGAGCCGGTCTTCCAGTCGACGACGACCCAGGTCGGCTCGCCGTCGTCGCCGACCTGCTCGAAGACGGCGTCGATCCGGCCGCGCACGGCGATGCCGTCGACGACCGTCTCGACGCTCGTCTCGACCTCGACCGGGGCCCGGTCGGCCCACTCGCTGGCCAGGAAGCGCTCGCGCAACGTGGCGAGGTCGAGGTCGCTCGCGTCGTCGTCAGCCGACCCGGGCAGCTCGTCGACGTCGACGAAGGACGCCCGTGAGTAGTGCTCCTCGACCCAGGCGTGGAAGGCCGTGCCCCGCCGGGCGGCGAGCGCCGGTGGCGTCGGCATCGGCCGGCGCAGGTCGAGCGTGAACTGCTCGGCGTCCTCGGCGAGCGCCACCAGGGCCGAGGTCGACAGGTGCGGTGGCAGTGCCACGTCGACGGGTGACCCGCTGCGACGCCGTGCCCGCTCGTCGAGCAGCATCCGGATCTCGCCGTGCCAGCGACCCGCGGACGGCGGGCCGGGCGCGGGTCCGGACGCGACGGCACCCGCGAGGGCGTCGGTCACCGCTCGGGCCGGCGCGAGCAGGGCCGCCCGGCGCTCGAGGTGGTCCAGGGTGGGCCACGCGACGCTGACCTCCTGCGCGGTACGCGGGTTCTGTGGCTTCGGGTCGTCGAGCGGCGGCAGGTCGGCCCACGGCCCGGTCGAGGCCACCAGGCCCGACGCCTGCACCTCGTCGAGGAAGCGCGAGGTGATGCGGGGGGTGCTCGCCGTGCCCCAGACGTGCGCGGTGAGCAGCAGGTCGGTGCGCGCCCGGGTGACCGCGACGTAGGCGAGCCGCCGCTCCTCGACGATGCCGTGGTCGGCGACGGCCTCTCGGAAGCGCTGGTGCTCGTCGGCGAGGTCGTCCCAGCCGAGCGACCCGGACCACCCGAACCGCGGCAGGCCCTCGGCATCCCCACGCAGGTCGTAGGGAAGTGTCGCGAGGCCGGCGAGCCAGCCCTTGTCGGTCGGCGCGGAGTGCGCCCACCGGTCGTCGCGCAGCGAGGTGCGGGTGCCCGAGTGCGCCGGGAAGGCACCCTCGACCAGGCCCGGAACGGCCACGACGTCCCACTCCAGGCCCTTGGCCGCGTGCACCGTCATCACCTGCACCGCGTCGGTGCGGGCCTCGATCCAGCCGAGGTCGAGACCACGCTCCTCGTCGACGGCGGCGTCGAGCCAGGCCAGGAACCCGCCCAGCGACGCCCGGTCGGCGGCCGCCGCGAAGGTGGCGGCGACGTCGGCGAAGGCGTCGAGGTGGGCGCGGGCGGCACCCGGGGTCCAGCCCGGCCGGGCGAGCACCTCGATGTCGAGGCCGAGGGCCACCTCGGCCTCGGCCGCCAGCTCGGCCAGCCCGAGCCCGGTGAGCGAGCGCAGGCGACGCACCGCCGCACCGAGCCCGGCGAGTCGCTCGATCGCGACCGGCCCGATCGACTGGCCCTCCTCCCCCACCCAGGTCGAGGGCGGGAGGTCGTCGAGCGCCTCGACGATGCTCGACCGCTCGCTCGCGTCGGGCGCGAGGTCGGCGCCCCGGCGGCGCCCGGTGCGCTGGCGGACCCGCGCCCACGCGCCGAGCCCGTCGAGGTCGGCTGCCCCGAGGCGGCAGGACGGCCCGGTGAGCAGGCGCATCAGGCGGTCGCCGCGGGTCGGGTCCTGCACGACCCAGAGCAGCGCGACGAGGTCGGCCACCTCGGGCGTGTGCAGGAGCCCGCCGAGACCGACGACCTCGTAGGGGATGCCGCGCGCCTCCAGCGCCTCGACCACCGGGTCGAACTGGGAACGCTTGCGGCACAGCACCGCTGCCGTGCGGCGACCGGGCCGGGCGCGACGGTGCTCGACCCACGCGGCGACGTGCCCGGCCTCCTGCTCGATCGTCGACAGCCGCGCCGTCGCGACGTGCCCACGGCCCGCCTCCGCCCGTGCGGACAGTGACGTGACCGGTACCCGGGTCGAGCGCGACAGCGGGTCGGCCACGAGGTTGGCGACGTCGAGGATCGCCGTGTCGTTGCGCCAGCTCGTCGACAGCGGCACCACCATCGGCGGGTCGGGGTCGACGAAGTCCTCGCGGAAGCGGTGCAGGGTGGTCGAGCTGGCACCGCGCCACCCGTAGATCGACTGGTGCGGGTCGCCCACCGCGGTGACCGGCACCGGCGAGCCTGCTGCGACGAACAGCGACCGGAGCAGCTGCAGCTGGGCCTCGGAGGTGTCCTGGAACTCGTCGAGCAGCACCGCCCGGAAGCGGCCGCGCTCGGCGGCGCCCACCTGCGGCACGGTGGTCGCGATCCGTGCGGCCAGGGCGACCTGGTCGGCGAAGTCCATGGCGTCGCGGCTGCGCTTGAGGTCGTGGTAGCGCTCGACGAGAGGCAGCACCGCCCGGCGCTCGCGCAGCACGGCGATCGCCTCGCGGACCTCGGTCGGGAAGGTGCGTCGCCTGGTGACCCCGCTCGGCACGGCCTCCAGGGCCGCGACGACCTCGTCGAGGTGGCGCCCGACGTCGTCGACCTGCACGAGGTGCTCGGCCATCTCACCGGCCAGGTCGACGACGGCGGTCGTCACGGTCGACTCGGCCTTCTCGACACCGTCCATCGGGCCGTCCCACGAGGCGACGGCCTCGTGGGCGACCTGCCAGGCCGCCGCCTCGCTGAGCAGCCGGCTCTCGGCCTCGACCCCGAGCCGCACGCCGTGCTCGCGAACGATGCGGCCGGCGTACGCGTGGTAGGTCGACACGGTGGGCACGTCGTCGAGCACCGCGGCGCCGTCGTCGCTGCTCGGGGTCCACAGCCCCGCCTCGCGCAGGGTGGCGAGCCGGGCCGACAACCGCTCGGAGAGCTCGCCGGCGGCCTTGCGGGTGAAGGTGAGCCCGAGCACCTCGTCGGGGCGCACCAGGTCGTTCGCGACGAGCCAGACCACGCGCGCGGCCATCGTCTCGGTCTTGCCCGACCCGGCTCCGGCGACGACGAGCAGGGGGCGCAGCGGTGCCTCGATCACGGCCACCTGCTCCGGGGTGGGCGCGTGGGCCTGACCGAGCGCGCGGGCGAGCTCGACCGCGCCCCAGCGGACGCCGTCCGGAGCGTCCGGAACGAGCAGCCCGGATGCCGGGTGGTCGCCGCTCACAGCCGCCTCCCCTCCGCGTAGGCCGGGCAGGAGTCCTTGACCTGGCAGGTGCCGCACTGCGAGCCGGGCGTGGCGGCGAACACCGCACCGGCCATGCCGTCGGCGACCTCGTCGACGAGGTCGCGGGCCCAGGTCGGCTGGTCATCGGTCTCGAGCGGCTGCTGCAGCTGAAGGGTCGTGCTCTTGGCGGCGGCGGCCCGGCCGAGCTGCAGCAGCGCCGCCCCACCGGAACGCTCGCCGTGCTGCACGAGGGCGCCCTCCTCGACGGCGAGCTGGTAGGCGCCGAGCTGGCCGTGCCGCCGCACCTCGTCGAGCGTGGGCTTGCCGGCGCCGGTCTTGAGGTCGACGACACGCACCCGGCCGCCGGCGTCGACCTCGATGCGGTCGACCTGGCCGGCCACGACGGCCCGCCCCAGTGCCACCCGGATCCGCTCCTCCGACGCGGCCCTGCGCCACCCGGCTGCGTCCGCCTCCGCGACGTAGCGGGCGAGGCGGGTCGTCATCGCCTTGGCCCGGCCGAGGTCGCGGCGGCTGAGCCAGCCCGGGGTGAGGCCCAGCCGGCCCCAGCGGGACTCGAGCGCGGCGGCATACGTGGCGGCGTCGGTGTCACCGAGGTCGTGGGCGACCTCGTGCACCAGGGTGCCGATGTCCTGGGCGCCCATCGACGGCCCGTCGCCCCCCGCTGCTCGCAGCACCCACTGGAGCCGGCAGCGGCCGAAGTGGTCGATCGTCGAGGGTGAGACCGACACGGGCACCGCGGCGGCGCGGCGGGGACGGTCGTCACTGACATCGCGCAGCGCCCACCACTGGGCCGGGTCGGCACCCGGAACCCCCTGTGCCGCAAGGGTGGCCAGGGCCGTCACCGCCGCACCGCGCGTGGCCGGATCGGAGCCGCCCAGCTCACGACGCAGCTCGGCCACCAGGCCGGGCAGGGTCAGGGGGCGGGCCACGTCGGTGAACGGCCGGGCCTGCGGCAGGGGGTCGACGACGTCGAGGAAGGGCGAGGGCTGCTCGTCCTCGCTGCGCACCGCGGTGACGACGAGGCGCCTGCGGGCCCGGGTGACCGCGACGTGGAAGAGCCGGGTCTCGTCGTGCCGCACCTGGGCCCGGGCGGCACGCGGGTCGCCGCCCCGGCCGGCCACGAGGTCGACCAGGTCGGTCGAGCCGAGCAGTGACCCACGCAGCCGCAGGTCGGGCCACACGCCCTCCTGCACCCCGGCGACGACGACGAGGTCCCACTCGAGCCCGGCGGATGCCGCGGGTGTCACCAGGGCGACCGACTCCCCCGCCGGTGCCCGGGCCACCAGGCTGTCGCCGGCGACGTCCTGCCCGAGCACGTGGTCGAGGAAGTCGGCGGGCGACGCGCCGGGCAGCCGGTCGACGAACCTGGCCGCGGCGTCGAACAGGCCCAGCACGGCATCGAGGTCCCGGTCGGCGCGACCGCCCCCGGGGCCACCGGCGAGCGCGGCGTCGCGCCAGGGGCCGGCGAGCCCGCCGGCGCTCCACATCCGCCACAGCACCACCTCGACGCCCTCGCCGTCGCGCAGGGCGTCGACGGCCGCGGCCAGCACCCGGTGCGCCCGACGGGCCGGAGCCGCCTCCGGGCCGATCCGGTCGAGGGAGAAGGGCGCGAGCACGGCCTCGGCGAGCAGCAGGTCGCTGGGCCGGCCACCGCCGTCGTCGAGCTCGAGGCGGCGCAGCGAACGCCGCAGCCTGCGCAGGAGCACGGCGTCGGCGCCGCCCACCGGCGAGGTGAGCACGTCGACGACGTCGGCCGGGTCGAGCTGCTCGGCCCCGGCGATGACGTCGAGGGCACCACGGAGCAGGGTGAGGAACGGGCGCACCGCCGCCTCGTCGCGCACCGGGAGGTCGGCGGTGGCGGTGTCGACCGGCACCCCGGCACCGCGGAGCACCCGGCGCAGGGTCGCGGTGCGGCCGCCCCCGCGCACGACGACGGCCATCCGCGACCACGGCACGCCGTCGAGCAGGTGGGCCTCCCGCAGCCGGCCGGCGACGTAACCGGCCTCCTGGGCCGCCGTGCGCAGCAGGTGTGCCTCGACCGCACCATCGTGGCCGGCAGGCGCGACGCGGCGGTGGACGGCGCCCCCCACCACCCCGACGTGAGCCGCAACGCGAGCCGCCGCACCGAGCACCGCCCCACTGCACCGGTACGACGTGGACAGGCTCAGGGAGGGCGCGTCGGGCCAGGCCGAGACGAAGAGCCGCGGGTCGGCGCCACGGAAGGTCTGGGTGGCGGCGTCGGGGTCGCCGAGGAGCACGAGCTCGACCCCCCCACCTCCGACGACGACGCGCAGCAGGCGCACCGCGGCCGGGGTGAGCTCCTGGGCGTCGTCGACGACCACGAGCCGCAGCCCGGAGCACAGGCGGTCGAGGGCCTCGGCGTCGGTCTCGAGGTGGTCGGCGGCGGCGCCCAGGATCCAGGCCGGGTCGAACGCCCCGGGCGCCGAGAGCGCCGTCACCTCGTCGTACTCCCGCAGCACCTCGGCGGCCGCGACCCACTCCGGGCGGTCGTGCGCCCGCCCGAGGCCGGCGAGGTCCTCCGGGTCGAGGCCGAGCTCGACGGCCCGCATCAGCAGGTCGCGCAGCTCACCGCGGAAGGTGCGCGTCCCCAGGGCGAGCGCCATCGACGGCGGCCACGGCGGCGCGCAGGCCTCCCCCGCGGCGTGGCCGGCGAGCAGCTCGCCGAGGATGACATCCTGCTCGGGGCCGCTGAGCAGTCGCGGGGTCGGGTCGCCGGCGAGGGCCGCCGCCTCACGCAGGATGCCGAAGCCGAGCGACTGGTGGGTGCGCGCCAGCGGAGTGGTCGTCGTGCCCCCGAGCCGGGCGGTCACGGCGTCGCGCAGGCGGGCGGCCGCGAGCCGCGTCGGGGCGAGGAGGAGGCATCCCTGCGCGGTGGACTCACCGGCCGCGACCCGCTGCGCCACGACCTCGACGGCGACGGTGGACAGGCCCGTCCCCGGGGCGCCGAGCACCCGGAGCACCGGGCCGCGGTGCTCGAGAACCGCCCGCTGGCTCGCGTCGAGCACCGGCGCGGCCCGCGCAGCGATGGCGGGACGACGAAGGACGAGCACCCCGGGATTCCACCACGCCGTCCCGACATCCGCCGGGTCGGCCCCACCCCGGCACCAGCCGTCAGTAGGTCGGGAGGGTGGGGTCGACCTGCGCGACCCAGGCGAGCACTCCGCCTGCGACGTTCACCGCGTCGACGCCGCGGGCGCGCAGCAGGTCGACCGCCTCGCCGGAGCGCACCCCGGTCTTGCAGTAGACGTAGACCCGGGCGCCCGGCGCCAGCCCGGGCACCCCCGCGCCGGCGCGCACCTCGCCGACGGGCAACCACGTGTCGCCGGGCAGGGCCAGGATCGCGCGCTCCCCCTCCTCCCGGACGTCGAGCAGCACGGCCCGCCGTCCGTCGACCTCTCCTGCCCCCATCAGCAGGCTGAGCTCCCCCACCCCGACGCTCGGGCGGACCACCTGGACCCCGAGGTCCCCGGTGCCCTCCACGCCGGCCGGGATGCCGGTCGCCCACCCGAGCGGGCGGGTCGGGTCGGCCCCGGAGCCGCACACCCGGCATCCGGGGTCGGCGGTGACGGGCACGGCGTCCCAGGTCTGCCGGAGGGCGTCGTGCACGAGCAGCCGGCCGACGAGCGGGTCCCCGATACCGGTGACGAGCTTGACCGCCTCGGTGGCCATCACCGACCCGATGCTGGCGCACACGGCCCCGAGGACGCCCCCGACGGCGCACGACGGCACGGCATCCGGGGGCGGCTGGTGCGGGAAGATGCAGGCGTAGCACGGGCCCTCGCCCGCCCACCACACCGAGACCTGCCCGTCGAAGCGGTAGACCGACCCCCACACGTGGGGCACCCCGAGCCGGGCGCAGGCGTCGCCGACCAGGTAGCGGGTCGGGAAGTTGTCCGCGCCGTCGAGCACGAGGTCGTAGTCGGCGACCACGTCCAGGGCCGTCGCCTCGTCGAGGCGCCCGGTGTGCTGCACCACCCGGGTGCTCGGGCTGATGGCACGCACGGCGTCGGCGGCCGACTCGGTCTTCGGCCGCCCGACGTCCGCGACGCCGTGCACCACCTGACGCTGCAGGTTGGTCGTGTCGACGACGTCGTCGTCGACCACACCGATGGTGCCGACACCGGCCGCGGCCAGGTAGAGCAACGCGGGCGAGCCGAGCCCGCCCGCTCCCACGACGAGCACGCGCGCGGACCGCAGCCTGCGCTGCCCGTCGCCGCCGACCTCGGGCAGGAGCAGGTGGCGGGCATACCTCGTGCGCTCCTGCGCGGTGAGCTCGGGGCCGGGCGGCACCAGCGGTGGTCGGGCCATGGCGCGACGATAACAACCGCAGGGTGGCGCATCCCCGGCCCCGGCGTTACCCGTCCGTAGGATGCTGACCTACCGCCGGCAGAAGGACACGCATGACCAGCACGCACACCAACCCCCGCGGGCAGCGGATGCCGCGCAGCGAGCGCCGCGCCCAGCTGCTGGACGCAGCCCAGGCGGTCTTCGTCCAGTCCGGCTACCACGCGGCGGCCATGGACGAGATCGCCGACCGGGCGGGGGTCTCCAAGCCGGTGCTGTACCAGCACTTCCCCGGCAAGCTCGACCTCTACCTGGCCCTGCTCGACAAGCACTGCGACACCCTCGAGGGCCTGGTCAGACAGGCCCTGGAGGTGGGGGGGGACAACGAGCTGCGCGTGGAGCGCACGGTGGCGGCCTACTTCGAGTTCGTCACCAGCGAGGGCGCGGCCTTCCGGATGGTCTTCGAGTCCGACCTCACCAGCGTGCCCCAGGTGCGCTCGCGCCTCGATGCCGTCGAGATGAACTGTGCGGAGGCGATCGCCGAGGTCATCGCCGAGGACACCGGTG
>DASQEZ010000044.1:0-11452 GCA_035633415.1 Ornithinibacter sp. | reverse complement strand
GCACTGCGCGACACCGCACGAGGCCCCGGACCGAACTGGTCCGGGGCCTCGCGCGGCTCTGCCCGCCGAGTCGCGCGGTGAGTGCGGAAGTGGTCGCTCTGGCAACCACTTCCGCACTCGACGCGAGCCGAACGCGGTTCTGTCGGTGGCCGGACATACCGTGACGTCCATGGCCACCGCAGCGAGACGCACCGCCCGCACGAGCGCGACGTTCCGTTGCTCCGAGTGCGGGTGGCAGGCCGTGAAGTGGGTCGGCCGGTGCGGGGAGTGCCAGGCCTGGGGGAGTGTCTCGGAGGTCGGGGCCGTCACGGTGCGCACCACGGCCGCCACCGCGGTCGAGCGTCCCGCCATCCCGATCGGTGAGGTCGACGCCCGGCGGGCCGTGGCCCGCTCCACCGGGGTACCGGAGTTCGACCGGGTGCTCGGCGGGGGGATCGTGCCCGGCGCGGTGGTGCTCGTGGCCGGCGAGCCCGGCATCGGCAAGTCCACCCTCCTGCTCGACGTCGCCGCCCGCGCCGCGCGCTCCGGCGAGCACGGCGAGCGCCGAGTGCTCTACGTCAGTGGTGAGGAGGCGGCGGCCCAGGTGCGCACCCGGGCCGAGCGGATCGAGGCGATGGCGCGCTCGCTCTACCTCGCCAGCGAGACCGACCTCGCCACCGTGCTGGGCCAGATCGACGCCCTCGAGCCCGAGCTGGTGATCGTCGACTCCGTGCAGACCATCAGCAGCGCCGAGGTCGAGGGCTCGGCCGGCAACGTCACCCAGGTGCGCGAGGTCGCCGCGTCGCTCATCCAGGTGGCCAAGGCCCGCGGCATCGCCGTGCTGCTCGTCGGGCACGTCACCAAGGACGGCTCGATCGCCGGTCCGCGGGTGCTCGAGCACCTCGTCGACGTCGTCGTGCAGTTCGAGGGCGACCGGCACTCCCGGCTGCGCCTGGTGCGCGCGGTCAAGAACCGCTACGGGCCCACCGATGAGGTCGGCTGCTTCGACCTGTCCGACGTCGGCATCGTCGGGCTCGCCGACCCCAGCGGGCTGTTCCTGTCCGGGCGCACCACGGAGGTGGCCGGCACCTGCGTCACGATCACCCTCGAGGGCCGTCGCCCCCTGGTCACCGAGGTGCAGGCGCTGGTCACCAGGTCCACCCTGGCCACCCCGCGCCGGGCGACCTCAGGGCTCGACGCGGCCCGGGTCAGCATGATCCTCGCGGTGCTCGACAAGCGGGCCGCCGCACCGATCGGCGGCAGCGACGCGTACCTGTCCACCGTGGGCGGGGTGCGGCTCACCGAGCCCGCCGCGGACCTGGCGATCACGCTGGCACTGGCCGGGGCGATCACCGACCGGCCGCTGCCGAACGGCACGATCGCCTTCGGCGAGGTGGGCCTGGCCGGCGAGATCCGCCCGGTCACCGGCGCCCACCGCCGGCTCGCCGAGGCGCACCGCCTCGGTTTCACCCGGGCCGTCGTGCCACCGGGGGTGGTCGGCGCGGGCCCGGTGCCGGCCGGCATCGCGGTGGTCGAGGCGGCCACCGTCGCCGACGCCGTCCACCGCGGCATCTTCGCGTCGGCGTCCGCCTGAGGCGTTGCGAGATGTCGCAACCCGGGCGACCGGAACGTGGGGCTCCCCTCCCCGATAGGATGCGTCGCACTGGCCGCGGACCGCCCGGCCCGGGGACACGACCAGGACGGAGTCGACGTGCCGACGCAGCCGAACGACGACGAGCTCCTGCGCGCCACGCTCGCCGCCGTCGCTCCGGGCACCGAGCTGCGTGACGGTCTCGAGCGCATCCTGCGTGGGCGCACCGGTGCCCTCATCGTGCTCGGCAACGACCGGGTGGTCGAGACGGTCTCCACCGGCGGCTTCCCGCTCGACATCGAGTTCTCCGCCACCCGCCTGCGCGAGCTCGCGAAGATGGACGGCGGCATCGTCTGCGATCGCGAGGTCACCCGCATCCTGCGCGCGGCGACCCAGCTCGTCCCCGACCCCCGCATCGAGACCAGCGAGTCCGGCACCCGGCACCGCACCGCCGAGCGGGTGGCCAAGCAGACCGGCTTCCCGGTCATCTCGGTGAGCCAGTCGATGCGGATCGTCGCCCTCTACATCGCCGGTCGCCGGGTCGTGCTCGAGGACTCCAGCGCCATCCTGTCGCGGGCCAACCAGGCGCTGCAGACCCTCGAGCGCTACAAGTCGCGCCTCGACGAGGTCACCGGCACCCTGTCCGCGCTCGAGATCGAGGACCTCGTCACGGTGCGCGACGTCGCGAACGTGCTCCAGCGCCTGGAGATGGTGCGCCGGATCAAGGACGAGATCGCCGAGTACGTGGTGCAGCTCGGCACCGACGGCCGCCTGCTCAGCCTGCAGCTCGAGGAGCTCACCGGTGGGCTCAGCGACGACCTCGGGCTCGTCATCCGCGACTACCTGCCCGAGGCCAAGGCCGGCCACTCGCTGGAGGAGGCGATCGCCAACCTCGAGGCCATCGACTCCACCGAGCTGCTCGACCCCGCCGCGGGCGCGCGCGCGATCGGCTTCACCATCGTCGGCGACTCGCTCGACTCGTCGGTCAGCCCGCTCGGGCACCGCCTGCTGTCGAAGGTGCCGCGCCTGCCCGGCGCCATCGTCGACCGCCTGGTCTCGCACTTCGGCAGCCTGCAGAAGCTGCTCGCGGCCAACATCGACGACCTGATGGACGTCGACGGAGTCGGCGAGGGCCGCGCCCGGCTCGTGCGCGAGGGGCTGTCCCGCCTCGCCGAGTCCAGCATCCTCGAGCGCTACGTCTGACCCACGCCGCCGTGTCCGCCCGGCGCCGCGTGCCCGCCCCTCCCAGCCCCGCCCTCCTGCACGAGCGGGTGCTCCACTGGTATGCCGGGCACGCGCGGCCGCTGCCGTGGCGCGACCCGTCGTGCTCCCCGTGGGGGGTGCTGGTCTCGGAGATCATGTCCCACCAGACCCCGGTGGCGCGGGTCGAGCCGGTGTGGCGCGCGTGGATGCGGCGCTGGCCAACCCCGGCCGACCTGGCAGCCGAGTCACCGGGCGAGGTCGTGCGGGCGTGGGGCCGGCTCGGCTACCCGCGACGGGCGCTGCGCCTGCGTGAGGCAGCGGTGGCGGTGTGCGAGCGGCACCACGGCGAGGTGCCCTCCGAGCAGGACCTGCTGCGTGCGCTGCCGGGGGTCGGGGCCTACACGGCCGCAGCCGTGGCGGCGTTCGCGTTCGGGCGACGAACGACCGTCGTCGACACCAACGTGCGCCGGGTGCTCGCCCGTGCCGTCGAGGGCCGGGGCCAGGCCGCGCCTGCGCTGACCGTCGCCGAGTCGGCGCTCGCGGCATCCCTGGTGCCGCAGGACGCGGCCACCGCGGCGACGTGGAACGTCGCCGTGATGGAGCTCGGGGCCCTGGTCTGCCAGGCGCGCTCCCCGAAGTGCGACGTGTGCCCGGTGGAGGACCTGTGCGCGTGGGTGGCCGCCGGCCGCCCGGCGCACGACGGCCCGCCCCGTCGTGGGCAGGCGTGGCACGGCACCGACCGGCAGGTGCGCGGCGCCATCCTGCAGCAGCTGCGTGACGGCGCAGGCGCCGTGGGTCGAGCCGCGCTCGAGACGGCTGGTCCCGATGCCGCCCAGGTCGACCGGTGCCTCGCCTCGCTCGTCGAGGACGGCCTGCTGGAGCCGGCGGGGCCCCACCACTACCGCCTCCCGCGCTGACTCGCTGCCGCGCCCTCCGGTGCTCGGTCCGTGGAAAGGCGGTGGGCCGCGATGCCGTCGGCCGCCACACTGGTGCTCATGACCACCACCGTCGCCGCGCAGACCGCCGGGCCGACCCGCGGGCACCGCTCTGCGGAGGAGCTTTCCGCCTTCCTCCCCGAGCTGCTCGCGGCCCCGCGCGACGTCGGCATCCTCGACCTCGTCGTGCGCCGGCCGCAGCCGGGTGAGCGTGAGGTGCTCGACGAGGGCGAGCTCGACCTGGCCGTCGGCCTGGTCGGCGACGGGTGGTCCGAGCGCGGCAGCAGCCGCACCCACGACGGCGGGCCGCACCCGGACATGCAGCTCAACGTGATGAGCGCCCGGATGGTCGCGTTCCTCGCCGGCGACCCCCTCCGGCGCATCCTGGCCGGCGACCAGCTCTACCTCGACCTCGACCTGTCGCACGAGAACCTGCCCGCCGGCTCCCGGCTCACCATCGGTGACCCGCAGACCGACGCCGCGGTCATCGAGGTGACCGAGGTGCCGCACACCGGGTGCGCGAAGTTCGTCGAGCGCTTCGGCGCCGACGCGATGCGCTTCGTCAACGGCCCGGTCGGCCGGCCGATGCGGCTGCGCGGCCTCAACGCCCGAGTCGTCGTCCCGGGTCGGGTGCGTCCCGGCGACCCCGTGCAGGTCACCCGCCCGTGACCGAACGATCGGCCCGCCCCCGGACGGCGGGGGCGGGCCGATCGTCGGTCACCGGTGGTGCTCAGCGCAGGCGGTAGACCGGCTGCGACTGCGGGTTGAGCACGTCCATCTCGACCTTCTCGGCCTCCCGGAGCTTCTTGTCCTTGATCTTCAGGACGTCGAAGCCCTTGACGAGGTCGTTGCTGTAGACGTGGCCGTTGTAGTAGTAGCTCGACCAGGTGCCACCCCCGACGAGGCGCTCCTTGCTGAGCGGGCCGCGCTCGAAGTAGCCGATCTCGCGCGGGTTCTCGGAGTCGGTGAACTCCCAGAGCGAGGTGCCGCCCTGGTACCAGGACTGGACCATGACGTCGCGTCCCTTGACCGGCACCAGCGAGCCGTTGTGCGCGACGCAGTTCTCGGTGTCGAACTGGTGCCGCGGGATCTTGAAGTACGACTTGAAGCTGAGCTTGTTCTTGCGCGACAGGCCGTAGATCGCGTTGGCACCCCGGTTCGGGCCGATCGTCGAGTTGCACGTCGCCGCTCCGCCGCCGCCGAGCTCGTCGGTGAAGACGACCTTGGTGCCGTCGTTGTTGAAGGTGGCGGAGTGCCAGAACGCGAAGTTCTCGGTGTCGCTGACCCGCTCGATCACCTTCGGCTTGGTCGGATCCTTGATGTCCATGATCACGCCGTCACCCATGCAGGCCCCCGCCGCGATCTTCTTCTTCGGGTAGGCGGTGATGTCGTGGCAACCGGTGGTCGCGGAGTAGCGGTTGCCGGCCTCGGTCGTGCCGCCGGGGTTGCCGCCGTCGGGGAAGAGGTTGGGCGTGGCGATGACGCGGGCCGCGGCCGGGTTCTTCTTCGGGATCTCGATGATGGAGACGAGGTCGTGCGGCGGCTGGCAGTCGGGGTAGTCCGCGCTCGGCGAGTAGCTCGACACGTAGATGAAGTCCTTGCCCCGGTACTTGCCCGAGCCCGGGACGAGCGTGTTGGTGTGCGAGCCGCAGTTGGTCTCGACCGACTTCAGGTAGCGCGGGGCGCTCGGGTTCTTGATGTCGAAGATCCGGATGCCCTCCCACGAGCCCTTGGTCGTGGCTGACTGGGTGACGCTGTTGCAGCTGTCGTCGCTGCGGGAGGAGTCGACCGAGAGGTACAGGAGGTTGCCGGAGACGGTGACGTCGTTCTGTGAGCCGGGGCAGTGCACCTGGCTGACCGTCTTGGGGCGCTTGGGGTTCGAGATGTCGTAGATGACGAAGCCGTTGTAGTTGCCCGCGATGGCGAGGTCACCGGTGAAGGCGAGGTCGGACCCCGTCGATCCCGCGAACGTCCCGACGGGCGCCGTGTTGCTCAGGTGCTGCATGTTCTTGCTGTAGCCGATCTCGTCGACCGCCAGCTGGGTCCCGGACTTGTTGAGCCCGTCCCCCGCGGACGCGGCACTGATGCCGAGCGCCGTCATCATGGTCCCCGCGGCTGCAACCGCGAGAAGTCGCTGAAGTCTCATGTCCACCTCTTCGTGTAGGGGCTGATCCGAGCACGTTGCCTTACACATGAGACGCAAAGAGTATGGAGTGCGTAAAGATTCTGCTGGGGCGCAACGGAGTTAGAGTGACGCGTCATGAGCTCGCGACGTCGCTGCCCGCACCCCCGCGCCGTGGGGGCGTCATTCCTCGCCGCCACGTTGGCCCTCGGCCTCACGGCGTGCACCGGGGGCGCCGACCCTGTGCCCGCGGTCACCGCACCGACACCCTCGTCCCCGGTGCTGCAGCCCGGCCGGCCCGGTGAGCCCAACTCGACCCTCACGGGGTCGGCCGCCGCGCCGGTCACCACGCCGAGCGCCCGCCCCGACGACGCCCGCTTCCTGCGCGACATGATCGTCCACCACGCGCAGGCGATCGTCATGGTGGATGCCGTGCTGAGGGACCTGACCGACCCGCAGGTGCGCTCGATCGCCTCGCGGATCCGCGACGAGCAGACTCCCGAGATCGACTACATGGCCGGCTTCCTCGAGGAGCGCGGGGAGACCGCGCCCCCGGAGGCCACCAACCCCAACCTCACCGACCACGGGGCCCACTCGATGCCCGGCATGGCGAGCGAGGCCGAGCTGCGCGCCCTGGGTGCCGCCACCGGCGTCGATGCGGATCGGCTCTGGCTGCGGCTGATGATCCGGCACCACGACGGAGCCCTGACGATGGTGGCCGAGCACGCCCGCGGCGCGGCCGACGAGCTCGTGGAGGCCCTCGCGAGCGACATCAACGTGACCCAGACCAAGCAGATCGCCCAGATGCAGGGGATGCTCGACCGGCTCGGCTGACCCCCGCCCGGGGAGAACCCGCACCCGGCACTCATCGGTCGGGCAGACGGGACGGGACCCCCCGGCATACAGTGCTCGCGAAGAGGTCACGCGGGTGGCGGCAGTGAGGTGGTGGTCGACGGTGGGGGCGACGGGAGCGCGGCGACGGCGTTGGCCGTGGGTGACCGCGATGGTTCTCGGGGCGCTGCTCTGTGCGCAGCCCGCGCTCGCCGACGAGGGGCTGGTGACCGAGGCCCGCAGCCGCTTCGTCCTCGACGCGAAGGAGACGACGGTCCGGGCTACCGTGACCATCGACCTGCGCAACGTGACCCCGAACAGCGGCGACCTCTACTACTTCTTCAACGCCTTCTCCGTGCCGGTGCCCGCGGGGGCCGAGAAGCTCCGGGCGCGCAGCGAGGGCTCGTCGCTGTCGGTCTCGCTGCGCGGCACGGAGGACCCGTCGACAAGGCTGGCGCGGATCTCGTTCCCGAACCTGCTCTACGGGCGCTCGCGCACCATCACCCTCACCTTCGAGGTGCCCGGCGAGAAGCCGCGCTCCGAGGACAGCACCCGGGTCGGGCCGGGTTACGCGACGTTCGCCGTACACGGTGTCGGTGACCCGGGGCGCAACACCGTCGAGGTGGTCGCCCCGACAGCGATGACCTTCGAGGCGACGAGCGACGACTTCACCTCGAGCGAGAAGGGCTCCACGACGACGCGCACCTCCACCTCGACGTCCGACGGCGGGGGTCCTGGGCCGTGGTGTCGCTTCGTGACCCGAAGCGCACCGACGAGAAGGTCGTCGAGGTCGCCGGCGTCACGCTGCTGCTCAACGGCTTCCAGGACGACCCTAAATGGGCCGACTTCGTGGCCGGACAGGTCACCAAGGGCATCCCCGCGCTCGAGAAGCTCGTCGGCACCCCGTGGCCGGGCGGGCTCGAGCGGATCCGCGAGGACGCCTCGCCCTCGCTGCGCGGTTACGACGGCTGGTTCGACCCGACCGACGACGAGATCGTCATCGGTGAGCAGCTCGACGCCGACCTGATCTTCCACGAGCTGTCCCACGCCTGGGTCTCGGGCGAGAGGTTCGACGAGCGGTGGGTGTCGGAGGGGCTGGCCCAGGTGCTGGCCGAGCGCGCCGTCACGGCGACCGGCGGCACACCGGTCAAGCACCCCAGGGCAAGCCGGGGATCCGAGGACGCCGTCGCCCTGAACTCCTGGGGAGGTTCGGCGAGCAGCCCGTCCGAGGACGTCGACGCCTACGCGTACCCCGCGTCCTACGCAGCGACGAGCGCCCTGGTCGACGACCTGGACGACACCGAGCTGGCGGCCGTCGTCAGCGCGGGCATCCGCGGTGAACGAGCCTACGACCCGGCCGGCACCCGCGACACCGACGGCGGACGCACGACGTGGATGCGTTGGCTGGACCTGCTCGAGACGCGCTCCGGGGTCAAGGATGCCGCCCAGGTCTTCCAGCGCTGGGCCCTCACCGGCGCGCAGCGGGCCCAGCTCGCGCCCCGAGCGGAGGCACGCACCGCCTACGCGGACCTCGATCGGGGCGATGGTGCGTGGCTGCCGCCGGAGGGACTGCGCGAGGCGATGACGAACTGGGACTTCCAGGGCGCGGCATCCGTGCGCGAGCAGGTGGACGGTCTCGGCGCCGCGGCGACGAGGGTGCAGGATGCCGCGACGCGCGCGGGCATCGAGGTGCCTGCCGCCGTGCGCGAGTCCTACGAGAAGGCCGAGCAGCCGCAGCAGTACACCGCCCTGGCCACCTCCCTGCCGGCGGCGGCCACGGCCGTCACCGCGGTGGGTGCCGCCCAGCGAGCCGCGGAGCTTGACCGCAACCCGGTGGGCGCCCTCGGTGCCACCCTGCTCGGCGTGGAGGACCGCGCCGAGCGTGCCGTCGCGCTGCTCGCCGACGGCGACGTCACGGCGGCCACGACCGCCGCCGAGGGCGCGACCAGCCGAGCCGACAAGGCGACCCTCGTCGGGCTGGCCCTGGCGGTGCTCCTCCTGCTCCTGCTGCTCGCGGCCCTGCTGGTCGTGCGTGGCGTCCGACGCTCGGCCGCGCGAGCGCGGGCGAGGGCGCAGGCGGCACAGGAGGGCCAGGAGGCGGCTCTCGCGGCGTTCGTGAACGTCGGCCCGGAGTCCGTGTCGTCCGTTCCGCCCGTGCCGTCCGACCCCGACGGGCGCCCGGGTCAGTACAGCTAGTACAGCTAGAGGACCCGCAGCATCCGGGTGTTGCCCAAGGTGTTCGGCTTGACCCGTTCGAGGTCGAGGAACTCGGCGACGCCCTCGTCGTAGCTGCGCAACAGCTCGGCGTAGACCTCGGGGTCGACGGCCTGACCCTCGATCGGCTCGAAACCGTGCCGGGCGAAGAAGGCGGTCTCGAAGGTGAGGCAGAACAGCCGGCTCAGGCCGAGCAGGCGGGCCCGCTCCACGAGGCGCTCGAGCACCGCCGACCCCACCCCGGACCCGACCACGGACTCGTCCACGGCCAGGGTGCGGACCTCGCCGAGGTCCTCCCACAGCACGTGCAGGGCCCCACATCCGACGACCCGGCCGTCGACCTCGGCGACGACGAAGTCGGTCACCGACTCGTAGTAGGCGACGGCCTCCTTGTTGAGCAGCACGCGCCGCTCCGCCAGCGGTGCCACGAGCCCGCGGATGGCGCGCACGTCGGAGGTTCGGGCCGGGCGCACGACGCGGCGGTGGTCGGGCTGTGGGTGGTCCCTGGGGGCGTCGGTCGGCACCGGGCGAGCGTATCGACGGGGCCGCACCGGGCCGGGGCCGGGTCGGCACGCGGACACCGGGGCCGGGCATGGTCGCGGCCCGCCACCGCAGGGGTGGTGGCGGGCCGCTCGTCGCACGAGCCCCGGAGGCCCCTGCGAACTCCAGTGTGCGTTAGAAGGTGCCGCGGTTGGGTAAAGGCAGGTTCAAGTTTTGGTCATCCCTGCGCGGATGGCCGTGATCTGGGACACAGCAGGGCAGGGCTCAGCCCTCGGCCACGACGACGGGCACGTCGATGGGCTCGGAGTGCGGCGTCCCCTCGAAGATGAAGGTCGCCTCCTTGCCCTCACCGGTGACGTCGACCGCGACGATCTCGCCGGCCCGCAGCTCGCCGAAGAGGATCTTCTCCGAGAGCACGTCCTCGATCTCGCGCTGGATGGTGCGTCGCAGCGGGCGGGCACCGAGCACGGGGTCGTAGCCCTTGGTCGCCAGCAGGTTCTTGGCCGCGTCCGTGAGCTCCATGCCCATGTCCTTGTCCTTGAGCCGCTTGTCGAGCTTGGCGATCTCGAGGTCGACGATCTGCACGATCTCGGCCTGGCTGAGCTGCGGGAAGACGATGGTGTCGTCGACCCGGTTCAGGAACTCGGGACGGAAGTGCTGCTTGAGCTCGTCGATGACCTTGGCCTTCATCCGGTCGTAGTCCGACCGCGTCTCGGGACCGGCCGAGAAGCCGAGCGAGCCCTTGGAGATGTCGCGGGTGCCGAGGTTGGTCGTCATGATGATGACGGTGTTCTTGAAGTCGACCATCCGGCCCTGGGAGTCGGTCAGCCGGCCGTCCTCCAGGATCTGCAGCAGGCTGTTGAAGATGTCCTGGTGAGCCTTCTCCACCTCGTCGAACAAGACCACCGCGAACGGCTTGCGCCGCACCTTCTCGGTGAGCTGGCCGCCCTCCTCGTACCCGACGTACCCCGGCGGGGATCCGAACAGCCGTGACACCGTGTGCTTCTCGGCGTACTCCGACATGTCCAGCGTGATCAGCGCGTCCTCGTCGCCGAAGAGGAACTCGGCGAGGGTCTTGGCGAGCTCGGTCTTGCCGACGCCCGTGGGCCCGGCGAAGATGAACGACCCACCCGGCCGGCGCGGGTCCTTGAGGCCGGCCCGGGTGCGTCGGATCGCCTGGGACAGCGCCTTGATGGCGTCGTCCATGCCGACGATCCGCTTGTGCAGCTCGGCCTCCATGTTGAGCAGCCGCGAGGACTCCTCCTCGGTCAGCTTGAAGACCGGGATGCCGGTGCTCGCCGCGAGAACCTCGGCAATGAGCTCCTCGTCGACCTCGGCGACGACATCCATGTCGCCGGCCTTCCACTGGGCCTCGCGCTCGGCCTTGGCCGAGATGAGCCGCTTCTCGTCGTCGCGCAGGCGGGCGGCCTTCTCGAAGTCCTGCCCGTCGATCGCGGCTTCCTTGGCCCGGCGGACCCCGGCGATCTTGTCGTCATACTCGCGCAGGTCCGGGGGTGCGGTCATCCTGCGGATCCGCAGCCGTGCGCCCGCCTCGTCGATGAGGTCGATGGCCTTGTCGGGCAGGAAGCGGTCGTTGACGTAGCGGTCGGCCATCGTCGCGGCGGCAACGAGGGCGCCATCGGTGATCGAGACCCGGTGGTGGGCCTCGTAGCGGTCGCGCAGGCCCTTGAGGATCTCGATCGTGTGCTTGAGGGTCGGCTCGGCGACCTGGATCGGCTGGAAGCGCCGCTCGAGCGCGGAGTCCTTCTCGATGTGCTTCCGGTACTCGTCCAGGGTCGTCGCACCGATCGTCTGGAGCTCTCCGCGGGCCAGCATCGGCTTGAGGATCGAGGCCGCGTCGATGGCGCCCTCGGCCGCTCCTGCGCCGACGAGCGTGTGGATCTCGTCGATGAAGATGATGATGTCGCCGCGGGTGCGGATCTCCTTGAGGACCTTCTTGAGACGCTCCTCGAAGTCACCGCGGTAGCGGCTGCCGGCCACGAGCGCGCCGAGGTCGAGCGTGTACAGCTGCTTGTCCTTGAGGGTCTCGGGCACGGTTCCGCGGACGATGTCCTG
>DASQEZ010000043.1:0-1983 GCA_035633415.1 Ornithinibacter sp. | reverse complement strand
GGCCGACGGTCTCGACGGCGTGGCGCTGGAGGGCTGTCGCGAGGTGCACACGCCGCGGCGCGCGCCGGACGTCGTCCTGCTGGCCACGGGCTCGGAGGTCCCCGTGGCGCTGGAGGCCGCACGGCTCCTGGACGACGGTGGCCCGGCCCCTCGGTCACCGAGGGGGAGGACAAGCCCGAGAAGTACCCCACCGCCTATCGCTGGGCCGACCTCGTGGTGCTCACGAAGGTCGACCTCGCGGCTGCCTGGGCGTTCGACGAGCAGGCCTTCCTCGATTCGGTGACCGGCGTCCGGCCCGGGGTCGAGGTCGTCTCCACCAGCGCCCGCACGGGTCAGGGAGTCGACGGACTCCTGGAGCGCCTGCTCGACCACCTGATCGCTCCGCCGTCCGGCCTGCCTGCGCCACCCGCACCACCCGTAGTGCCTGCACCGACACCCCCACCCAGGAGGAATTGATGGCCACACTGCTCTGGCTCGAGGGTGGAGCCTGTAGTGGCAACACCGTGTCGTTCCTGAACGCCGAGGAGCCGACGGCCGTCGACCTCGTGACCGACTTCGGCATCGAGGTCATCTGGCACCCGTCGCTGGGCATGGAGCTCGGCGACCAGGTGCAGCAGATCCTGCGCGAGTGCGCGTCGGGTGAGCGTCAGGTCGACATCTTCGTGTTCGAGGGCTCGGTCCTCATGGGCCCCGAGGGCAGTGGCCGCTACGACATGTTCGCCGAGCGCCCGATGAAGGACTGGGTCGCCGAGATCGCACCCCGCGCGGGCGTCGTGGTCGCGGTGGGCGACTGCTCGGCCTGGGGCGGCATCCCGGCGACGCCGCCGAACCCGACGGACGACATCGGCCTGCAGTACATGAAGGGCGAGCGCGGCGGCTTCCTGGGCAAGGACTTCACCGGCACCCTCGGCCTGCCCGTCGTCAACATCCCCGGCTGCCCGGCCCACCCCGACTGGATCACCCAGATCGTGGTGGCCCTCGCCGCGGTGGGGCCGCTGCTCGTGCGGCACCTGTGGGAGCGAGGTGTGCCGGAGGGCGTCGAGCTCGTCGACGGCGGCACGGCCGGCCTCGACGTCGCCTTCAAGATGCGCGGACGCCGCACGGTGGTCATCGTCGACGCCGCCAGCACCGGGTCGGAGCCGGGCACCCTCTACCGGGTCCCCGGTGAGGCCCTCGAGAACCTGCCTCCGATGGACGGGATCAACCAGCACGCCTTCCGCTGGGACCACGCCCTCGCGGTGGGGCGCTGGCTCCTCAAGGACGACTACCCGCGCGACGTGGTCGTGTTCCTCATCGAGGCGCAGAGCACCGATCCCGGGGCAGACTTGACCCCTGCCGTCGAGGCAGGCATGGAGCGGGCGATCGAGCTGGTGCTCGAGGAGGTCTGCGCGTGACGAGCCGGCGGAGGTGGGCGTGCCAGCGGACGGCGACACGTTTTCGTCCCGGACGACGACAGCACCCGTCCTCGGGTGCGACGTCACCTCGGACCGCGAGGGCCACTGGGTGGAGCTGACCGTCGGCTTCCGCGACGACGTGGTGCGACGGCGGATCGGCCCCTACCTCACGGAGCGGATCGCGACCGTCGCCGCCGAGCACATCCGCCGGGATGCGGGCCGTCAGGGCCCGCCGCCGACCGGCCAGTAGATAGACCGGCCAGTAGATAGACCGGCCAGTAGATAGAGGGGAACGACCATCGTGACCAGGCTGTCCCGACCCCAGCCGCTGGGGGTGCTCCCGCTGCCCGCCGGGTGGCTCGTGCTGCCCGCCGCCGCGCTGGCCGACGAGCCGGGCGAGACCGTGCGGGACCGTCTCATGCTCGGCATGCTCCCCGAGGACTGGCCGGCCAGCCTGCGCGCGATCGAGCTCGCGGCCTCCGGGGACGTCGCCGCGGCCGGCGCCGCCGTCGATCCCGTCGCGGGTCCCGAGCACGCGTACAACCACTTCGTGCTGACCGGCGAGCCGGACTCGCTCGAGCGGGCCCGG
>DASQEZ010000042.1:0-5978 GCA_035633415.1 Ornithinibacter sp. | reverse complement strand
CATCACCCGTGGGGCGCTCACGACCTTCTCCATCGCCAACGACGTCGCGAAGTACTTCGCGATCATCCCCGCGATGTTCGTCGGCATCTTCCCGGGCCTGCAGACGCTCAACGTCATGGACCTGTCCAGCCCCCAGTCGGCGATGCTGTCGGCCGTCATCTTCAACGCGCTCATCATCGTCGCGCTCATTCCGCTCTCGCTGCGCGGCGTGAAGTACCGCCCCGTCTCCGCCCACCTGATGCTGCGCCGCAACCTGCTCGTCTACGGGCTTGGTGGCCTGGTGGCCCCGTTCGTCGGCATCAAGCTCATCGACCTCCTCGTCTCCCTCCTCCCCGGACTCAGGTGATCCCCGTGGCCATCGCCCGCCAGCTCTCCGCCTCCCTCAAGGCCCTCCTCGTGCTCACCGTCGTGCTCGGGGTGCTCTACCCCACCGCCGTCCTGGCGGTCGGCCTGGTCCTGCCCGGGCAGGCCAACGGCTCCCTCATCGAGGTCGACGGCACGGTCGTCGGCTCCAGCCTGCTCGGCCAGGCCGCCGAGGGCCCGCAGTGGTTCCAGGCGCGCCCCTCGGCGTCCGACCACACCGGCGACACCAGTGGCGGCTCAAACCTCGGCCCGAACGCCGAGGACCTCGCCACCGCGGTCGCCGAGCGCCAAGCCGCACTGCGAGAAGCCAACCCGGACGCCCCAACGACGATCCCGCCGGACGCACTGACGGCATCCGGCAGCGGTCTGGACCCGCACATCTCACCGGAGTACGCCGCGTACCAGGCGCCCCGGGTCGCCGGGGCGCGCGGCATGTCGCTGGAACAGGTGCAGGCGCTGATCGCGGACCACACCCAGGATGCAGCGCTCGGCTTCATGGGTGAGGACCGGGTCAACGTCACCGAGCTCAACGTCGCCCTCGCGTCGTCAGGGACTGCCGCCGCTCGTCGGTGACAATGGCGCCATGGCACGCGGTCGACTTCGCATCTACCTCGGGGCGGCCCCCGGGGTGGGCAAGACCGTCGCCATGCTCGACGAGGGGCGCCGGCGGATGGCCCGCGGCACCGACGTGGTGGTCGGCCTGGTCGAGACCCACGGGCGCGAGCACACGTCCGAGATGATCGCTGGGCTGGACGTGCTGCCCCGTGCGCGGCTGGACTACCGCGGCACGACGTTCGAGGAGATGGACCTCGCCGGTCTGCTCGCCCGGCGCCCCACCGTGGCCCTCGTTGACGAGCTCGCGCACACGAACGCACCCGGCTCGCGCCACGAGAAGCGTTGGCAGGACATCGACGAGCTGCTCGATGCCGGCATCGACGTCATCTCGACGGTCAACATCCAGCACCTCGAGTCGCTCAACGACGTCGTGGAGTCGATCACCGGCGTGGTGCAGCGCGAGACGGTGCCCGACGAGGTCGTGCGCCGCGCCGACCAGATCGAGCTCGTCGACATGTCACCCGAGGCGCTGCGCCGGCGGATGGCCCACGGCAACATCTACAAGGCCGAGAAGGTCGACGCCGCGCTGGCGAACTACTTCCGCGTCGGCAACCTGTCGGCGCTGCGCGAGCTCGCCCTGCTCTGGCTCGCCGACCGGGTGGAGGAGGGGCTGGGCCGATACCGCGCCGACCACGGCATCGACTCGTCCTGGCCGACCCGTGAGCGTGTCGTCGTCGCGTTGTCCGGAGGCCCGGAGGGCGAGACGCTGCTCCGCCGGGGGGCGCGCATCGCCTCGCGCGGCGCCGGCGGTGAGCTGCTCGCCCTGCACGTGGCACGGTCCGACGGGCTCAGCGGGCCGCCCCTACCCGCCCTGGCGACACTGCGCCGGCTCACCGATGAGCTCGGCGGTTCCTGGCACACGGTCACGGGGGAGGACCCCGCCGAGGCGATCCTCGACGTCGCCCGAGGGGTCAACGCCTCCCAGGTCGTCATCGGCAGCACCCGCCGGCCACGGTGGCGCACCCTCGCGGTGCCGAGCACCACCGAGGAGGTCATCACCCACTCGGGCGACATCGACGTGCACGTCGTCACCCACTCGTTCGCCGCCGGGAGGGGCTGGCGCGTGCCGCGGGCAGCTTTGCCCCGCAGGCGAGTTCGTCTCGGGTATGCCGCGGCCGTCCTCGGTCCGGTCGCCCTCACCGGCCTGCTGGTCCTGGTGCCACAGGACCCCGGCCTCCCCCTCACCGTGCCCCTCTACCTGCTCATCACGGTGCTCGTCGCCCTCCTCGGCGGCATCGGCCCGGCCCTCGTGGGGGCGGTGCTGTCCTCCCTGCTGCTCAACTGGTTCTTCACCCACCCGGTCGGCACCCTGACCATCTCCCAGCCGGAGAACGCCGTCGCCCTCGTCGTGTTCGCAGCGGTCGCCGTCGTCGTGGCCTTCGTCGTGCACACGAGCGCGCGACGGGCGGAGCGGGCCGTCGCGGCGCAACGGGAGTCGGCGGCCCTCGCCGAGCTCACCCACACCCTCCTCGGCTCCACCGACCAGATGAGCGTGCTCCTCGACCACGCGGCCGACATGTTCGGGGCGCAGCGGGCGCGGGTCGTACGTCGGGCCACCCCCGACGCGCCGGCCGAGGTCGTGGCCGAGAGCGAGTCGGTGACCCCAGGCCCTGGCGGCACCCCCGCCCAGGCTGCCGAGGTGCACGAGAACCACGCGCCCGCCGACGACGAGCACGACCTCGTGCTGGTCGGCGCCCCGGTTCCGGCCGACCGCCAGCGCCTGTTCGCGGCCTTCGCCGCCCATGCCGGCGCCATCCTCCAGCGACGCGCGCTGCAGCGGGCCGCGGGCGAGGCCGCGGTGCTGGCCCGCGACAACTCGGCCCGCACCGCCCTGCTCTCGGCGGTGTCGCACGACCTGCGCACCCCGCTCGCCGGCATCAAGGCGGCCATCGGCAGCCTGCGGTCCAGCGAGGTGACCTTCTCGGCGGAGGACGAGGCCGAGCTGCAGGCCGCCATCGAGGACTCCGCCGACCGGCTCGACGCCCTCATCGGCAACCTGCTCGACATGTCGCGCCTCCAGGCGGGAGCCCTCGTCGCCTCGCCGCGCACCGTCGACCTCGGTGAGGTCGTGCCGGCGACGGTGGCCTCGGTGTCGGACCCCGACCGGGTCGACTGGTCGCTCGACCCGGACGCCCGCCTGGTGCTCGCCGACCCCGGGCTGCTCGACCGGGTGCTCGGCAACGTCGTCGAGAACGCCCTGCGCCACCAGCCGCCGCCGGGGCGGGTGCGGATCGCGACGAGCGGACTCGGCGGGCGAACCCAGGTGCGGGTCGTCGACTCCGGGCCCGGCGTGCCCGAGGAGGCGCGGGAGCGGATCTTCCTGCCCTTCCAGCGTCAGGGTGACGCCCCGTCGGGCGACGGCGTCGGCCTGGGGCTCGCCGTGGCCCGCGGCCTCGCCGAGGCGATGGGCGCCGAGGTGTCGGCCGAGGCGACGCCGGGTGGTGGCCTCACGATGGTGGTCGAGCTGCCGAGCGCGGAGGGGGCCACCCATGGCTGAGCGCATCCTCGTCGTCGACGACGACGAGACGATCCGCCGCACCTTGCGGATCAACCTGCGGGCCCGTGGCTACGAGGTCGAGGAGGTGGGCTCGGGTCGCGACGCCCTGTCCACCCTCGACGACGCTCCACCCGACCTGGTCATCCTCGATCTCGGACTGCCCGACGTCGACGGTGTCGAGGTGCTGCGCCGGCTGCGCCGCAGCTCGCGCGTGCCGGTCGTCGTGCTGTCGGCCCGGCAGCAGTCCGACGACAAGGTCGAGGCTCTCGACGAGGGTGCCGACGACTACGTCACCAAGCCCTTCGGGATGGACGAGCTGATGGCCCGGGTGCGCTCGGCGCTGCGCCGTGGGGGTGGCGACGGCGAGGCCCTGGGCGGCATCGCCACGGTCACGACGGACTCCTTCTGCCTCGACTTCAGCACCCTCACGGCGACCCGGAGCGGCGAGCGGGTGCACCTCACCCCGACCGAGTGGCGGCTGCTGGGCGAGCTGGCCCGCCACCGCGGGCGGGTGGTCACCCAGGCCGACCTGCTGCGGGCGGTCTGGGGGCCGGCCTACGGTCGCGAGTCGAACTACCTGCGCGTCTACGGCAACCAGCTGCGGCGCAAGCTCGAGCGCGACCCCTCCCGCCCGCAGCACATCCTCACCGAGCCGGGCATCGGCTACCGCCTGGTCGAGTGAACCCGCCTGCTGCGCGCCCCCAGCTCCTTCGACTTCGTGCGACTCGCACACGGTTTCCGCAGCCTCGGCCGCGCGAGAACCGTGTGCACACCGCACGAAGTGGGGGCGGCGGGGGTGGGGCGGGGTTGTGACGGAGACCTCGGCGGTGCACTTTCGGTGCGACGGCATACCCCCGCCGGGCTGCGGGTATGAGGCAGCATGTGATGCCCGACGCGAGGAGCACCCGTGACCGACCGCACCGTCCGACCCGGCGGCGCTCGATGAGCGACCCCCTGGAGCAGCTGCTCGAGGAGCGGGCCGCCGAGGACCTCGGCGACGGGCCGAGCAGTGACATCGTCGCCGCCATCGAGGAGATGGTGTCCCACCCCGAGTTCCCCTGCCTGGGGGCCCGGTCGGTGTTCCGGCGCGACGCCGCCACCTTGGTGGTGCTCGACGACCTCGCCGACGTGAACCCCGGTGGGTCGCTCGACACCCTGGGCGGCGCCCTCGCCCAGTACGCCCAGGAGGTCGACGTCGACGGTGACCTGGTGTCGTTCGTCGCCTGCTTCCGGGGCCCGCTGCCCGATGACGAGCCGACGTTCGAGGGGCTGCTGTGGGGCGCCTTGCAGCACCTCCACGACAACGACGACGCCCCGTGGGCCGACGGTGTCGCGGCCGATCCCGACAACCCGCACTTCGCGTTCAGCGTGGCCGGCACGGCGTTCTTCGTCGTGGGACTGCACCCGAACGCCTCCCGGGTCGCCCGCCGGGCCCCGCTGCCGACCCTCGTGTTCAACCTGCACGAGCAGTTCGAGCGGATGCGCGGGGACGGCCGCTACCAGCGGATGCGCGACACGATCCGCCGCCGCGACACCGAGCTGCAGGGCTCCCTCAACCCGATGGTCAGCGACCACGGCGACACCTCGGAGGCCCGGCAGTACGCCGGCCGCGTCGTGCCCGAGGACTGGTCGGCCCCCTTCGAGCCCGACCCGGATGCCGTCCCCGACCCCTCGCCACCGACGACCGCGGCGCCGGGGGAGCGGTGAACCCCGCCCGCACCCGCTTCCCGAGTGCCGGTGGGCCGCCGGCCTACGGCGGCTCGGCCGACGCGCCGGCCGATGGCTGGGCCCGGATCGCCCCCCAGAGCGGCGTCGCGGTCGAGCTGGCCCCCGGTGACCGGCTCACCCTCCTCGACCCTTGTGGCGAGCAGGTGAGCGACCTCTACCTCGTCGCTGCCGGCGACGTCGCCGAGGTGTTCTCGTCGGGGCGCACCACCGACTTCGGCAACTCGATCTACGTCTCGACCGGGGCGAGCCTGTGGTCCAACCGCAGCCGGGTGATGGCCGACGTCGTCGACGACACCGTCGGCGTGCACGACCTCACCCTGACCCCCTGCAGCCAGGCGACCTTCGACCTGCTCTACCCCGAGTTCGACGGGGCCCCCCACCCGTCGTGCTTCGCCAACCTGTGCAACGCCCTCGCGCCGTTCGGTGTCGACCCCGACCGGATCGGCACGACGCTCAACGTGTTCATGGACGTGTGGACCGACGAGCGGGGCGAGCTGCACATCGACCCACCGCCGACCCGGCCGGGCGACCGGTTGACCATTCAGGCTCGGATGCCGGTGGTCGTCGGGGTCACCGCCTGCTCGGCCGAGAAGTCGAACAACGGTCGCTGCACGCCCATCGACTGGCGGGTCGAGCGCGTCACGTCGACGGACTGACCGCGCAGGGCGCACAGGGCGCTCCAAGGCTGGTGACGCAGGCTGTTCCCATGCCACCCACCCCGCGAGGTCACTGACCGACGTGCTCAACTCCCTCCTTGGAGCGGCTGCTCGCCGTG
>DASQEZ010000041.1:0-7495 GCA_035633415.1 Ornithinibacter sp. | reverse complement strand
TGAGATCCAGACCATCATCGCGATCATGGCGACGACGGTGAGCAGCGAGGTGAGCAGCTGGCTCAGCACCTGCTGCAGGCTCTGAGCGACGTTGTCGATGTCGTTGGTCACCCGGCTGAGGAGCTCGCCGCGGGGCTGCTGGTCGAAGTACGGCAGCGCGAGGCGGTTGAGCTTGTCCTCGACGTCGCGGCGCAGGCGGTAGATGGTGCGGTTGACCGCGACGGTGAGCATCCGGCCCTGCACCCACTGCAGCAGCGCGGCCACGACGTAGAGGCCGAGCACGAGGAGCAGGACGTCGGCCAGGGCGGTGAAGTCGATGCCCTGACCGGGTACGACGTGCTGCATCGCGGCCAGCATGTCGGCGAGGCTGTCCTCTCCCTGCGCGCGCAGGGCGTCGGCGGCCTGCTGCTGGGTGACGCCGGCCGGGATCTGCCGGCCGAACATGCCGGCGAAGATCAGGTCGGTGGCGTCGCCGAGGATCTTCGGCCCGATCGCGTTCAGCACGACGCTGCCCACGGCGAACACCACGACCGTCCAGACGATGAACCGCTCCGGGTGAAGCAGGCGCAGCACGCGCTTCGCGGAGGGCACGAACGTCTGGGACTTCTCGGTCGGCACCCCGATCTGCAGGTGCGGGGGCCCACCACGGCGTGCGGATGCCGGTCCGCGCCGCTGCTCGGCGGCCTTCTCCTCCTCGGTCTTGAGCTCGCTCATGCCGCGTCCTCCATCGCCTGCTGGCTCTCCACGATCTCGACGTAGGTCGGGCAGCTCGCCAGCAGCTCGGCATGCGTGCCACTGCCCACGACCGCGCCGTCGTCGAGCACGACGATCTGGTCGGCGGAGACGATGCTCGACACCCGTTGGGCGACCACGATGACCACGGCGTCGCGGGTCACCGGCCGCATCGCGGCCCGCAGCCGGGCGTCGGTGGCCACGTCGAGGGCCGAGAACGCGTCGTCGAACAGGTAGATGCCGGCCCTGCTCACCAGGGCCCGCGCGATGGCCAGGCGCTGGCGCTGCCCGCCGCTGACGTTGGTGCCGCCCTGTGCGATCGGTGACTCCAGGCCGTCGGGCATCGCGCGCACGAAGTCGTCGGCCTGCGCGACGGCCAGGGCCTCCCACAGCTCGTCGTCGGTGGCCTCGGGGTCGCCGTAGCGCAGGTTCGACGCCACGGTGCCGGTGAAGAGGTAGGGCCGCTGCGGCACCAGGCCGATGTGCGACCAGAGCGCCTCGGGATCGGCCTCGCGCACGTCGACGCCGCCGACGAGCACCTGGCCGGCGGTCACGTCGTGCAGCCGGGGGACGAGGCCGACGAGCGTGGTCTTTCCGGACCCGGTGGATCCCACGATGGCCGTCGTCGTGCCGGGCTCGGCGCGCAGCGACACCTCACGCAGCACGGGCGACTCGGCGCCGGGGTAGGCGAACGTGGCACCGCGCAGCTCGACGGTCACGGGGCCCGCGGGGATGGCCACCGGGTCGTCCGGGGCGTGCACCGAGCTCTCGGTGTCGAGCACCGCCTGGATGCGGCCGGCGGAGACGGTGGCCCGCGGGATCATCATCGCCATGAAGGTCGCCATCATCACCGACATGAGGATCTGGATCAGGTAGGCCATGAACGCGGTGAGCGCACCGATCTCCATCTGCCCGTTGTCGATCCGGTGCGCACCGAACCACAGCACCGCCACGGTCGACGCGTTGAAGATGACCATGACCACGGGGAAGGCCAGGGCCATCAGCTTGCCGACGGCCAGCGCCGTGCCGGTGTAGGTGCGGTTGGCCTCGGCGAACCGCTCGCGCTCGACGTCCTCGCGCACGAAGGCGCGCACGACCCGCAGGCCGGTGATCTGCTCGCGCAGGATGCGGTTCACCGAGTCGACAGCGGTCTGCATCGACCGGAAGTGCGGCACCATTCGCGCGATGATCAGGCCGATCGCGATGCCGAGCGCCGGCACCGCGACGGCGACCAGCCAGGCGAGGCCGAAGTCCTCGCGCAGGGCCATGAAGATGCCGCCGATCATCATGATCGGCGCCGACACCATGATCGCCAGGAACATGTAGGTGACCTGCTGCACCTGGGTGACGTCGTTGGTGCTGCGCGAGATCAGCGTTGGCGCGCCGAACCGGGAGAGCTCCTGGGCCGAGAACTGGCCGACCCGGTGGAAGACCGACGACCGCACGTCACGGCCGAGTGAGGCCGACGACTGCGCACCGATGCGGGTGGCCCCGATCGTCGCGAGGATCTGCACGAAGGAGACCGCGAGCATCATCAGACCCGCGCGCAGGATGAACGCGGTGTCGCCGACGGCCACGCCCTCGTCGATGATCTGGCCGTTGAGGCTCGGCAGGTACAGCGAGGCGAGCGTCGCGACCAGCTGCAGCACCAGGAGCACGCCCAGCATGGGGGCGTACGGGGTCAGGTAGGTACGGACGAGGCGGTAGAGCATCAGCGTGACCTCCGGGTGCCGTCGAGGACGACGGAGACGATCCGGGCCGGCGTGAGCCCCGGACCCGGGAAGAACGGGTGGACGCTCGAGAGCGTGAGGTGCGACAGCAGGTCGACGACGTCCTGGGCCGGGAGCCGCAGCGTGTCCCCGTCGTCGCCGATGAGCTCGACGAAGACCGCGTCGACCTCCGGGTCCGACCCGCGGTGCTGCTTGGGGGTATGGCCGTGCGGGGGCTGCACGCCCGAGGAGCGCAGCATCGACATCACGCCGATGATCCGCTCGACGTGCGCCTGCATGACGGTCACGGCGGCCACGAGCCGCTCGTCGAGGGAGAGCGACCGGTCGATCGCACTGAGCTCGTCGAGCACCTCGGTGGTGTCGAACACCGCTGCGGCACAGGCCGCGACGAGTTCCTCCTTGCTGCTGAACGCCCGGAACACCGTGCCCTCCGCGATGCCGGCCGCCTCGGCGACCTGGCGGGTCGTCACGGCGGCGCCGTGCTCGCGCAGCAGCGGGATGGTCACCTCGACGAGCGAGGCGCGGCGGTCCTCGGGGCTCAGGGCGGGGGCGCGTGGGGTCACCGCCCCACCCTAAGTGAGTGAGCACTCACTCACAAGTGCGATTCGCCCCGGACGGGTCAAGGCCCGAGCCGCTCCTCGGCCGCCTCGAGCAGGGCCGTGGTGCCGACCGTCGCGCCCGGCTCGTGGGCGGCCGCAGCGGCGAGCGAGAGGAGCACTCCCGCCGTGCGCACCCGCAGGGCGTCCGGGTCGACCACTCCCGTCGCCTGCCGTTCCCACCGGCCCACGAGCCCTGACCAGGCCGGTCCGAGGGCGACGGTGTGTGCGACCAGGCAGGCGAGGTCGTCGACCCGGTGCCCGGGGCCGACCGTGTCGACGTCGAGCAGACCAGCCGGTCGCCAACCGTCGGCGGTGCCACGAACGGTCAGCTGGCCCTCGTGGAAGTCGCCGTGCGTGGGCACGACCGGGCCCAGGTCCACCTCGCGCGACCGGCGGCGCACTGCACGGGCCACGGCGAGCGCTCGCTCTCCATCGGCTCCGGGGCGGGCGGCGACGACGGCGTGAGCGTAGTCGCGCGCGCGGTCCGACCAGGCCGTGCGGCGCGGCAGGTCGAGCACCTGCGCGGGCAGGGCGTCGAGGACGGCCACGAGGTGGGCCAGCTCGAGGCCGTGTGCTCCGTCGGCACTGATGGCCTCGACGAGCGGGGTGCCGTCGGCCTGCGCCAGCACGACCAGGCCCTCTGGCGTCGCGGCCAGCACGCGCGGGACGGGGACCCCGGCAGCCGTGAGCAGGTGGTGGCGGTGCAGCACGTCGGGGGCCCCACCGCGGCCGGCCGCCGGGCGCAGGACCTTGACGTAGGCCGTCGTCCCGCTGCGCACGGCACGCAGCACCGCCCGGCGCAGCGGCCGGTAGCCCACGAGCTCGAGCTCGGCGACCGCGCCCGTCCCCGGCAGCACGGCCTCGAGGGACGTCGGGTCGCATCCGGTGCCGAGGGCCGGGAGCGCGGGGTCGTGGGGGTGCCGCCACGCGATGAGACGACCACCGGGCCCCTCGAGGCGCGCCAGGCCGGGGCTGTCGTCCGGCACGTCACGTCCTGCCGTGGAGCTGATCAGGACGTACTCCTCCCGGTCGGCCCCGAACGCTCGCAGCCACACGCGGAAGCCGACGGTGACGCCGTCGCCGGGCCGGTGCTGCACGTCGTGGACGACGTGGTCCGTGACCTCGGCGCCGACCGTCCCGAGGGCCAGGACCAGCAGGTTCCGGGCACCGGGCCCGGTGAGCAGGCCGATCACGTCGGCCTCGCCGTGCCCCCCACGGGGCGGCGTCGTGGGGGGCACGGTCGAGGAGCCGAGCGTGGTGCTCATCGGGGCGGAGTCAGTCGGCGCTGGGGGCGGAGACCGGGCTGGCCGCCGACCTCGGCGACGCAGCGGACCTCGGCGACGCGGCCGACTTGGGGGACGCGGCCGACTTCGGCGACGCAGCGGACGTCGGGGAGGCAGCGGACTTCGGCGACGCGGGGGAGACCGCCGTCCTGGGGCTCACGGGGCTGGCCGCGGACGCGACCGGCGCGAGTGCCGGGCCGACGATCGTGGTGGACGCGGGGTCGGCGGCGGTGGACGTCGCCGGTGCCGGTGCGTCGGTGGTCGTGCGGGTGGTGCTCGTGTCGGCGCTGGCGTTCGCGGCACCGACCGCCACGCTCCCGGCGACGGCCAGCGCGCCGAGCGCGCCGGTGACGACCCAGGTCTTGCGGGCAGTTGCGTTCATGGTGGTCCTCCTCGTGATGGGCGGCACCTCGCCGCCGTCGTCCGACCACTCTCGAGGGCCTGGATGAGGTGGCCGTGAGGCGCAGATGAGCCCTTCCTCATGAAACGCGGCGCCCGGGCCGGTCGACCACGGGTTGCGCGCGGGGCTCAGCGCAGCAGGCCGTCCTTGACGGCGTCCCGCAGGAAGGCCACCACCTCGGCCCGCACCTCGGGGCCGTCGAGGTCGAGCAACCCGGCGATGGCCGCGGCCGCCGCCCGGGCGGTCAGGTCGCCGTCGCACACCGACGCGAACGCCGCGGTGACGGTCGTCAGGGTGAGGTGGCGGCGCAGACCGCCACCCTGCCGCAGCACGATCGCCGAGGGGTCGAGCGCACCGGGCAGCGTGTGGCGCTCCTCGCGCACGTCGGGTGCGCAGGCCCAGGCCACGTCGAGCACGGCGTCGTCGTCGTGCTCGGCGAGCCAGGTGCGGGCGTCGAGCCCGGCGAGCACGGCCGGACCCATCGGCGCCTCCACCGGCCACGACACATCCATCAGGTCGACGAACGGGGCGCGGTCGGCGCGCGGCCGGTGCAGGGTCACGACACCGAAGCCGATCGCCTCGACGTCGCGCAGCTCGAAGTCGTCGAGCCAGGCCGCATACATCGCGTTGAAGTCGACTGTTCCGGGGTGGTGCCCGCCGTCACGGGCCCAGGTCTCGGCGTACTCGGCGGGGTCCTGCACCTCACGCTGCACGACCCAGGCGTCGAGACCGGTGTCGTCGAGCCAGGCGCCCACCCGCTCCGTCCACGTCGAGCCGCGCGGTACCTCCCAGTTGCCGAGGAACTGCGCGATGCCGCCCGGCTCGAGGTGGTCGCCGACCGCGCGCACGAGGTCACGCACCACGGCATCCCCGGCGGCGCCGCCGTCGCGGTACTCGAAGTGCGGGACCGCGCCCGACCGGGGGGTGATGACGAACGGGGGGTTGCTGACGACGAGGCCGAACCGCTCCCCCGCCACCGGCTCCAGCATCGACCCCCCGCGTACGTCCCAGGCGGCCTCGTCGAGCGCGGCGTTGAACCGTGCGAAGGCCAGGGCCCGCTCGGACAGGTCGGTGACGACGACCTCGTCGGCGTGCGCCTCGAGGTGCAGTGCCTGCACCCCGCACCCGGTACCGAGGTCGAGCGCGCGGTCGACGTGCGGCCGCGGGGTCCACGACGCCAGGGTCGTCGAGGCACCGCCGATGCCCAGCACGTGGTCCTCTCGCAGCGGGCGCCCGGTGGCGACCTCACCGAGGTCGGAGGCGACCCACCAGTCGACCCCGGCGGCGGCATACGGGCGCAGGTCGCACAGCGCGACGACGGCATCCCCTTCCGGCTCGACCAGGCCGAGCTCCACCGCCCCGTCGACCCCGAGGGTGGGCAGCGCCGCTGCCGCCTCGGCGACGTCGACGGGGTCACCGAGGGCGAACAGCCGCACCAGGGTCGCACCGGGCGCGCTCGAGGTGATGGTGACCCGCTGGGCGGGGAGGGCCTGCTCTCGGTCGAGCGCGGCCGAGGCCATCGGCCCGAGCACCTCGGCGACCCCCGCGACGGTGTATCGCGCAGCGACGAGGTCGGCGCGCAGGGCGGGCACGAGGGTGGGGTCGACGCGGGGCGGGTTGGGGGTCATCGAGGACGAGCGTATGCCGTGCCGGCGTTCGGCTCACCCACCTCACCCCCGGCAGGCCTCACGGCTCGCGGTGCACCAACGCCGCGAGCTCGCCTCGCGAGCCGATGCCGAGGCGTGCGTAGACGTTGCGCAGGTGGTACTCCACGGTCTTGGGGCTCAGGAACAGCCGTAGCGCCGCCTCGCGGGTGGTGAGCCCGGCGGTGACCAACCCGACGATCTGCCGCTCCCGTGGGCTCAGCGCGTCGAGGGCCCTGGCTCCTCGACGCACGACCGACGCCCCGGTGGCGTCGAGCTCCTCGGCCGCCCGGTCGGCCCAGGGCGCCGCCCCGAGCCGTTCGAACGCCTCGAGGGCGTCACGCAGCGGCTCGCGGGCGTCCGCGCGCCGGCGGGACCGGCGCAGCCGCTGCCCGTGGAGGAGCCGCGAGCGGGCCGTCTCGAAGGGGTCAGTGGTGAGGGCGTGCTGGCGCGCGGCCTCGGTGAAGACCTCGTCGATGCGCCCCGGCTCCACGAGCAGGCCCTGGGCCCGGGCCGCCCGGGCCAACGCCCACGGGCGACCCTTGTGCCTCGCCCGCCGCGCGTAGTCGTCGACGACGTCGGCCGCCTCGTCGTGGCGACCCAGCAGCACGAGGCACTCGGCCAGCTCGGGGCCGGGGTGCACGTCGACGTCGACGAACCCGATCCGCCCGAGTAGTGCATCGAGGTCGCCGAGCCGCACGGCGGCCTCCTCCACCGCACCGGACGCCAGGGCGGACTCACCGAGGGCGAAACCGGACCACAGTTGGGCGATGACGTTGGACCGCGGGGTCGCGAGCGCCAGCGCCTCGGCGGCGTGGGCCGCACAGTCCGCGGCCGCACCGGTGCGGGACTCGAGCCAGGCCAGGCCGGCGAGGGACATCGCTCGCTCGGTGACCTGCCCGAGCTCGGCCGCCAGCTCGGTCGACTCCGCGTAGGCCGAGCGCGCCTGCGACCAGTGGTCACGCGTCGCGCCGGCGCGGGCGAGGAAGAACAGCAGCCGAGGGAGCGGGCCGACCGCCCAGGACGCACGGCGTGCCTCGATCTCGCGCGCGAGGTCCTCGGCGGCCTCCGACCCGCGCAGCCAGAGCGTGGTGTCGAGCGCCCACAC
>DASQEZ010000040.1:0-5568 GCA_035633415.1 Ornithinibacter sp. | reverse complement strand
GCCGACGACGTGCGCGCTGCCTGGGCCGTCGTCGACCGGTTGTGGGACGAGGCGGTCGCGCACGCGGGCACCGTGCCGGAGGGGGTGCTGAACGAGCAGGTGCACGGCGAGTGGTCGTTCGTGCAGACCCTGCGCCACCTCGTCTTCGCCGACGACATCTGGGTGGGGCGGATGCTGAGCGACGAGCCGGGGCCGTTCCACCCGCTCGGGGTGCCCCCGACCGACACCACCGATGCCGGTGCCGCCGAGATGGGCCTGACCCTCGCAGCGCGGCCGGCGTTCGCGGAGGTCGAGGCCCTGCACCGGGAGCGCCGACGCCGGTTCACCGAGCGGCTCGCCTCCGTCACCGATGCCGACCTGCCCGCGGTGCGCACCGCCGTGCTGGCCCCGGAGTGGGGCGAGGAGTCCTTCCCGGTGCTCGAGTGCCTGACCGTCGTGGTGCGCGAGCACGCCGACCACCTGCGGTTCGCCCGGCGCGACCTGGCGACGCTCGAGGAGCGGTCAGCGCCAGCGTGAGGCGGCGCTGAGCACGGCCAGCGCGGCCGGCCCCGCGCTCGACGAGCGCAGCACGCTGCTGCCCAGCCGCACGGCGACGGCGCCGGCCTCGGTGAGCGTCGCGAGCTCGTCCGGCGAGATGCCGCCCTCGGGCCCGACGACCACCAGCACGTCGCCGGCATCCGGGAGGGTCACGCCGGCCAGCGGCAGGGTCGCCTCCTCGTGCAGCACGAAGGCGGCGGCTGCGCCGCGCACCCGCGCTGCCAGGTCGGCGGTGCCGGCCGTGGCGGCGAGCACCGGGCGACGGGTGCGGCGGGACTGCTTGGTGGCGGCCGCGAGCACGGCATCCCACTTGCGCCGCGCCTTCTCGCCACGCTCGCCGCGCCACTGGACGACGCTGCGGGCCGCCTGCCACGGCACGACCTCGTCGACACCGCACTCGGTGGCGGCCTCGATCGCCTGGTCGTCGCGGTCGTTCTTGGCCAGCGCCTGCACCAGCACGAAGCGGGGGCTCGGGGCCGGGTCGGTCGCCACCGACACCACGCGCAGGTCGACGACGCCGGACCCCACCGAGACGACCTCGCCCTCGACGCGCAGCCCGGCACCGTCGGTGAGCAGCAGGTGCTCGCCCACCCGGGTGCGGCGCACCGTGGCGGCGTGGCGGCCCTCGGGGCCGTCGAGCCGCACCAGGTCGCCGTAACCGCGGCCCGCCAGGGCCTCGGGCGCCAGGAGGTGCAGCGGGAGGGTCACTTCGCCTTGAACGCGTCGCGGAGCTTGCCGAAGATCGAGCCGTCGGCCGGGTTGGCGACCCGACCCTCCGGGCGCTCCTCGCCGCGTGCCGTGGCGAGCTGGCGGAGCAGCTCCTCCTGCGCGGCGTCGAGCTTGGTGGGGGTCTGCACCATCGTGTGCACCACGACGTCGCCGCGCCCGTTGCCGCGCAGGTGGGTGACGCCGAGCCCGCGCAGGGTGATCGTGTCGCCGGACTGGGTGCCGCGCCGCACGTCGAGGTCGCGCGCGCCGTCGAAGGTGTCCATGGCCAGGGTGGCACCGAGCGCCGCCGCCGTCATCGGCACCTCGACGGTCGCGTGCAGGTCGTCGCCGCGACGCTGGAAGACGGGGTGCCGGTTGACGGCCACCTCGACGTAGAGGTCGCCTGCGGGACCGGCGCCGTGGCCGACCTCTCCCTCGCCGGCGAGCTGGATGCGGGTGCCGGTGTCGACCCCGGCGGGCACCTTGAGGGTCAGCGTGCGGCGGGTGCGCACCCGGCCGTCGCCCGAGCACTCGTAGCAGGGGTCGGTGATGAGCTGGCCGAAGCCCTGGCAGGTCATGCAGGGGCGGGTGGTCATGACCTGGCCGAGGAAGCTGCGCTGCACCTGCTGGATCTCGCCGCGGCCGCCGCACACGTCGCAGGTGCGGGTCGAGGTGCCGGGCTGGTTCCCGCCGCCGTGACACGTGCTGCACGCCACGGCGGTGTCGATGGTGAGGTCCTTCTGCGCGCCGAACACGGCGTCCCCGAGGTCGATGTCGAGCCGCACGAGGGCGTCCTGGCCGCGGGTGGTCCGCGAGCGCGGTCCGCGCCCGGCGGTGCCCTGGCCGCCGAAGAAGGCGTCCATGATGTCGCTGAAGGAGAAGCCCTGGCCGAAGCCGGCCGCGCCGGCCGCGTACGGGTCGGCGCCGAGGTCGTAGGCCTGCTTCTTGTCCGGGTCGGACAGCACGTCGTAGGCCTGGGAGAGCTTCTTGAACTGCTCCTCGGCCTCCGGGCCGGGGTTGACGTCGGGGTGGTAGCGCCGCGCGGACTTGCGGTAGGCCCGCTTGATGTCCTCCGCGCTGGCGTCGCGGGCGACCCCGAGGTCGGCGTAGTAGTCGTTCACAGGTGGCAGGTCCTTCAGGGCGGTGTCGGTCAGGGGTGGGCGGGTCGCGGCGGGCGCTCGGGTGATCGGGCTACTCGGCGAGGATCCGCGAGACGTAGGTGGCGACGGCGCGCACCGACGCCATCGTCGTCGGGTAGTCCATCCGGGTCGGGCCGACGACTCCGAGCCCGGCGACGAGGTCGGACCCGGCGCCGTAGCCGGTGGTGACCATGGAGGTGGTGTGCAGCCCGGCGTAGGGGTTCTCGTGCCCGATCCGCACGGCGATGGTGCCGCCCTGCTCGGCGACGGTGCCGAGCAGCTTGAGCAGCACGACGTGCTCCTCGAGTGCCTCGAGCACGGGGCCCAGGCTCGTGGTGAAGTCGGGTCCGACCCGTGCGAGGTTGGCGGTGCCGGCGAGGACGACGCGCTCCTCGCGCTCCTCGACGAGGGAGTCCTCCAGGGCCGTGCTGATGGCGCGCACCAGGTCGCGCAGGGCCGGCTCGAGCCGCTCTGGCACCGCCGCCAGCTCGCTGGCCGCCTCGGTGAGGGTGCGCCCGCTCGTGGCGCGGTTGAGCTCGGTTCGCAGCGCCGCCAGGGTGCTCTCGGCGTCATCGGCGAGCAGGTCGGTGCCCACGTCGATGACTCGCTGCTCGACCCGGCCGGTGGTGGTGATGAGCACGACGAGCAACCGCTCCCCGCCGATCGGCACGAGCTCGACGTGCCGCACCGAGGACCGCGCGAGCGAGGGGTACTGGACGACCGCGACCTGCCGGGTCAGCGACGCCAACAGGCGCACGGTGCGGTCGACGACGTCGTCGAGGTCGACGGCGCCCTCGAGGAAGTGGGCGATGGCGCGCTGCTCGGCGGCGCTCATCGGCTTCACGGCCGAGAGCCGGTCGACGAACAGGCGGTAGCCGGCGTCGGTCGGCACCCGCCCGGCGCTGGTGTGCGGGGCGGCGATCAGCCCCTCCTCCTCGAGCGCGGCCATGTCGTTGCGCACGGTCGCGGCCGACACGCCGAGGTGGTGGCGCTCGAGGAGCGCCTTGGAGCCGACCGGCTCGGAGGTCTGGACGTAGTCCTGGACGATGGCGCGCAGCACGCGCAGCCGGCGGTCCTCGCTCATCTCGTGCTCACCTCCGGGACGGGTCGACGGGCGGCCTCGCGCGGGTGCTGGCACTCTCGCGCTCGGAGTGCCAATTCTACGGGCTGGGTCCGACGCGCGCGAATGCCGGTGACCTCGTGGAACCTCGCGTAGCCTCGCCGCCGTGACGGACAGGTACGGCGGCGACGTGCTCGGGGGCGACTGGCGACGGCCGGTGCGAGGTCGGTCGGTCGATGTGGCCGCCGAGCCGGGCACGGTCGTCGAGGACGTCGAGACGGGCTGGGTCGGCGCCGTGGTGCGTGTCGAGAAGGCGGGCGGGGTGCACGTGGTGCACCTCGAGGACCGGCACGGCCGCACCAGGGGATTCCGCCTGGGTCCCGGGTTCCTCGTCGACGGTGCACCGGTCACCCTCACTCCCCCACGCGCGAAGGCCGACGCCGCGCTGGCGCAGGCGCGCGCGGCGGCGGCCCGCACGGCGAGCGGCTCCCGGGCCGTCACCGGGCAGCGCGCCAGGGTCGCGAGCGGGTCGCGGATCTTCGTCGAGGGGAAGCACGACGCCGAGCTCGTCGAGAAGGTCTGGGGGGCCGACCTGCGGGTCGAGGGCGTCGTGGTGGAGATGCTCGACGGGGTGGATGACCTGGCGGGTGCGATCCGCGACTTCGCGCCGGGGCCCGGCCGCCGGATGGGCGTGCTCGTCGACCACCTCGTGCCGGGCACCAAGGAGTGGCGGGTCGTCGAGGAGGCACGCGCTGTGCGGCCCTACGCCGAGCACGTGCTCGTGGTGGGCCATCCCTACGTCGACGTGTGGCAGTCGGTGAAGCCGCAGCGCCTGGGCATGGACGCCTGGCCGGTCATCCCCCGCGGCACGTCGTGGAAGGTCGGCATCGCCGAGCACCTCGGCTGGCCGCACTCGACCCAGGCCGACCTCGCCGTGGCCTGGCGGCGGATCCTGGGTTCGGTCGACACCTTCGCCGACCTCGAGCCCGAGCTCCTGGGCCGGGTCGAGGAGCTCATCGACTTCGTCACGGCCCCGGGCTGAGCGAGGCGCGCGCGGCCGCGACCCCGCGGTCGAGCCACTCGCCCAGCGCCTCGTCGTCGGCGACGACGGCGGGGTCGACGTGCACCCAGCCGCGGCTCGTGCGGCCACCCTTGACCATGGGCTCGACACCCTCCTGTGCGAGCAGGTCGCCCTGGTGCACGGCTCCCACCCGCACCAGCAGCCCGCGGGCGCTGACCGAGCAGGCGAGCGCCCCGCCGACCATGAACCCGGTGCCACCGAACATGCGCTTCTCGACGGCGGTCGGCAGGCGGGAACGGACCCGCTCGAGAAGCTCCATCGGACCAGTGTGGTGCTCGGCACGGCCCGTCGGCAGCCCTTCGCTCGGGGTCGGCCCTGACCCGACCCTGAGTGCGACCCCGGCCGGACCCCGGATCGAGCCTCCGGGCGCCCCTGGCGGGTGTTTGATGGGTACAGACCCACCGATGGAGGAGTACCGATGAGCGACACCACCCCCCGACCCGACGAGACGCCGGGCGACCCCACTGCTCCCGCGCAGCCCGCGGATGTCGAGGTGACCGAGGTCGTGCCCGCGCCCGCGGACGCCGTGCCCACGCCCCCCGCGGACGCCGTACCCACGCCCCCCGCGGACGCCGTGCCCCCGCCGCCGCCGGTGGCGCCCCCGGCGTACGCCCAGCCCGAGTACGCCCAACCGGAGTACGCGCAGCCCCAGTACGCGCAGCCCCAGTACGCCGAGCAGCCTCCGCCGCCGGTCTACCCCGCTCCCGGAACCGCCGTCGCCGGCCCGAACCCGATCTCGCCGGCCGACGAACGCACCTGGGGCACGATCGCGCACGGCGGCACCCTGGCCGCGACGATCCTGTCCGGCGGCACGTTGGGCTTCGTCTGCGCGCTGGTCGTCTACCTGCTCTACAAGGACCGTGGTCCGTTCGTGCGGCACCACTCCGCCAACGCGCTCAACGTGCAGATCTTCGCCGCCATCCTGGTGATCGGCGGCATCATCCTGACCGTCACGGTCATCGGAGCCATCATCGGCATCCCGATGATCGTCCTGGGCGGCCTCTACGTGCTGATCGTCCACATCATCGGCGCCATCAAGGCCA
>DASQEZ010000039.1:0-5345 GCA_035633415.1 Ornithinibacter sp. | reverse complement strand
GCCACGAGGAAGACGAACGCGAGCAGCGGCACCCCGTCGTCGAGCTTCTCGAAGCCCAGGACCTGGGTGAAGATGACCCACGACAGCCCCAGGCTCGCGAGGTAGGTGGCGACCACCGTCGCGACGAGCACGACCGGGGCCACGACCGAGCGCAGCAGCGCGGCGAGCGCGACCAGGACCAGCAGCAGGATGAGCGGCAGGATCACCTGGCGGTCACGTGCCGACGCCTCGGAGGCGTCGAGCGCCAGCGCCTCGGTGCCGCCGACGTGGGTGCCGGGCTCCTGCGTCACGGCGTCGCGCAGGGCGACGACGGTGTCGGCCGCTTCGTCGGAGCCGGGTGGGGCGTCGATGACCGCGTCGATCTCGGCGATGCCGTTGCCGGCGGCTCCCACCCGCACGGCGCTCACGCCGTCGACCTCACGCACCGCTGCCTCGACGGCGGTCGCGTCGCCGCGGGTCACGACGTAGGCCGGGTCGGCGGCGCCGGCCGGGAAGGACTCGGCGAGCCGCTCGCCCGCTGCGATCGCCTCCGGCTTCTGCAGGAACTGGTCGGCCTGGTCCAGACCGGTCTGGATCTGGGTGATGCCACCGGCCATGACGCCCAGGGCGATCACGGTGACGGTGACGAAGCCGGCGGGGCGCTTGGCCACGGCGTTCCCGACCCGGCGCCAGAACGACTGTCCGTCGGCCAGGCCGGTCTGGCCGACGTGCGGCACCTTGGGCCAGAAGATCCAGCGGCCGAAGACCACCAGGGTGGCCGGAAGCACCACGAGTGCGAAGATCGCGGCGACGACGACACCGACGGCGCAGGCCAGGCCCAGGCCACGGGTCGCCGGGAAGAGCGAGAGCAGCAGGGTGAGCAGGCCGAGCACGACCGTCGTCGCGCTGGAGAGCACGGCCTCGGCGGTGCGCCTCAGCGCGATGGCCATGGCGTCACGCCGGTCCTGGGTGACCCGCAGCTCGTCGCGGTAGCGGCTGATGAGGAGCAGTGCGTAGTCCGTGCCCGCACCGAAGACGAGCACCGACAGGATGCCGATGGTCGACTCGTCCCAGAGCACGTCGAAGGCCGCCAGGGTGTGGGTGGCGAGCACGGCCGCGAGCTGGTCGGCCACGGCAACGACGGTGAGCGGCACGAGCCAGAGGAACGGGCTGCGGTAGGTGATCACGAGCAGGATCGCGACGACGGATGCCGTGGCCGCGAGCAGGCGGAAGTTCGCCCCGTCGAAGACGGCCGCGAGGTCGGCCTGGATGGCAGCCGGGCCGGTGACCTGGGCGGTGAGGCCCTCGGGGAGGTCAGCCCTGGCCTCGGCCCTGAGGTCCGCGACGACGTCGGCGGTCTCGACGGCATCCTTGGTGGTGACCGGGATGAACACGGTTGCCGCGGTTCCGTCCTCGGCGATGACCGGCGGCGCACCGGTGGCTCCGGGCAGGGTGCGGGCGGCCTCCTGCACCAGCGCCAGCTCGTCCGCCGTCAGGGGGTCGTCACTGCTGAAGAGCACGACCGCAGCCGAGCCCTCGTCCTGCGGCAGCTGGTCGCGCAGCTCGGCGGCCTGCCGGCTGTCCGTGCCGTTGGGCAGGGCTGCGGTGCCGGTGGCCGGCGACTCGGCCTGGCCCACGAGACCGATGACGGCCCCGGCGCCGACGACGGCGAAGAGGGCGAGCAGCCCGGCCACCCACTTGCGCGTGATCACGTGCGCGAACCTGCCCATCGGTGCTCTCCCTTGGTACGGTGTGACGTCGAGGGTGATTCAGTTAGTGATTCACCAAGTTACTCAGTAGGTGAGCGATATTAGGGAGAACCGGCCGGTCCGCGCAAACCCGTCGAAGGTTCCGACCGACGTGACGTCCATCGTGCCTGACTACCGCACGTCCGGGTCGCTCGACGCCCTCCAGGAGCTCGTCGACGTGGCGGCCCAGGTGCCCCACGAGGTGGCCCGGCAGGCCGGCCTCTCGACGTCGGAGCTGCACTCCCTGCGCCACCTCATGGACACCCCGATGGGTCCGGTCGAGCTCGCCCGTGCCCTGGGCGTCACCTCGGCCGCCTCCTCGGGGGTCGTCGACCGGCTGGTGGCCCGCGGGCACGCCGAGCGACGCCCGCACGCCGACGACGGCCGGCGCACCGAGGTCGTCATCACCGAGTCCGGGCGGGTCGAGGTGTTCCAGCGGCTCGCACCGATGTTCGCGGCCCTGGCCCAGCTCGACGCGTCGCTCGGCGACGACGAGCGCGAGCTCGTCGAGCGCTACCTGCGCGGCGCCACCGCCGCGATGCGGGCGCTGATGTGAGCAGCCTCGCCGACGGCGCCGCACGGGCCCTCGACTCACTCCTCGACCGCACCGTGGTGCCCGGGTTCACCCGGGTCGGGTACGCGGTGCGTCGTCGCCTGCCGACGTGGCCGGACGACCCGCGACCGGGCGCGCTGGCCGGGAGGCACGTCGCCGTCACCGGGGCGTCGTCGGGCCTGGGCCGGCGTACCGCGCTCGACCTCGCGGCGCTGGGTGCCACCGTGCACCTGGTGGTGCGCGACGCGGGTCGCGGCGGCCGGGTGGCGGCCGAGGTCGACACGACCGTCGGCCGCGAGGGCGCGGCCCGGGTGTGGGTCTGTGACGTGTCCGACCTGGAGTCGGTGCGAGCCTTCTGCACCGACTTCGTGGCGTCCGGGCCGTCCCTGCGTGCGCTGGTGCACAACGCCGGCGCCCTGCCGGCGTCCCGCACGACGTCGGCCCAGGGTCACGAGACGACGATGGCGCTGCACGTGCTCGGGCCGGTGCTGATGACCGAGCTCCTCCTGCCGGCGCTGTCGGCGGATGCCGGGCGGGTCGTGTTCGTGACGTCGGGCGGGATGTACACCCAGGGCTTGCCCGTCGAGGACCCGGACTTCGAGCGCGGCGAGTACACCGGCGCCGTGGCCTACGCGCGCAGCAAGCGCGGTCAGGTCGAGCTGCTCCCGGTGCTCGCCCGCCGGTGGGCGGCCTCCGGGGTCTCCGTCCACGCGACGCACCCGGGCTGGGCCGCGACGCCGGGCCTGGACTCCTCGCTCCCGCGGTTCGCCGCCACCCTGCGCCCGGTGCTGCGCTCGGACGCCGCAGGTACGGACACGACGAGCTGGGTCGTCGCGGCCGAGCCGGCACCGGCATCCGGGCAGCTGTGGCACGACCGGCGGGCGCGCCCGAGCAGCGTGCTGGCTCGCACCCGTCCGACCGAGGAGGAGCGGGATGCGTTCTGGGCCTGGGTCCTCGCCAGCACCGGTGTCCCGAACTGACTGCACCGGTGTGCCGAACCGACTGCGCCGGGTCACCCGCGCTGGGTGACGAGCCACCGCCCGGATCTCCCTACTGTCGGGACGTGACGCGGTACCTGCCGTGGGCCGCCCTGACCGACGGCGTCCGGGTGCCGCACCGGACCACCGGACGAGGACGACCATGAGCAGCACGCCCACCGGGCCCACTCCCAAGCCGAGGCGCCGCGCCGCGGCACCCGAGCCGACGCCCGAGGCCGTACCCGCGCCGGAGGCCGTGCCGGAGGCCGTTCCTGCACCGGAACCGCCCTCCGATGCCACGATCGTGACGTCGGCGGCCAAGGCCCCCGCAGCCGACGGCGACCTCACCCACGACGAGCGCGCCGAGCTCGAGAGCCTGCGGGCCCAGGTCGCCGCGACCCAGGCCCTGCCGCAGGCGGTGGCGACGCCGCAGCCGCGGCCGTCTCGCCCCGGACGGGGCCGGTGGGCGGGCGCCATGGTGCTGCTGCTCGTGGCCGCCCTGCTCGCACCGCTGTCGGCCATCGCCACCTGGTCGCGGGCCACCCTCCTCGACAGCGACAAGTACCTCGCGATGGTGGCGCCGCTGGCGAGCGACCCCGCGGTGCAGGAGGAGATCTCACGGCGCATCACTGACGCCGTCTTCGAGCAGCTCAAGGTCAAGGAGCTGACGACCCAGACCCTCGACGCGATCGCCGCCCGCCCACGGGTCGAGGGAGTCACCGAGCGCCTGCCGGTGGAGCTGTCGACCTTCTCCGAGCCGATCTCGAACGCGATCTACGGCTTCACCGAGGACCAGGTGAGCAGGCTCGTCGCATCCAGCGCCTTCCAGGACGCCTGGGTCGCCGCCAACCGCGAGGCCCACGCGAGCCTCGTCGCCGCCCTCACCGGGGAGACCACCGACGCCGGGGTGACGGTCACCAACGGGCAGGTGTCGGTCAACCTGGCAGCCTTCATCACCGCGATCAAGCCGGTGCTGGTCGAGCGTGGGGTGCCGTTCGCCGACCGCATCCCCACCGTCAATGCCCAGTTCGTCGTGCTCCAGAGCGCTGAGCTGGGCAAGGCCCAGACCGCGATCCGGCTGCTCGACCTGCTGCGCGTGGTGCTGCCGGTCCTCGCGATCCTCGCGCTCGTCGCCGGCGTGGCCCTGGCTCCGGCCCGGCGTCGCGCGCTCGTCATCGGCGCCTCGATGGTCGTGGGCTCTCTGGTGCTGCTCCTGCTGGGCATCCAGGTGCTGCGCGCGCTCTACCTCGACGACCTCGAGCAGGTGCTGCTCGTGCCGCAGGTGGCCACGGTGCTGTTCGACACGGTGACCACGCCGCTGCGACTGGGCGTGCGCTCGACCGCGATGCTCTTCCTCGTCATCGCGCTGGCGGCCTGGCTCGCAGGCCCGTCGAGCGCCGCGACGGCCCTGCGGTCGGTTCCCAAGCGGCTGTCCGGGATGACGCGGCGCCCCACCGGCGCGCTCGGGTCGGTGAGCCGGTTCGCGGCCCGCAACACGGTGGCCCTGCGGGCTGCGGTGGGCGGCCTCGCGGTGCTGGCCGTGCTCGTCGGCGACCGCCCCAGTGCCGGCACGGTGCTGGTCATCGCGGTGCTCACGGCGGTCGCGCTGGTGCTGGTCGAGGTGCTGCGTCGCTGGGGCGGCGAGACCGATACCGTGGCCGACCCCGCGCCGGGCGCGCTGGTCTAGCTCGAGGGTCGGCGGCGACCGAAGAGCAGGTAGACGGCCGGCACGATCCCTGCGGAGTTCACCACCGTGATCGCCAACCCCCACACCGGCTTGGGGCCGTTGACCTCGTCGGCGGGCCGGTTCCTCAGGTCGAGCAGCGCCCACGCGCGCATCCCGGCGTCGAACACCCCGACCGCGACGAGCACCCTCTTGCGGGTCGGTGACAGGTCATCCCACTTCTGTCGTGCTGGGTTCACGTCGTACCTCCGGGCGGTGAGCGATGTGGCGGACGCGGCGGGTCAGGCGCCGTCGCGGCAGACGTGGAAGCGCTCGAGGCGGGCGTCGCCGAAGGCGAGGTCGCCCCACCGGCCGGCGTACTGCAGCACCGCCACCGCACAGGTCGGGAAGCCCTCGGCCATCTT
>DASQEZ010000038.1:0-7688 GCA_035633415.1 Ornithinibacter sp. | reverse complement strand
GCACCGCCGAGCGCTGGCTGGGCCCCAACCTCGGTTACCAGCCCGAGGACTGACGCCCGGGGTGGCACCGGGGGTGTGTCGGCGGACCGGCATACCTTGGCCCCATGACACCCGCCCTGTCCCCGAGCCGCGCCGCGGACTTCAAGCAGTGTCCCCTGCTCTTCCGGTTCAGGACGATCGACAAGCTCGAGGGCCCGCCGTCCCCGGCCGCCGCACGGGGCACCCTCGTGCACGCCGTGCTCGAGCACCTCTTCGACCTCCCCGCGGCACAGCGCACCCCCGCGGCCGCGGTCGCCCTCCTGGAGCCCCGGTGGGCGGCGCTGGTGGACGACCGGCCCGAGCTCGCCGCGATGATCGACGACGACGAGGAGCTCACGCAGGAGAGCTGGTTCGCCGGTGCACAGTCGCTGGTCGAGCAGTGGTTCGACCTCGAGGACCCCACCCGGCTCGAGCCCGCCGCCCGCGAGCTCTACGTCGAGACCGAGGTCGAGGGCCTCACCCTGCGCGGCTACGTCGACCGTCTCGACGTCGCCCCCGACGGCGCCATGCGGGTCGTCGACTACAAGACCGGCCGTTCGCCGAGCGAGCTGTTCGAGGCCAAGGCCCTGTTCCAGATGAAGTTCTACGCCTTGGTGCTCTGGCGCATCCACGGCCAGGTCCCGCGCCAGCTGCAGCTGGTCTACCTCGGCAACGGCGAGGTGGTGCGCTACTCCCCCGACGAGCGTGACCTGCTCGCCATCGAGCGCAACATCCGCGCCATCTGGGACGCCGTGGTGCGCGCCGCGCAGACCGGCGACTGGCGGCCGCGCACCTCGCGGCTGTGCGACTGGTGCGACTTCCGCGACCTCTGCCCGGCCTGGGGTGGCACTCCTCCCCCGCTGCCCGAGGGTGCCGACGCCATCGCGCTCGACCCGGCCCGCTCAGGCGAGGCCGTTCCCGCCGACGACTGACACGGTGGCGGCCAGCTCCGCGAGGCGAGCGGGCGTCATCCCCGACAGCCCGTCGACGTGCACCGCACCGGCCATCTGCGGCACCGCCACCACGTGCGGCACCGCCAGGGTCGGCACCCCGGCCGCCACGGCCGAGCGCACCCCGGTGGGCGAGTCCTCGATGGCCACGCACTGCTCGGGCGAGACCCCGAGCAGCCTGGCCGCGGCCCGGTAGGGCTCCGGGTGCGGCTTGCCGTGCGACACCTCGTCCCCCGTGACCACCGCGGCGAACGCACCCTCCGGGAGGGCGCCGACGACGGCATCCGCCAGTGACCGCCAGGACATGGTCACCAGCGCGCTCGGCACGCCCTGGGCACGCAGGGAGTCGAGCAGCTCACGGGCTCCTGGTCGCCACGGCACGTGCTCGCGCACCTGCGCGACCACCCGCGCCAGGAGCTCGTCGACGATCCGTTCCGGCGACCAGGGAACGGGCGAGTGGTCGCGGATGAACGTCGCCGACACCATCAGGTCGTTGCCCACGAGCTGGTGGGCGAACTCGTCGCTCCAGGTGCCACCGTGCTCGGCGACGATCGCGTGCTCCGCGCTGATCCAGTAGGGCTCGGTGTCGACGAGGGTGCCGTCCATGTCCCAGAGGACCGCTGCGGGGAGGCTCATGGGTGTGAAGTCTATTGAGCCGTAGGGTGGGGCCCTGACGACAGGAGGACGCCGGTGATCGAGCTCGACGAGCTGCCCGAGCTGAAGGACGCGGTGCTGATCGCGGCCTTCGAGGGGTGGAACGACGCCGGTGAGGCAGCCAGCGCGGTCATCGAGCACCTCGCCGAGATCTGGGACGCCGAGGTCGTCGCGGCGCTCGACCCCGAGGACTACTACGACTTCCAGGTCAACCGCCCCCGGGTGCTGCTCGAGAACGGTCGGCGCCGGATCAGCTGGCGCACGACACGCGTGCTCGTCGCGACGAACACCTCACTGGGTCGTGACGTCGTGCTGGTGCAGGGCGTCGAGCCGTCGTTCCGCTGGCGGGCCTTCGCCATCGAGCTGATGGAGCTGGCCCAGGCCGCCGACGTGTCCATGGTCGTGACCCTGGGTGCGTTGATGGCCGACGTCGCTCACTCGCGGCCGATCCCGGTGTCCGCGACGTCCGACAGCGAGGACACCCGTCACCGCCACGACCTCGAGATGAGCACCTACGAGGGCCCCACCGGCATCGTCGGCGTTCTCGCTGATGCCGCGACCCAGGTGGGTGTTCCGTCGGTGTCCTGCTGGGCCGCGGTGCCGCACTATGCCGGGCACAGCCCCTCACCCAAGGCGACGCTTGCGCTGGTGAGCAGGCTCGAGGACCTCCTCGACGGGCCGATCGAACACGGTGAGCTCGACGAGGACTCGCGGGCCTGGGAGCGCGGCATCGACGAGCTCGCGGCCTCCGACGCCGAGGTGGCGGAGTACGTCGAGAGCCTCGAGGAGGCCCAGGACACCGCCGACCTCCCCGAGGCGAGCGGCGACGCCATCGCCAAGGAGTTCGAGCGCTATCTGCGCCGGCGCGGTACCGACGAGCCGTAGGCCGGCCCGGTCGCGTTCAGCCCCCTGACAGCACGAAGTCCACGAGAACCGGTGTGCCCGGCCTTTCGTGGACCTTCGTGAGCCCGAGTGGAGCTTCCGTTGCAGGGGGGACGGGAGTTCCTCTGTCGCCAGGATCACCGTAGCGCGGCACGGCCGACCGTGTCCCTCGAACCGGGCCACCCGGGGAGCCGCCCTCCGGAGGTACCCGCTGGGGCACGCAGAACTCCGGAAAGCACGAAGTCCACGAAATCCGGAGCTACCGGCCTTCGTGGACCCTCGTGTGCCCGAGCGAGCTTCCGCTGCAGGGGGGTACGGAAGTTCTTGTGTCGAGCAGGTCAACCGTAACCCGGACAGAGCGACCGGTGCATGTCGTCGTGGCAGGGCTTCCTCAGCAGACTCACAGTCCCGATCGGCGGTACCCCCGGCACGGCTGCGGCACAACGTTTCCCGGTCGCCCACGACAGGAGGTTCGATCACCGGGTGACGCGGTGTCGCGCGCTGCGGTGGTTCAGAGACGGACACCGAGCACGGCATCCACCGTGCGTGCCACGAGCCCGGGCGCGGCTGCGTCGTCCCACTGGCCCGCCGACGTGCGCTCCGCCCACCGGTCGACCGCGGCCAGCGCGCCACGGGTGTCGAGGTCGTCGGCGATGGCGGCACGCACCCCCGCGATCGTCGACATCGCATCCGCGCCCTGGTTGACCGACAGCGCCTCGCGCCACCGGGCCAGGCGCCGTTGCGCCGCGACCAGCAGGTCGGGGGTGTAGGCCCAGTCGGTGCGGTAGTGCTGGTCGAGCAGCACGAGCCGGATCGCCATCGGGTCGACCCCGTCGGCGCGAAGCTTCGACACCAGGACGAGGTTGCCGCGCGACTTGCTCATCTTCTGGCCCTCGAAGCCGACCATCGCCTGGTGCACGTAGTGCCGCGCGAAGGTGGGGTCGTGGGTCAGTGCCGCCGACTGCACGGCACTCATCTCGTGGTGCGGGAAGACGAGGTCGGTGCCGCCCCCCTGGATGTCGAGGGGGTGGCCGAGCCGGTCCAGCGAGATGGCGGTGCACTCGATGTGCCAGCCCGGCCGACCGGCGCCGAGCACCTCGTCCTCCCAGGACGGCTCCCCGTCGCGCACCCCACGCCAGAGCAGCGGGTCGAACGGGTCGCGCTTGCCCTCGCGGTCGGGATCGCCCCCGCGCTCGACGAAGACGGACCCCATCTGTTCGCGCGTCCAGCCCGACACCGAGCCGAAGGTGGGTGTCTGCGCGAGATCGAGGTACACGTCGTCACCCGTGCCCTCCCCCTCCGGCACCGGCAGGCGGTAGGCCGTGCCGTCAGCGAGCAGCGCGCGAACCTCGCGGGTGATCTCGGGCATGGACTCGACGACACCGACCAGGGCATCCGGGGGGACCACGGCCAGGGCGGTCATGTCCTCACGGAACAGGTCGATCTCAGCGGTGGCCAGCTCGCGCCAGTCGCGCCCGTCGCGCGCGGCCCGCTCGAGCAACGGATCGTCGACGTCGGTGACGTTCTGCACGTAGTGGACCCGGTGGCCGGCGTCGCGCAGTGCGCGACCGACGAGGTCGAAGGTCACGTACGTGGCTGCGTGCCCCAGGTGCGTCGCGTCGTAGGGCGTGATGCCGCAGACGTACAGCCGTGCCACCGGGCCGGCGTCGACCGGGCGCACGGAGCGACTCTGGGTGTCGAACAGCTGCAGAGGGTCACCGTGGCCGGGCACGGCGGGGACGAAAGGGGCGGGCCACGACTTCACCGGGCAAGACTACGTGGCAGCGGCTACAGGGCAGGCCACGGGATCGCCGGCCAGCCCGGCTGCGGCACGGGGTGTCGGCGGGAGCGGAGCAGCGACTCGGTGCGCGCCCGCACGGCACGTACCTCGGCCGGGGTCAGCAGGGCCTCGAGCTCGTCGGCCAGCCCCTGCCCGAGGGCGTCGAGCAGCATCTCGAGACGCGCCAGGTCGGCATCGGGCAGCGACTCCCCCGCCCAGCCCCACAGCACGGTGCGCAGCTTCGGTTCCACGCCGAGGCTGACCCCGTGGTCACAGCCGCGAACGATGTCGCCGTCGCGCAACAGGTGGCTGCCCTTGCGGTCGGAGTTGTTGAGCACGGCATCGAGCACGGCCACCGTGCGCAGCGCCGGCTCGGGGCTGTGTGAGACGACCACCGGTGCGCCACCCGGGGACTCGCCCTCGAGCACCACGACCCAGCCGGCGGGCACGGCATCCGCCGGCGTGACGTCGACGAGCGGGTCCGGAACACCCTCGACCGGCCCCACCCACAGCTGCACCGACCCGGGCCCGAGCGGGCCGTTGCGCAGCACCGTCGGTGGCACCACGTCGAATCCGCCGGCGGCGCTGACCAGGTACGCGGCGCGCTCTCGCGCGACGAGAGTGCCGTCGGGGTAGTCCCACAGCGGGCGCTCGCTGGCCTCCGGCTTGTGGATGACGAGCAGCGGGTCGGCCGCCGCAGCGCCGCCCTCGGCGCTGACCGAGCAGAGCAGTGCGCCGTTGGAGGAGTCGACGATCCGGCCGACCGGGGTGAGGTTCCCGCTCGTCAGGAGGTCGACGACGTCAGCGTCGGTACCCGTTGGCACGAGGGCAGATGTGGCCGGTCGGGTCCAGCGGCTGGCCGCAGAACGGGCAGGAGGGGCGGCCTGCGGACACCAGGGCACCGCACCGACGGGCGAAGGCCCGGGCGGCCTGGGGGCTCAGCACGACGCGCAGGGTCTGCACGGTGTCCTCCTCGGCCTCCTCCGGGTCCTGGTCGTGGCACTCGATGACGACGACGCCGCGCGCGAGGTCCCAGGCCAGGGCGAGGGTGTCGACGCGGAACTCGTCCTCGATCGGGGTGGCGAGCGGGTCGGTGTCGCCATCGCCGAGCGGCTCGGTGGCCGTGCCCTCGGCGTGGCCGTCGAGCAGGTCGTTGACCCGGTCGGCGAGCACGCTGACCTGGACCTTCTCGAGCGAGACCGACACCAGGCGACCCGCTCCGCTCGCCTGGAGGAAGAAGGTGCGGCCGCCGGGAGGCCCGACGGTCCCGGCGACGAATCGCTCGGGAGGGTCGAAGACGGTTGCTGGCATGGACACCACCCTAGATCGAGAACCCGACGGGCAGCTCCAGGCGATGACGTGCCATGAAGGTCGCGTCGCCGAGCACCTCCCGGGTGGGCCCGTCGGCCACGACGGTGCCCTGGGACAGCACGACCGAGCGCTCGCAGAGCTCGACGGCGTACGGCAGGTCGTGGGTCACCATCAGCACGGTGACGTCGAGCGAGCGCAGGATGGCGGCGAGCTCGCGTCGCGAGGCCGGGTCGAGGTTCGACGACGGCTCGTCCAGGACGAGGATCTCCGGTCGCATGGCCAGCACCGTCGCGATCGCCACCCGCCTGCGCTGGCCGAAGGACAGGTGGTGGGGTGCGCGGTCGGCGAGGTCGGCGACCCCCACCGCGGTCAGCGCCTCGACGACCCGCGCGTCCAGCAGGGGACCGCGCAGCCCGAGGTTGGCCGGCCCGAACGCCACGTCGTCGCGCACGGTGGGCATGAACAGCTGGTCGTCCGGGTCCTGGAAGACGATGCCCACCCGGCGGCGCACCTCGAGCAGGTTCGCGTCCGTGACCGGCAGACCCGAGACGGTGACGCTGCCGGCACCGGGCGTCAGGATGCCGTTGAGGTGCAGCACCAGGGTCGTCTTGCCGGCGCCGTTGGGGCCGAGCAGGGCGACCCGCTCCCCCGGGTGCACGTGCAGGTCGACCCCGAACAGGGCCTGGTGCCCGCCGGGGTAGGCGTAGGCGACGCCGCGGACGTCGAGGACGGGCAGGCTCATCCGACTCGCGCTCCCACCGTCACGACGGCGGCGACGACGGCGGGGAGGAGGGCGAGCACCCACTGGGGCGGCGTGGCCGCGAGCGGCGAGGTCACCGGCATCCGTCCCGACCAACCACGACTGACCATGGCGAGGTGTACCCGTTCGCCGCGCTCGTAGCTGCGGATGAAGAGCGCCCCGGTGCTCGCCGCCAGCGGCGGCCACGCGCGTACCGAGCGGGCCGTGAAACCGCGGGAGGCGCGGGCGACGCGCATCCGTCGCATCTGGTCCCCGACGACGTCGACGTAGCGGACCATGAACGACGCGATCGAGACGAGGGAGTCCGGCACCCTCAGGTGCTGGAGGGCTCGCACGAGGTCACGCGGGCGCGTCGTCACGGCGAACGCCACGGCCGACAGCACGCCGGTGGTTCCCTTGAGCAGCAGGGCCGCGGCGGCCTCCAGACCGGGCTCGGACAGCATGAGCGGGCCGACCGCCACCCGGGGCCCGACGGCGACGAACGGCAGGACGAGGGCGAACAACGCGAAGGGCACCTCGACAGCGAGCCGGGGCAGGACGAGCCGCACCGGCACGCGGGTGGACACGAGCAGTCCGGCAGCCACGACGAGCAGGACGAGGAGCGCACCGGTCGCGGCGCGGGGCACCGACACGACGGCGAGGACGAAGGCGAGCAGGCCGACCAGCTTGGCGTGCGGCGGCAGCTGGTGGAGGACGCTGGTCCCCTCGATGTGGAGGTGCGCGCCGTGGCCGGCTCCCACCTCAGGACGCGGAGTCGGTCTGGGGGCGGCGGCGCACGACGACCAGGACGCCGGTCATGACGAGACCCACCACGACCACCCCGACCAGACCCGCGAGGCCACCGGACAGCCTCGGGTCGTCGACGTCGGCCACGGCGTAGTCGGCGACCGGCGAGCCGGCGGTGGGCGAGTCCCGGGCCGTGGTGTCGAAGCCGAGGGCGCCCGCGACGTGCTCGAGCCCGTCCGGTTGGGCCGAGGCGTAGAAGGACAGGCCACCGGCCAGAAGGGCGCTCACGAGCAGCCCGACCACGACGAGGGAACGGGTGCTCGGACGGCGCCGCGCGGGGGCCGCCACGGGGGTGGCCGGGCTCATGCGACGACCTCCGGGGTGCGCAGCTCGAGGGCGGGCAGGCGCCCGCGAGCCCCGTGGACGAGGTCGGGGCGGGCGGCGAGGATGCTGGAGACGGCCAGCACCGTGATGACGGCCTCCCCGATGCCGATGACGACGTGCCACGACACCATCGCCGTCGTCAGCGAGTCCAGCGGGATCGGTGCCACCCCGCCCACGGAGTAGAGCCCGACGAAGGTCAGCGCCGCCGCCGGGACGCTGACCA
>DASQEZ010000037.1:0-3082 GCA_035633415.1 Ornithinibacter sp. | reverse complement strand
GGCACGACCTCGAGGGGCTCGGCCTCGACGAGGACACCGGGGGCTACCACCGCTTCGCGTGGACCCGCGAGGACCACGACCTGCGCGAGTGGTTCGCCGGCGAGTGCGCAGAGCGCGGGCTCGACCTCACGACCGACCGGATGGGCAACCAGTGGGCCTGGTGGGGCGACCCGGATGCCGCGGTGGCCGCCGGGAACCCCGGCGTCGTCATCGGCTCGCACCTCGACTCGGTGCCCGACGGCGGTGCGTTCGACGGCCCTCTGGGTGTGGTGGGCGCCCTGGCTGCAGTCGACCAGCTCAAGGGCGCCGGCTTCGTCCCCACCCGCCCGGTGGGGGTCGTCAACTTCGCCGACGAGGAGGGCTCCCGGTTCGGCGTCGCCTGCGCGGGGTCGCGCGTCATCACCGGGGTGCTCGGGGCCGACCGGGCCCGCGGGCTCACCGACCGCGACGGCGTGACGATGGCCGAGGCGATGCGCCGCGCCGGCCGCGACCCGTCCACCCTCGGCCGGGACGACGAGACCCTGGCGCGGATCGGTGCGTTCGTCGAGCTGCACGTCGAGCAGGGCCGCCACCTGGTCGACCTCGGACATGCGGTCGGCGTCGGAAGCGACATCTGGCCGCACGGCCGCTGGCGGGTCGACGTACCCGGCGAGGCCAACCACGCGGGCACCACGGCCCTCGCCGAGCGCGAGGACGCCATGCTGGGCCTCGCCGCGATGGTGATCGCCGCCCGTCGCGCCGCCGACGAGCACGGCTGTCTCGCCACGGTCGGCAAGGTGCACATCGTGCCCGGCGGGGTCAACGCCATCGCGAGCGGAGCCACCGGCTGGCTCGACGCCCGGGGCGGCGACGCCGCCGCCGTGCTGCGCGTCGTCGATGAGGTGCGCGAGGTCGTCGCCGAGTTCGACGGCCTGGTCACCCAGGAGTCGTGGACCCCGACGACCGACTTCGACCCCACCCTCGTGCGCCGGATCGCCACCCGGCTCGGCGGCGTGCCGGTGATCGGAACCGGTGCGGGCCACGACGCCGGCATCCTGGCCAACGACGGCATCCGCAGCGCCATGCTCTTCGTCCGCAACCCGACCGGGGTGTCCCACTCACCCGACGAGTGGGCCTCGGCCGACGACTGCCTCGACGGCATCGCGGCGCTCGCCGACGTCGTCACCGACCTCGCCGGGGCCGGTGCATGACGACGTTCTGGTGCGAGCACGCGATGCTCCCCGGTGGTGTCAGGCGCTCGGTGCGGGTCGTCGTCGACCGTGGCCGGATCCTCGACGTCCTTCCCGAGGTACCGGCCGAGCCCGGCGACGTCCGGCTCGGCGGCGTCGTGCTTCCCGGGCTGGCGAACGGCCACAGCCACGCCTTCCACCGCGCCTTGCGCGGGCGCACCCACGACGACGGCGGCAACTTCTGGACCTGGCGCGACGCCATGTACACCGTCACCCATCGCCTCGACCCGGAGCGCTACCACGCGCTCGCCAAGGCCGTGTTCGCCGAGATGGTGCTGGCCGGCTACACCGTCGTGGGTGAGTTCCACTACGTGCACCATGCCGCGGGCGGGCGCCGTTACGACGACCCGAACGCCATGGGCAAGGCGCTGATCAGCGCAGCGCGCGAGGCCGGCATCCGGATCACGCTGCTCGACACCTGCTACCTCGCCGGCGGGCTGTTCGTCAGCGGCCACCTCCCGCTGGACGAGGTGCAGCAGCGGTTCTCGGACGGCACCGTCGAGGCCTGGGCCGAGCGGGTCGAGCTCCTCTCCGACGACGAGACGGTGCGGATCGGCGCGGCGGTTCACTCGGTGCGCGCCGTGCCTCGCGACGACCTCGCGGCGGTGGCCGAGTTCGGGGCCCGGGACGAGCGGCCGCTGCACGTGCACCTCTCCGAGCAGCCGGGGGAGAACCTGGCCTGCGAGGGCTTCTACGGCTGCTCCCCGACCGAGCTGCTGGCCGGTGCCGGCCTGCTCACGCCGACGACGACGGTGGTGCACGCAACTCACCTGTCCGACAGCGACATCGAACTGCTGGGCGACGCGCGGGCCACGGCGTGCTTCTGCCCCACGACCGAGCGTGACCTGGCCGACGGCATCGGCCCGGCCCGCCGCCTGCATGACGCCGGGGCGCCACTGGCCCTCGGCTCCGACCAGCACGCCGTCATCGACCCGTTCGAGGAGGCGCGGGGCGTCGAGATGCACGAGCGCCTCGAGAGCCTCGAGCGCGGTCGGTTCACGGGTGCCGAGCTGCTCGGCATGGCGACCCGCAACGGCTACCGGGCGCTCGGCTGGGGCGACGGCGGCGTCATCGCGGGCGGGCGGCTCGCCGACCTCGTCGCAGTGCGCCTCGACAGCCCCCGCACGGCCGGATGCGCCCCCGACCAGGTCCTCTACGCGGCGACCTCGGCCGACGTCTCCGACGTCGTCGTCGCGGGCCAGCACGTGGTGCGCGACGGCAGGCACCGCGCCGGCGACGTGGGCCTGCTGCTCACCGACGCGATCGCGGCGGTGCGGAAGTGACCCCCGAAAGCAGTCGCAGCGCAACGGCATCCGGTGCCGTGCTCGTCACCGGCATCGGGCAGCTCGTCACCTGCGCAGGTCCGGACGGCACCACGCCGACCAGCGAACTGGCGACCTCGGCCACCGACCGGGTCGGCATCGTCACCGACGCCGCTCTGGTCGTGGCCGACGGCCGGGTCGCCTGGGTCGGGCTTGCGTCCGGGGCGCCTGCCGCCGACCGGGTCGTGGACGTCGGTGGCCGCGCCGTCATCCCCGGCTTCGTCGACAGCCACAGCCACCTCGTCCACGCCGGTGACCGCGCCGCCGAGTTCACCGCCCGGATGGCCGGCGTGCCTTACGACGGCGGCGGCATCGGCGTCTCCGTGACGGCGACCAGGGCCGCGAGCGACGATGAGCTGCGCACTCTGCTCCGCTTGCGGATCGCCGAGATGCGGGCTCTCGGCACCACGACCGTCGAGGTCAAGGGTGGCTACGGCCTCACCGTCGACGACGAGGTGCGCTCGCTGCGGCTGGCGCGTGAGGTCACCGACGAGACGACCTTCCTCGGTGCCCACGTCGTGCCGCCCGAGG
>DASQEZ010000036.1:0-4786 GCA_035633415.1 Ornithinibacter sp. | reverse complement strand
CACGGTGTCGCACAGCCGCTCGACCTCACCGAGGATGTGGCTGCTCAGCAGCACGGTGGCGCCGCGATCGCGCAGGGACTGCACCTCGTCGCGGAAGACCGCCTCCATCAGCGGGTCCAGACCGGCAGTCGGCTCGTCGAGGAGGAACAGCTCGGCGTCGGTGGACAACGCCGCGACCAGCGCGACCTTCTGCCGGTTCCCCTTGGAGTAGGCGCGCACCTTCGTCGTCGGGTCGAGCCGGAAGCGTTCGACGAGCCGGGACTGCCGCACCAGGTCGACGGCGCCGTGCATGCGGGCCAGGAGGTCGAGGGTCTCCCCGCCGGAGAGGGTGGGCCACAGCGCGACGTCACCGGGCACGTTGGCCACCCGCTGGTGCAGCTGCACGGCATCCCGCCACGGGTCCAGGCCGAGCACCGTGGAGGTACCGCCGTCGGCGCGGATCAGGCCCAACAGGGTGCGGATCGTCGTCGTCTTGCCCGCTCCGTTGGGTCCGAGGAAGCCACTGACCTCCCCGGGCTGGACCGCGAGGTCGAGGCGGTCGAGCGCGACCGTCGAACCGAACGACTTGGACAGCTGCCTGACCTCGATGGCCGGTGCACCCATGGCGAACACCTCCGTGGCCCCTTCATTCTCCCGCTGCGCCGCCCACCGGAGGCCGGCCGTGGTGCGGCTCACGTCGTCGTCGGCCGCGGCTAGGCTCGCGGTCGTCCACCTCCCGGAGGAGTGCCGTGACCGACCCCGCCCCCACGCGCGCCTCGCCGACCACCCGCGTCGTGCGCACGGCCCGCCCCGTGCCCCTCGGCGCGGTCGTGGGCATCTTCCGCCGTGGCGGCGGTGACCCCACGAGCCGCCGCGACGACGCCGGCTGGTGGTTCGGCTGGCGCACCCCCGACGGCCCGGTCACCCTGCGGCTGACCGCGCTGCCGTCGGCGGGCGAGGTATCGGCGGCGGCCTGGGGGAGTGGCGCGCAGTGGGTGCTCGAGCGGGTGCCCGACCTGCTCGGCGAGCGTGACGACCCGACCGGTTTCGTCACCCATCACCCACCGGTCGCCGATGCCTGGCGCCGCTTCCCGGGCTGGCGGGTCCCCCGTTCGGGGCAGGTCGTGCAGGCCCTCGTGGCCTCGGTCATCGAGCAGAAGGTCACCGGCAAGGAGGCCTTCGCGGGCTACCGACGGCTCGTGCGGCTCTTCGGGGAGCCGGCGCCAGGGGCGGGCGAGCACCTCGGGCTCGTCGTGCCTCCCGACCCCCGCGGCTGGGCCGCGATCCCGTCGTGGGAGTGGCTCGAGGCCGGTGTCGATCCCGGGCGCTCGCGCACCGTGGTGCGCGCGGTCGGCCACGCCGGTCGGCTCGAGGAGTGTGCCGACCTGACCGCCGAGCAGGCGCGGGCCCGCCTCACCGCCCTGCCCGGCATCGGCCGGTGGACCTGGGCCGAGGTCGCCCAGCGAGCCCTCGGGCTGGCCGACGAGGTGAGCTTCGGCGACTACCACGTCGCCAAGGACATCGGCTGGGCGCTCACCGGCGCCCCGGTCGACGACGACGGCCTGGCCGAGCTGCTCTCCCCGTACGCCGGGCACCGCTACCGCGTGCAGCGGCTGCTCGAGCTCGGCGGCCACCACCGGCCGCGGCGGGGGCCGCGGATGTCGACGCCGACCCACCTCCCGGTCCGCGGCCGCTGAGCACGGGATGCGCGCTCGCATCAGCCGTTCGGCTGATGCGACCCTCGACCGAACGGCTGATGCCGTGGCACAATGGTGGGGTGACGTTCGACACCCTGCGTCTGGGCCTTCGGTGGACCTTCTGGGTCCTCGTCTGGCTCCTGACGGGGTTGCTCGGCGCCGTGCTGTTCCTCGGCACCATGCCCGTCCCGGCACTGGTGCGGTGGCTGATGTTCGCCGTGGTGCTCGGAATCGTGGCCGAGGACGTCCGCCGCAAGCTGCACCCGGCCCCCGAGCAGGCACGCCACTGACGGGGGCGCCGCACACACGGCACCCCGGCGATGGGGGTCGCCCGTCACCCCTGCTGGCGGACGGCCCTCACTCCGCGAGGGTGACCACCACCGACCCGGTGGCGCGCGTCGTGAGGCGCGCTCGCAACCCCTCGGCCGCCGCCGCGACCTGCGCACGCACCACGAGTCGCCCCAGGTCGTAGTCGTCCGGGGCACCGAGCGTCAGCTCGGCCACCCCCGCGGCCTCGTCGACGCCCACGTCCGCCGACCCCTCCGGCACGTCGAGCAGCGCGAGTGCCACGACCCGCCCGACCCGCGCGGTCATGCCCTCGTCGGGCTGCACCGACGCGATGCCGACCTCGACCGCCGCCGCGCTGCCGGGCTCGACGCCCAGCGCGGCACGCAGGGCCTCGACGTGCCCGAGGGCGAACCAGTCGCCGGGTCCGACGCGCACCAGGGCCCGTGCGCCGTCGGCGTCGGGGGTGAACCAGGTCGCCGGGAGGCCGCGCACCAGTGCTGCCGGGATGCCGTCCGCCTTGCCCTTGACCAGGTCGGCCGCGGCGGCCACCTCGTCGGCCAGGGCCCGCATCGTCACGGCCAGCGGCCGACCGTCGTGGTCGGAGGCGCCGCGAAGGTCCTCGAGCACGGTCAGGCCGGCGCAGCCGAGGGCGAGGTCGGTGAGCCCGTCCCGCCACGGCCGCCCCGCGGTGTCACTCAGCACCACGGCCAGCGCTGTCGCAGAATGAAGTTCGAGCTTGTCGAGCACTGCGGCGCGGAGGCGCGCAGCCTCGGCGTCCGGGTCCTCGGGCAGCACCAGGAGCTGCTGCGTCGGGCCGGTGTTCGAGGCGTCGACGCCCGCAGCCGCCATCACCGGCCCGGCCACGGACTGGACCACCCGCGTGACGCCACCAGCGCCGAGGCGCTCGGCCACGACGCGCACCGTGCCGGCCGCCACGGCATCCTCGCGGGTGCCGGGCCAGGTGAGGCCGAGCGCCTTGGACACGACCTTGCTCGACACGACGAGGCAGTCGCCTGCCCCGACCTGCAGGCCGGCTGCCGCGAGGGCGTCGACGAGCAGACCGCCGAGGTCCGCACCCGCCGTCACCTCACCGACACCCGCGATCGGCAGGACGCTGAGCCCGCCGGCCACGGGGGGTGACGGCACCGAGCCGTCGGTCACGCCCGCACCGCGGCGGCCATCCGCAGCGCGTGCTCGGCGATGCGCGCGGTCTCCGCCACGTCGCTCATCAGCAGCGGTCCGTCGAAGACCTCCACGCGGGCACGACGCAAGGTGGTGCCGGCGTCGGCCGGGTCGACCAGCCAGCCGTCGAGGAAGTCCTCGTAGAGGCCACCGACGGCCTGCGCGGTCACCTCGACGCCGATGGCCTCGAGGCAGGCGTCGGCATGGCCACGGACCGGGCGGCCGGAGATGAGCGGCGAGACGCCGACGACGGGAGCAGCGGTGCCGCGCAACGCGTCTCGCACGCCGGGCACCCCCAGGATGATCCCGATCGACACGACGGGGTTGCTCGGCGGCAGCAGCACGACGTCGGCGCGGCGAATCGCATCGAGCACCCCCGGGGCGGGGGTGGCACGGTCCAGCCCGGCGACGACGAAGCGACGGGCCGGCACCGCCGCCTGGTGGCGAACCCACCACTCCTGGAAGTGGATCGCGCGCTCCCCACCGTCGTCGTCATCGACCACGACGTGCGTCTCCACCGGCACGTCGGTCATCGGCACCAGCTCGATGCGGCGCTCCGGCAGCCGCCACCGGGCCCCGAGCCGAGCCGTCACCTCGCTGAGGGACGCTCCCTGGCCCAGCCACTGCGAGCGCACCACGTGGGTGCCGAAGTCGAGGTCGCCGAGCGCGAACCACTGGGGGACGGCCCCGTAGGCGGCGAGCTCGCCCTGAACCCGGTGGCTCTCGTCGGCACGGCCCCACCCCTGGCCCTCGTGCACGCCGTCGCCGAGCGTGTAGAGCAGAGTGTCGAGGTCGGGGCAGACCCGCAGCCCGAACAGCGTGATGTCGTCGCCCGTGTTCGCGATGACGGTGACCGTCGAGTCCGCGAGCCCGGGGGTGGTGTCGAGGTGGTGGCGAAGTCCGCGGACGAAGCGAGCGCCGCCGACGCCGCCGGCGAGGGCCGTGATGTGCATGTGCGAGAGTCTGTCAGGCGCGGTCGCGGCGCGGCGAGGCCGCCCCGAAACGCCGGGGAACCGGGAAAATGCACACCAATAACACCAACCGGCTTGACGTGGACGGCATGACACGCGTGTAATTCCACCCATGTACCTCGGACTCCCAGCCGGGGGACGCGGGTCGAAGGGTCGAGGAGGGAAGCATGCACGAGCTCTATCTGATCGACGGAATGCTCGATGAGGGTGAGTCGGAGGAAGGTGGGCTCTCCTGGCAGGAGCGCTCGCTGTGTGCCCAGACCGACCCCGAGGCGTTCTTCCCCGAGAAGGGCGGCTCGACCCGCGAGGCCAAGAAGGTCTGCGTCGGGTGTGACGTGCGCTCCGAGTGCCTCGAGTACGCCCTCGCCAACGACGAGCGCTTCGGCATCTGGGGCGGCCTGTCCGAGCGTGAGCGCCGCAAGCTGAAGAAGCGCGCGGTGTGAGCCGGGGCCTCGCCCCGGTCCACCGCCACCCCGCATGACTCTGGCCCCCACGCGTCCGATGTCCACGCCCTCCGCCCCGGACGGCGTGGACCCGACGGTGACGGCGGTCGTCATCAGCCGGCGCGACCCCCGCGGCCTGGCCGACCTGCTCGACGCCGTGCTCGGCCAGTCGCTCGTCCCCGATGCCGTGCTCGTCCTGGACCGCACCGCCGGCGCCGTGCTCCCG
>DASQEZ010000035.1:0-2093 GCA_035633415.1 Ornithinibacter sp. | reverse complement strand
GGACACGTCGTGGTCGGTCCATCCGTCCTGGAGCACCCCCACGGCCGGCTGCATGAAGTGGGTGTGGAACGCGCCGGCGACCTTGAGCGGGATGACGCGCGCCCGGGTCGGCGGGTCGGCGGCGAGAGCCGCGAGCGCGTCGAGGGCACCGGCGGCGACGACCTGCCCGGCACCGTTGACGTTGGCGGCGGTCAGGTCGTGGCGCGCGACCGTGGCGAGCACCTCGTCGGGGTCGCCGCCGAGCACCGCGCTCATGCCGGTGGGGGTGGCCGCGCTCGCGGCGGCCATCGCCCGACCGCGCTGGGCGACGAAGCGCATCGCGTCGGTCTCGGACAGCACCCCGGCCCCGGCGGCCGCCGTGATCTCGCCGACCGAGTGCCCCGCCAGGGCGCCGGTGCCAGCCGGCGCCACGGCGTACCCGCCGTCGGCGGTGGTGCCGGAGAGCGCGCGCAGGGCCAGCAGGCCGGCGCCGACGAGCAGTGGCTGGGCGACGGCGGTGTCCTTGATGGTGTCCTCGTCGGACGACGTGCCGTGGGTGACGAGGTCGACCTCGGCGGCGTCGGACAGGGCACTCAGCTGGTTGCGCAGGCCGGGCAGCTCGAGCCACGGGGCGAGGAAGCCCGGGGTCTGGGAGCCCTGGCCGGGGCAGACGATGACGATCACGTGTTCCACCCTGTCCTGCCGACCGGGCCCTTCTCGTGACGAACGAGGACGAACCTTGCTGGCCCGATCTGTAGGTTTCCTCCAAACGGAGCTGGCGCGCCGGACGGAGGTCAGGGCCGGCTCGTCGACCGCGAGGCCGGCCCCAGCCGGGAGAAGGCGAGCGCCGTGCGCACCGTCTGCGCGTCATGCGCGTCGGTGAGGTCGTAGCCGATCGCCTTGATGATGCCGGCCAGGCGGTAGCGCACCGTGTTGGGGTGCACGATCAGCGTGCGGGCGGTCCCCTCGACGCCCAGCGCGCCGTCGAGGTAGGCCGCCGCGGTGTCGAGCAGGGTGCCGCCCGGACTCTGCGCGAGCGGTCGCACGATCCGCGCGACCAGGGCACCACGGGCGGGGAGGTCGCCGAGCAGGGCCCGCTCGGCGAGCAGGTCGTCGGCGTGCACGGGCCGGGGCGCGGCCGGCCACGCGGGGGCGGCGCCGTGCCCCGAGATGGCCGCTCGCGCGCTGCGCCCCGCGGCGAACAGGTGCGGCACCACCGGGCCCACGACGAGGGGGCCGTCACCCAGGTGCGGGTCGAGGGCGGCGGCCAGGGCCATCGGGTCGGTGACGCTGCCGCCGATGCAGATGATCCGCGGTCCGTGGATCGCCACGAGCAGCTCCACGCCGGTGCGCCGGGCCGCGCGGTGCAGGTCGGTGAGCACCGGGGCGGTGGCGCCGGGCGGGGTCGACCCGACCACGACCACGACCTGGGTCACCGAGCCCCAGCCGAGCGCGGCGGCACGCGACTGCATCGACTCGTCGGCCTCCCCGCGGAGGACGGCGTCGACGACGAGTGACTCCAGCCGGGCGTCCCACGCACCACGCGCCTCGGCGGCCTGTGCGTAGACCTCGGCCGCGGAGAACGCGACCTCCCGGCTGTAGCGCAGCACCGCCTCGCGAGCGAGGTCACCCTCTCCCGGTGCCGCGAGGTCGGCGATCTCGCGCTCGACGACGTTGATGACGGTGCGGATCAGGTCCAGGGTCTGGGCCAGCGAGATCGACCGGGTCAGCTCGCGCGGGGCCGTTCCGAACACGTCGGCGGTGACGGCCGGCTGGGTCTGCTCACCACCGAACCAGTCCAGGAACGAGGTGATGCCGGCCTGGGCCACCAGCCCCACCCACGAGCGGTTCTCGGCCGACAGCGACCGGTACCACTCGTGGTCGGTCTCCATCTGCTGCACGGCGGCGGCCCCGAGGTCGCCGGCGGCGCGGGCGACCCGGGCGCGGGTGGCGGCCGACGGGGTCGGGCGGGCGGACGGCATACGGCGAGTGTATTTGTATGTCGCTCACAACCCGGCCGGGTCGAACTCGCAGGTCAGTCGGTGCCGGACTCCATGGCGGCCCGGTCGAGGGCGTCGTCGTCGCCGCCCTGCGCGAGCGGGTTGTCGGTGATC
>DASQEZ010000034.1:0-5281 GCA_035633415.1 Ornithinibacter sp. | reverse complement strand
GCAGAACGGGTTGCCCTCGGGGTCGGCCAGGACGACCCACGGCACGTGGTGCTGGCCGATGTCGAGGCGGCGGGCGCCGAGGTCGAGGGCCCGCTGCACCACCTCCGCCTGCCGCGCCCCGCCCCGTACGTCGAGGTGCAGCCGGGGCTCGGGAGCGACCGGCTCGGGAACCCGCTGGAAGGACAGGTCGAGCACGAGCCCGTCCGGAACGGCGAGCCTCGTCTCGAAGAGGTCCTCCTCCTCGGTCAGCGTGCTGCCCCCGAGCAGGGTCTCCCAGAAACGCCCCAGCAGACTCGGGTCCCGGGCGTCGACGCAGAGGTTCTCGAGGTACATGCCCTGTTCGTACCACGCACGACGACGCCCTCGGAGTTCACGGTGCGCGCGAAGTCGTGTCACGCTGGCCGCCACCATGAGTACTCCCCTCACCCGCCGCACCGCGCTGCGCTCAGCCGCCGTCGCGGCAGGGGTCGGCGCCGCCGGGGTCGCGGCGTCGTGCACCGGGTCGACCTCCGACGCGGGCACCGGCAGCCGCCGGCCCGCGTCGAGCGCGGGACGCGACGACGACAGCCCCCCACGCCACGAGGTCACTCCCGGCGCCGCGGATCGTGCCGACGCCTTCGACCCGGGCGCCGACGGCGACGACGCCACCGCGATGCTCACGGCAGCCCGGGCCCTGCTGGAGGCGGCGAGCGCGGTCGTCGTGACCTCGGGGGACCCGGGCGACCTGCCGGGCGGCACGGCCCTCGCGACACGGCTCGGCCTCCCGCTGCTCGCCTCCGGGCCCGATCTCGCCGGCGAGCTCGACAGGCTGCGCACCCGCACCGTGATCCGCTGGCCGGGTGCCGTCGAGACGGCCGCGTTCGGTGACCGCCAGGTGGTCGACGGCTCGGATTCCGGGGCCCTCGCCGACCTTCCCGGCCTGCCACTGCGCCCGCACGACCACCGCGCCACGGTGCTCGTGCTCTCGGGTGCCACCGTGCCCGCGAGCCTGGACGCCACCCTGGCGGCCGTGGGGGCGACGCGCGTGACGGTCGGTGGGAGCGACCCGCGCACCGCAGTGGACGCGTTGACCGCCGTGCGCGAGGCAGCGGACACCGCGGTGCTCGCCGTCGGCCCCGGCTTCGGCCCCGCCGCACGGTTCGCCCAGCGGGTGCGCACCGCCCGCCACGCCCGCGAGCTGCCGGGCGGAGGGCTCCTCCCCTTCCCGGGGCGCCGGATGGTCGCGCTCTACGGCCACCCGCAGACGTCGGCGCTCGGGATGCTCGGCGAGCAGTCGGCGGCCCGGTCGGTGGCGCGGGTCACGGCGGTGGCCGCGCAGTACGCCACCCTCACCAAGACCCCCGTGGTGCCCGCCTTCGAGCTCATCGCGACGGTCGCCTCGGGGTCGCGCCAGAAGGACGGGTCCTACTCGCGCCGCACGCCGGCGCGCATCCTGCTGCCCTGGGTGCAGGCCGCCGAACGGGGCGGCGCCTACGTCGTGCTCGACCTCCAACCGGGGCGCGACGACTTCCTCACCCAGGCCAAGGCCTACGAGGAGCTGCTCCGGCGGCCCTGGGTCGGGCTCGCGCTCGACCCCGAGTGGCGGCTGCAGCCCGGGCAGAAGCCCCTTCGGCAGATCGGCTCGGTCGGCGTCGACGAGGTCAACCGGGTCGGGGCGTGGCTCGCCGAGCTCGTGCGCCGCCACGACCTGCCACCCAAGGTGCTGACCCTGCACCAGTTCCGGCCCTCGATGGTGCGTGGCCGCGAGCGTCTCGACACCTCGCTCGACGAGGTGCAGTGGCTGGTGCACGCCGACGGCCAGGGCGGGCAGAACGCCAAGCAGGGCACCTGGGCCGCCCTGCGGCGCGACCTGCCCGAGGGAGTCTGGCTCGGCTGGAAGAACTTCGAGGACGAGGACACCCCGATGCTGACCCCGGCGCAGACCATGGCGCAGGTGCAGCCGACACCCTGGTTCGTGTCCTACCAGTAGTGGGTGCGGCCGTGCCGTGCCGTGGCTACTCGGCCTCGACGTAGACCCAGCGCCGCGCTCGGCGCGCGAACCGGCTGCGCTCGTGCAGCTCGCCACGCCGGGTCGGCCCGTCGTCGGCGCTGACCCAGCGGGCCCGGAACTCCACGACCCCCTCCGCGTCATCCGGACCGCCGTCGACCACGTCGAGCACCTCCAGGCCCTCCCACCGCACCCGCGGGTCCGGGTCGGCATCGTCGGTGCGGGTGCGCGGGTGCCACGTGCGGAACAGGTGGTCGCCGTCGCCGAGCACGTAGGCCGTGTAGCGCGACCGCATCAGCGCCTCGGCCGTGTCCGCCTGGTGTTCCCCGGTGACCACCGGCCCGCAGCAGGCTGCGAGCGTCGCGCCTCGCGGCATCCCACCGCACGGGCAGGCACCGGTCGCGGTCACGGATGCCGGTGTGCCCGAACCGAAGCGGCTCACCCGACACTGCCGTCGGATTCGGCCGCACGACGTCCGCGCGAGCGCGTGGGCCACGGCTCGTCGACCGATCGCAGTCCGGCCCAGCCACGTTCGCGAAGCCGGACCGCCGCGAGCACCGCGATCATCAGGGTGCCGTTGTGCACGTCGCCACGCAGGGCGGCCTCGGCGACCTCGTCGAGGGGAACCCGGCGCACCGGCATCCCGAGCTCCTCGCCGTCGCGTTGGTGACGATCCGGCTCGGGCACCTCGCGCAGGTCGCGGGCCAGGAACACCCGCAGTGCCTCGCTCGACCCGCCCGGGCTCGCGTAGTGGTCGAGCAGCAGGTGCCACTCCTCCGCCTCGAGGTCGGCCTCCTCGTGCAGCTCGCGGGCCGCGGTGAGGTGGGCCGGTTCGCCGTCGACGTCGAGCAGCCCGGCCGGCAGCTCCCACTCGAACGCCCCGACGGGGTGGCGGTACTGCTGCACCAGCACGACACGCTCCTGCTCGTCGAGCGCGAGCACGGCGACCGCACCGGTGTGGTCGACGAAGTCACGGATGACGACCCCACCCGCCCCGAGGTCGACCTCGTCGCTGACGACGTCCCACACGCGCCCCTCGAACGACGTCCTGGTCGAGAGCACCGGGCGGGGGTCGAGCCGGTCACGCAGTGGCTCAGGCATGCGCCTCGGCGGGCTCGTGGTGCCGGGGCCGCTCGACCTCGACGAGCCGCGACGCCCGCTGGGCCTCGATGGCCGCCCCGATCAACCCGGCGAACAGGGGGTGCGCGCGGGTGGGGCGCGACTTGAACTCGGGGTGCGCCTGGGTCGACACGTAGTAGGGGTGCACGTCGACGGGCAGCTCGACGAACTCGACGAGCCCGAGGTCGGGGTGGGTGCCGCTGATGACGAGACCGGCCTCCTCGAGCGCCCCTCGGTAGGACTCGTTGACCTCGTAGCGGTGGCGGTGCCGCTCGTCGACGGACGTGGCGCCGTACGCCGTGGCGACGACCGAGCCCTCGACGAGCTCGGCCGGCTGGCTGCCCAGACGCATCGTGCCGCCGAGGTCGCCGGCGCCCTCGACGAACGCCTTCTGCTGCTCCATCGTCGCGATCACCGGTGCCGTCGTCCCGGGGTCGAACTCGGTCGAGCTCGCACTCTCGATACCGGCGACGTCGCGGGCGTACTCGATGACCATGCACTGCAGTCCCAGGCAGATGCCGAGCGTCGGCACGAGATGGGTGCGGGCCCAGCGCAGCGCGCCGACCTTGCCCTCGATGCCGCGCACCCCGAAGCCACCCGGCACGAGCACGGCATCCACCCCGCCCAGGGCCTTCTGCGCGCCGGCCTCGGTCTCGCACGAGTCGGACGCCACCCAGCGGATGCGCACCTTGGCGTCGTGGTGGAAGCCACCGGCGCGCAGGGCCTCGGTGACCGAGAGGTAGGCGTCGGGCAGGTCGATGTACTTGCCGACCAGAGCCACCTCGACCTCGTGCTCGGGCGCGTGCACCCGCTCGAGCAGCAGGTCCCAGTCGGTCCAGTCGACGTCGCGGAAGGTCAGTCCCAGCCGGCGGATCACATAGGCGTCCAGGCCCTCGCGGTGCAGCACCTTGGGGATGTCGTAGATGCTCGGGGCGTCGACGGCGGCCGCGACGGCCTCGGTGTCGACGTCGCACATCAGCGAGATCTTGCGCTTGATCGAGTCCGGGATCTCGCGGTCGGCGCGCAACACGAGCGCGTCGGGCTGGATGCCGACCTGGCGCAGCGCCGCGACCGAGTGCTGGGTCGGCTTGGTCTTCAGCTCGCCGCTCGGTGCGAGGTAGGGCACGAGCGAGACGTGCAGGAAGAAGACGCGGTCGCGGCCCAGGTCGTGGCGCACCTGGCGTGCCGCCTCGAGAAAGGGCAACGACTCGATGTCGCCGACGGTGCCGCCGATCTCGGTGATGATGATGTCCGGGGCGTCGGCGTCGCTGACGCCCGGGGAGCCCGCGGCCTGCGCCCGCATCCGCTCCTTGAGCTCGTTGGTGATGTGCGGGATCACCTGCACGGTGTCACCGAGGTACTCGCCGCGCCGCTCCCGGGTGATGACCCGGTTGTAGACCTGACCGGTCGTGACGTTGGCGCTGCCCTGGAGGTTGACGTCGAGGAATCGCTCGTAGTGACCGATGTCGAGGTCGGTCTCGGCGCCGTCGTCGGTCACGAAGACCTCGCCGTGCTGGAAGGGGTTCATCGTGCCGGGGTCGACGTTGAGATACGGGTCGAGCTTCTGCATCGTCACCCGCAGCCCACGCGCCCGAAGGAGGTGTCCGAGGGAGGAGGCCGTGAGCCCCTTGCCCAGCGAGGAGGCGACTCCCCCGGTCACGAAGATCTGTTTAGTCGTCTGAAGCACCACGGGCTTCAACGATACGTCATCCCGGCGCCCCTCCCGACCCGACACGTCCGGCGCGCCCCGGGTTCCCATCCCTCGGACCGACGCTCACGCCTCGGACGTTACCGGCCGCACCGAGCGGTAGGCCGTGAGCGCCGCCTCGAGGGCGTCGGCCTCGGTCGGCAGGTGGGCCGCCCGCTCGACGGCCTTCGACCTCAGGTTGTCGCGGACCGCACCGTGCACGACGACGTCACGGATCGCCCGCGCCAGCGACACCGGATCGCCGCCGGGCACGAGCAGGGCGGCGTCGCCGACGACGGCCGCGGTTCCCCCGACGTCCGTGGCGACGACCGCCGCACCGGCGTGCAGTGCCTCCTGGATGCCGACCGGCTGGCCCTCCCAGACCGCGCTCGACACGACGACGTCGGCGGCAGCGAGCAGGTCGGGCACGTCGGCGCGGTGGCCGAGCAGCCGCACCGGCAGGTGCTCCGCGTCGATCCGGTTCTGCA
>DASQEZ010000033.1:0-7102 GCA_035633415.1 Ornithinibacter sp. | reverse complement strand
GTGACCGCGAACGCGCTGGTGTACCCCTGCTGGTCGGCGAGCCGGCCCGCGACCGCCGACCCCACGGCGTACCCGATGCCGGTGGCGCCGGCGAGCAGCGTCATCGCGGCGCCGACCCTCGAGGACGGGGCCGCGCGCTCGCCGAGCATGAACACGCTGATCATGTACGGCGCGACGACGAAGCCGAGCACGAGCACGACGGCGAACAGGCGCGGGACCGTGTCGGTCACCAGCAGGGGTAGCGAGAGCAGTGCGAGACCGAGCGCCGCGACGAGAACCCGTGAGGCGTAACCGAACCGGGTCGGTAGCGCGGCAACCGCCAGGCCGGCGATGACCGAACCGACGCCGAGCGAGGCGTGCACCAGGCCAGCGATGCCGGCCTGCCCGGCCTCCGTCGCGAGCACCGTCGTGCCGGTCTGGATGGAGCCGAAGACGACGCCGATGAGCAGCTGTGCCGCGAGCAGCACGACGAACGTCGCGGTGACCAGCCGCGCGCCCGTCACGGCTGCGGCGCGGTGCGTGTGGGCCAACCGAGCCGTCGGGTGGAGGGCGAACGCGCACCCGAACACCAGCAGGATGCTCGCCGCCACCACCAGTGCCAGCTGGGGGCTGGCCACGACGACGATGAGGCCGAGCAGAGCCGGGCCCAGCACGAAGGAGGCCTCGTCGGCGGCACCCTCGTACGAGAACGCGGCCTCCATCAGGTGCGGCTGGTGGTGCTCCTCCTTGCGGGTGATGGGGCGCCAGCGAACCCGCGCCAGGGGACCGATCTGAGGCATCGCGGCACCGGCCACGGCGGCCATCGCGACGACGAGGGCGGGGTCGACCCGGGCCTGCGCGAGAGCGACGAGGCCGAGCAGTCCCAACCCGCCGAGCACGGACTGCACGAGCACGACCGGTCGCTGGCCGACCCGGTCGGCGAGGCTCCCGGCGACCGGCGCGCCGACGGCGTTCGCGACGGCCAGCGCACCGGCCGCGGCGCCGCCGGTGCCGTACGAACCGGTGGTGCCGGCGACGAGGAGGAGGGTGCCCATCTGGGCCATCGCCAGCGGGAGCCGGCCGACGAACGCGACCGCGACGTAGAGGGGCCCGGCGAGGGTGAACAACCGCCGGTAGGAGGCAAGGGGTGACATCGAGGGCTTCCTGGGGTGCGCGCCCGGGTAGGGCGGATCGAGCGTGCGTCGAACCCGCCTCCAACGACGCACCAGGGACCCTGTGCTCCGACGATTCTACCGTCGTCGACTCATTGCGGATCTCGGACCGTGTCGGAGGGTGTGCGGCCACCCCCGCTGTCCGAGATCCGCAATGAGTCGGATCAGGTGGCGCGGCGGGTGACCTGCGGTGCGCGCCGGATGCCGGCCGCGGCGATCCCGGCCGCGACCAGGGGCACGAGCACCCCGACGACCAGGAGCGCCTGCCACGGGATGACGACGATCGCCCCCTGCGAGGTCGCCGCACCGGTGAGCGGGTCCCAGCCCTGGCTGGTGAGCGGCCGGGAGATGGCGATGCCGGGCACGAGCCCGACCGCGACCCCGAGCAGGCACCCGACCGCGGCGAGCAGGAACGCCTGGGCTGCCGCCATCACCCGACGCGTCCCTCGCGTCGCGCCGAGCGCCGCGAGGGTGGCCTGGTCGCTCTGCTGCTCGGCCAGGGTCAGGGCCGTCGAGGTCAGCGTGATCACCAGGATGAGCAGCGCGAAGACTCCGAGCAGGATGGCGACGATCAGCACGTCGTCACGCTCGAACCCGCGCTCGACACCGATGAACACCTCGTCGCCCAGCGTCTGCTGGATCGTGTCGGCGGCGTCGCCGGTCACCGCCGCGCCCGAGGGGTCACGCACGGTGAACGACTGCGGCACGGTCGCCCATCCGCGGGTCGTCGCCGTGTCGGTGGCGAGCAGCATCGAGGCCGCGAGCATCCGGGCGGCGGAGTCCCGGGTCTGGGGCATCGCGACGACCGGCACCGTGACGTCCTGGTCGACCTTCACGTCGGGTGCGACCGGCCCGGTCGCCGCCGGGTCGACCGCGTACGTCCCGCGGGCGATCCGGACCGTGCCCGAGGAGCCCGCCGCACCGAGCCCGCGGACCACGGCCCCTCCGGCCCGCACCGCCCGCGCCTGCGCCTCGTCCAGCCCCAGCCTGCGCACGATCTCGTCGGCGGCGAGGAGGGTCACCGTCATCCCGTTGTAGCCGTTGGTGCCGGCCACCGAGCAGGGCGGTCCCTGGTCGGCCTCGGCCTGGTCCGCGGGAAGCCACTCGTCGTCCTGGACGGTGCGCTCGGGTGTGCAGCCCTCCGGCACGAGGTTGGCGAACGTCATCCGGAACGGCTCGGTCGGCTGCTCCCCCCGCAGCCAGGGGTCGCCGGTGTCGACGCCGAGGTTGTCGGTGACGACGAGCCCGGGGGCCGCTGCCGCCACGGTCGCGCCGCTGAGCAGGGCGTCGGACCCGGGATGCACGAGGGCCTCGCCCGCGATCGTCTGGGGCAGGTACTCGCGCTCGCGCTGTGCGGTGTCGCTCGAGAGGCCGGTGATCCCGAAGGTGAGGCCCGCGACGGCAGCGAGCACCGCCGCCACCGACGGGGCACTGCGGGAGCGATGGCGGGCGAGGTCGCGCGCCGCCATCCGCAACGACGTCGGCATCCGGCTGCCGAGGCGACCGACGAGCGTCAGGGTCACGGGCACCAGGAACAGCGCACCGAGGATGAGGGCCACGGCCCCGATGGTGACGAGGTACTCCGCGCCGAACCCCAGGTACATGACCTGCCCAGCAGCGATGCTCGAGAAGATGGCCCAGGCACCGGCGGCCGCCAGCACGACCCCCACCACGAACAGCAGGATGCTCGGCCGCGGTGACACGCTCTGCCCCCGCATCACCCCCACGATGTCGAGCCGGCCCAGCCGCCGGGCCGGGGCGAGGGCGGCGACCATGGTGCTCGCCATCGCACAGAGGGCGATGCCGGCCAGCAGCGCCCATCGGACGTCGAACGGGCCGGTGATGCCGAGCCCGTCGCGGTTCGTCCACGCGATGAGGCCGCGGGCCGCCGCCACCCCGAGCACCACCCCCAGCAGCGCGGATGCCGTGCCGAGCACCAGAGCCGACGCGAGCACGGTTCGCCGCAGCACCGCGGTGCTGGCTCCGTTGCTCGCCGCGAGGGCCAGCGTGCGTCGCTGACGGGCGGCGCTCACCGCGAAGGCCGGGCCCACGAGCAGTGCGGTGATGATCAGCAGCATCACCGCGCCGAGCGCGACCATGATGGTCGTCTGCTGCGCCTCGTTGCTCCAGTTCCCCTGCATCTCCGGGGCGAGCTCGGAGTCGGAGGGTGGGTCGCGCAGAACGGCGGCGGAGGTGACCTGGAAGCCGTGGTCGTTGAGGCCGCGAACCTCTGGCCAGGTGACGGGGTCCTCGCCCATGACGATCCAGCCCCCCGACCCGGACGTCTCGCCGAGGGGTTCGGCGACGACGAGGCCCTCGCCTCCCCACGAGCCGTACACCGAGGCGATGCCGACGACGTCGAGGGTGTGCTCGGTGCCGTCGACCGTGACGGTGACCGGTCCGCTGTCGGGGAGCCCTCGCGACATCCCGTAGGCGGTGGCGAGGGCCTGGGTCGTGCCCTGCGGCCATCGCCCCGAGACCAGGCGCAGCTTGTCGCCGAGACCCGTGCGGCCGTCGAGGGCGACGGCGTCGAGGCTGACCCGGCGCTCCCCCACCGTCGTGCGTGCGGCGAAGGTCGACATCGGCACCACGGGGGCGCCGACGAGCCGCGAGACGGCATCCGCGTTGGCGTACGGTCCGGCGCCCGGGTCGAAGCCGGGAATGGGCTGCGCGGGGTCGTCGAAGCCGGCGGTGCCGCTGCTCGGGGTGGCCCCCTGCGCGATCCGGGTGGGGGAGGGGCCCTCGAGGAACGCCTGGCCGGTGCCCATCGTGGGGGCGATCAGCTCCGCGCCGGCGACGTCCGAGGTCGCCGCGATGGTGACGAGTGCGCTCAGGAGGAGGGTCGGCACGGTCACCATCACCACGATCAGGGCACTGCGGCCCCGGTGCCGCCGCACGTCGCGCCGCGCCATCCGCAGGGCGACCGCCCAGCTCGAGCGCCATGCGGCGTACCGGCTCGGTTCGTGGGGTCGCGCCGGTCTCCCGCTCCCGCCGGTGCCCTCGGTGGGCGCGTCGGGGCGGACGAGGGTGGTCATCGAGCGGCCTCCCCCGCGGCGAGCAGGTCCTCAGGGCTCTCGCGGTGGCCGGTGGTGTCGACGACGACCCCGTCACGCAGGAAGACGACCCGGTCGGCCCAGGCGGCGTGCCGTGCCTCGTGGGTGACGAGCAGCCCGGCGACGCCCTCGTCGCAGCGGTCGCGCAGCACGCGCAGCACCTCCTCGCCGGTGTGGCTGTCGAGGGCTCCGGTCGGCTCGTCGGCGAGCACGAACCGGCGGCTGCCGACGAGGGCTCGGGCGATGGCGACCCGCTGCTGCTGCCCGCCCGACATCTGGTCGGGGTAGCGGTCGGACAGGTCCATCAGGCCCATCAGGTCGAGGGTGTGCCGGGCCTGCCGACGCGCCTGCCGCGCGCGGGTGCCGTCGAGCTCGAGGGGCAGGGCGACGTTCTCGGCCGCGGTGAGGCTGGGGATGAGGTTGTAGTCCTGGAACACGAAGCCCATCCGCCGGCGGCGCAGCTTGGCGAGGTCGCGCGGGCCGAGGGTGGTGAGCGTGTCACCGCCGATCGTGACGGTGCCCGACGTCGGGCGGTCGAGGCCGCCGGCGACGTTGAGCAGAGTCGACTTGCCCGACCCGCTGGGGCCCATGACGGCGACCAGCTCTCCCGGGTGGATCTCGAGGCTCACGCCGGCGAGGGCGGTGACGGCGGTCTCGCCGCTGCCGTGGATCCGGGTGACGTCGGAGATGACGACGTGCGGTGCGGTGGTGCTCATGAGTGGTCCCCCCCGGGGTCGGTGCGGAGAACGGCCGGCTGTGGCCGGGCCGCGGTGGTGCTGGTGCCGGTGGAGCCGGTCGTGGGTGGGGCGGTGGCGTGCCCGGATGCCGTGCGGCCGGGTCGGCGGGCCAGCATCGTCTCGACGTGGTCGAGCCAGCGGACCTCCGCCTCGGCGGCGAAGACGAGGTGCTCCAGGACCAGGAGCCAGGCGAGCCCGTTCTCGCCGTCGGCGAGGCCCTCGGCCACCCCCTCCGTCTGGCCGAGGGACTTCCGCTTGAGCTTCGTCAGGTCGTGGAGGTGGCGCAGGGTGGCGGTGCGCTGGGTCTGGACGACCCGCTGCACGTCGACGTCCGGGGCGGTGACGGCCAGGGCCAGCTTGATGGTCAGCTCGTCGCGCGGGGTGCTGGTGCGGTCGACGGGAGTGCTCCACCAGGTGCCGAGGGCGGTGTGCCCGGCGTGGGTGAGGCGGTAGGCGATGCGGCCGTCGGCATCCTGCTGGCCGCCCGACTCGACGAGGCCGTCGCGCACCAGGCGGTCGAGGGTCGTGTAGACCTGCCCGACGTTGAGCGGCCAGGTGCCCCCGGTGCGCGCCTCGAACTCGGTGCGCAGCTGGGCCCCGTACTTCTCGCCCTCGGCGAGCAGGGCCAGCAGCCCCGACCGGACCGACATCGTGGTCCCCCTCCCCGTTCGCGCGGCATACCGAGTATCGGCTCGGCGATCGCCCATGTATACCGAGTATGTATCGGCGCGTCAAGCATGGCTGACGGGAGTCGGGGTAGGTGGCTCGGGTGAGTCCACTTCAGGTTCGACCCCTCGGAGGCGCTGGCGGCTGCGTCGTCATGCTCCTCGTCTCGCTCGCGCTTTCGGTGCTGCTGACGGTGGGGTTGAACCTGTTCCTGCGCTGAGCCGGCCCTTGCTCGCGGGACGGTGCCCTCGTTAGCCGGTGGGCACCGGCCGTCGCCGTTGGCTCAGTGGGCGAGCACCTGCGCGCCGAGTGCCAGCGCGGCAGGAAGCGCCTGCACCCACAGGATGCGACGGCTCGCGGTGACGGCCCCGTAGACGCCCGCCACCACGACGCAGGACAGGGCGAAGACGGCGAACGCGTACCGGTGCTCCTGCGGGCCGACCAGGGCCAGGACGAGCCCGGCGACGAGGAAGCCGTTGTAGAGGCCCTGGTTCGCGGCGAGCACCTTGGTCTGCGTGGCCAGCTCGCGGCTGGTGCCGAATGCGGCACGACCGCGCGGGGTGTCCCACAGGAACATCTCCAGCACCACGATGTAGACGTGGATGAGCGCCACGAGGGCGGTGAGGACCGTGGCGACCGCTGTCATGCCCGTTGTTCTACCGCACGTGAGGTGCGCGCGTCAGGGGGTGAACGGCATCCGATCGGGATGCCGTGCGGCGGGCGCGGTGCCGCGTCCCGCCCACGAGCGGACGCCCCGCCATCCGGTCAGCCGGTCGTGAGCAGGATCTTTCCCACGTGGTCGCCCGCCTCGAGCTCCCGGTGCGCCGCGGCGGCCTCGACCAACGGGTGGCGCGAGTGCACGACGGGCCGCACCGTCCCGGCGGCGATGAGCGGCCACACGTGCTCGCGCACGGCCGCCACGATCGTCGCCTTCTCATCCGCCGGCCGTGCGCGCAGTGACGTCGCGATGACGGCACCCCTCTTGCGCAGCAGCGCCGCGATGTCGAGCTCGCCACGCGTGCCGCCCTGCATGCCGATGATGACGAGCCGACCACCCGTGGCCAGCGCGGCAACGTTGCGGGACAAGTACTTCGCACCGACGATGTCGAGGATGACGTCGGCACCGTGCCCGTCGCTCGCCGCCAGGACGCGCTCGACGAAGTCCTCCTCGCGGTAGTTGACGAGCACCTCGGCGCCGAGCCGGCGGCAGGCCTCGAGCTTCGCCGCGGACCCCGCGGTCACGATGACGTGCGCACCGACCTGACGGGCCAGCTGGATCGCCATGGTCCCGATGCCGGACGACCCGCCGTGCACCAGCAGGGTCTCCCCGGGCTGGAGGTTCGCGACCAGGAAGGCGTTGGACCAGACTGTGCAGACGACCTCGGGCAGCGCTGCGGCGTCGACCAGCGAGACCCCGTCAGGCACCGGCAGCAGCTGCGCGGCTGGGACTGCCACCTGTTCGGCATACCCGCCTCCGGAGAGCAGCGCGCAGATC